>JBLIML010000089.1:0-14789 GCA_047638675.1 Planctomycetota bacterium | reverse complement strand
GGATTCAGTAATTTCTGAGACAACACGAATAGCGTAAGGAAATTCAGCCAATGTTGGCATCACTGCCACCATACTGCGTTTTGCCAATCTGCCATGTCCAATCTCGCGGCGCTTAGGCGTACCAACGCGACCTGTTTCTCCAACACAATATGGAGGGAAATTATAATGCAACATAAACGGCTCTTTGTGCTCACCTTCTATAGCATCAATAATCTGCGAATCTCGTTCTGTACCCAGAGCGACAACGACCATCGCCTGAGTTTCACCACGTGTAAACAAAGCGGAACCATGCGCACGAGGCAAGACCCCGACTTCGACAGTTATCTGTCGTATGGCATCAGGCACACGCCCATCAATCCTGTTTTCTCCAGCAACAATGCCGCCTCGCACCACACTACTTTCCAGTTTTTCGATGGCAGTCTGTATTTCGTCATGGGCCCAACGCTCTGCAAACTCCTCAAGCATGGCATCAACCACTTCTGTTCTGATCTCATCGAGGCGGTCGCGGCGACTCAACTTGTCTGTAATAGCGTAAGCTTCGCGTATCAGGTCACTACAACGACTATCAATCTCATTGGTAAGGTCTTCATCCTTGGCCGGTCCTTGCCAATCCCAGGATTTGGCACCGACTTCTGCGGCCATTTCCCGAATGTTATCTATCACAACCTGCATCTGTGCGTGCCCATACATGACAGCACCGAGCATAACTTCTTCAGAAAGCTGTTGTGCCTCTGACTCAACCATCAAAACGGAACTACTTGTACCAGCAACCACCAGATTCAACTCGGAATCATCAAGATCTTTAAAACTGGGGTTAAGAAGATATTCACCGTCCTTGTATCCGACTCGGGCAGCGCCTATGGGCCCAGCGAAAGGCATACCGGTAATGAATACAGAAGCGGAGGCGCCAATCAAAGCTAGAATATCAGGATCAACACTCGGATCCAGAGACATTACCGTAGCGATAATTTGCACTTCGTTTTTGAAACCTTTAGGAAATAAGGGCCGTATCGGTCGATCGATAAGTCGGCAGGTCAGCGTCTCTTTTTCGGACGGTCGACCTTCACGCTTGAAAAAACCACCTGGTATTTTACCCGCGGCATAATTGCGTTCCTGATAGTCAACGGTCAAAGGAAAGAAATCGCGACGAGGGTCGGCGTCTTTTCTTGCGACACACGTTACCAAAACAACGGTATCGCCCATGCTGCAAAGCACAGCACCTGTTGCCTGCCGTGCCACCCTGCCGGTTTCCAGTACAACGGTATTATTCCCAAACTGAAATTCTTTTCTGACCACATTCATGAGTATTATCCTGACGTCAAATGATACGAAATTGAATTACATTGGTAACTTAAGTAATGACTTACCCTGGTCACCAACATACTGAAAATTGATTTTTAGATGAGCGTTTTGTCCGGTGTATTTGCTTTATTTACGCAGACCAAGCTTGGCGATTAAATCGCGATAACGATTTACATCTTTGTTCTTCAGATAATCCAGCAGCTTACGACGCTGATTGACCATGCGTAGTAATCCCTGTCGAGAGTGATTGTCTTTTTTATGCACTTTGAAGTGTCCAGACAATTCGGTGATATTCGCTGTCAATAACGCGACTTGCACCTCGGGCGAGCCCGAATCGGATGCTGAACGCTGATACTCGCTTAAAATACCTGATGTTTGTTGCTGAGTTAATGCCATAGTTAAGGTAGCTCCTAAAATTTCGTGTCGCAAAATCGCGCGTATTGTACCGAGGCGTCTGCATACGAACAAGGGAAAGTCTCTAATTTATACAAGTTATTTAGCCGTTTCCCGCCATTTATTACAATTTGACCAGTCTTCGCGGGGTAATTCTACCATCATCGAGCACTTCACCCAGCCCTATAAACTGCCTTGCCGTATTATAAATCCGTAACAATCCTTCTGTTGGGGCATTAGGTACAGTCACGGCCTGGCCCTGGCGTACATAGAACGCGACACTTTCCTCCAGGATAATCTCTGGCAGATTAAATAAGGCCGTATCCACTCCTCTTAGCTTGCTGTCGAGTCTTTCCTTTCCTTCTCTCGCTAATTTATCCAGAGTAGGCATGTCTATCATGCTTTCCTCTGAGTAGGGCCCTGCCCCGAGGCGCCGCAAGCTGCCTACGTGGGCCCCACATCCCAGAGCTTTACCAATATCTTCGGCGAGCGTGCGAATATAGGTTCCCTTTGAGCAAACAACATCAATTTCAAAACTGGCATCATCCAATTTAAGTAAGCGTAAACGATGAATGGTCACTGGCCTGGCAGCGCGTTCAACTTCTAAGCCTTGATATGCCAGTTCATACAAACGTTGTCCTTTATGTTTCAAGGCCGAGAACATAGGTGGTACCTGTTGAATTTCACCTCGAAAATCCTTCAACACCTGTTCAATATCTTGCTCCTGAAAATCGGGTACAGGGCTTTGTGTTAACACATCGCCTGCAGCGTCACCCGTTGTAGTTTCAGAACCCAAATTACAAATTGCCTGATAATGTTTATCAGCATCAAGCAAGTATGAAGAGAACTTGGTCGCATCACCAAAGCAAAGCGGCAGTAAACCGGTCGCTGGTTTATCCAGACTACCAGTATGCCCTACTTTACGCGCATCGTAGAGCCTCTTAACCAGTTGCAAAGCATCATTCGAGGTAATTCCAGCGGGTTTATCCAATAATAAAATCCCATGAATATCCCTGCCTTTTGTATTACCTCGTCTGCTCATGTCCACTCAAACGGTAAACGAAAGACAATACGATTCAGCAATATCATCCAGAGAGTTTTACAGGAAGAACCTGTAAAAGAACCTTGACTCATTATTAGCGACACCGATGGTGTTTTTTCTATGTGCAAAAAGTTTGACTGTACTTATTCAGAGTCACTTTCGGAATTGAATTGCACAGAATCAATTAGCGCAGTTAGTCGACTGCCATATTCTATACTACCGTCGAAAACAAAATTTAGAACCGGTGTAGTACGAAGCGACGAGTTTTTTGCGAGTTCATGACGAAAATGTGCTGCACGACCGTTTAGCGTATGAATCAAATCGTTCCTGTCTGCATCGTCATTTAAGCTGGTAACAAAAACCTTGGCTTTCAATAAGTCAGGGCTAACATCCACCAGAGAAACGGTTATCAAACCAAAACGCTTACTATCCATTTCACGCTGAATCAAGGTGGCTAAATCACGCTGAATGAGATCAGCAACCCGCCGATTACGACCAAATTCTTTAGCCATCTTGTGATAAATTATCCGATATCAACAAATCATCTAGCAGGTAATAATGTCGATGCGCGAACAATTGCATCGAGCTTAAATAGTACGCGCAATTTCAATTCGTTCGAATACTTCTATCTGATCGCCTGCTTTGACATCATTGTAATTTTTCACGCCGATACCACATTCAGTGCCGGATTTAACTTCGTTTACATCATCTTTAAAACGCCGTAACGATTCCAGTTCACCTTCATATATGACCACATTATCACGTAATACGCGGATAGGATTGTTGCGTTTTACCGAGCCGCTGGAAACAATACAGCCTGCAATATCACCAAATTTTGGTGAGGTATATACTTCGCGAACTTCAGCAATACCAACAATCTGCTCGCGAATCTCAGGAGCGAGCATACCGTTGATTGCCGCCTTAACATCATCAATGACATCATAAATAACACTGTAATACCGTAAATCAATCCCTTCTTCATCGACTAGTTTGCGAGCAGAGCTATCAGCGCGTACGTTAAAACCGATTACAGCGCCTTTTGAAGCCATGGCTAAATTTATATCAGATTCGGTAATTCCGCCAACGCCGTTACTAATTACGTTAACCGTGACTTCATCATTACTTAATTTTTGCAGAGAATCAGTCAGTGCCTCAGAAGAACCCTGAACGTCAGCCTTTATTAGCAGATTAATGGTGGCACCCGCTTCTGTGCCCATTGAAGACAACATATTCTCCATATTCGATGCTTGCTGCTTTGCGAGCTTGACCTCTCTATATTTGCCCTGACGAAATAAAGCAATTTCTCTGGCTTTTTTCTCATCTTGCACCACAATCATTTCATCGCCTGCTTTGGGCGTGCCTGATAAACCCAGTACTTCGACAGGCATAGAGGGTCCAGCACTTTCCACGTCATTTCCGCTATCGTTAACCATCGCTCTGACGCGGCCAAATTCGTGTCCACTAAGGATAATATCGCCTTTCTTCAATTCACCATTTTGCACAAGAATAGTGGCAACCGGGCCTCTACCTTTGTCGAGGCGAGATTCAATCACCACCCCTGAAGCAGGACCTTTCTCCATCGCGCGTAACTCAAGTACTTCGGCTTGCAGGCTGATACTTTCCAACAGAGCATCGATACCCTCGCCTGTGATAGCAGAAACATTAGCAAAAATGGTATCACCACCCCAATCTTCTGGAATCACGTCGTGCTTGGATAATTCCTGTTTAACCCTATCTGGATCGGCGCCGGCTTTATCCATTTTGTTGACTGCAACAATAATGGGTACAGAACCGGCTTTAGCATGCACGATGGCTTCTGCTGTTTGCGGCATTACTCCGTCATCGGCAGCCACAACGACAACGACTATATCGGTAGCTTTTGCACCACGGGCACGCATTGCTGTGAAAGCCTCATGTCCGGGTGTGTCTAGAAAAGTAATCAGGCCCTTTGGCGTTTTCACCGAATAAGCACCAATGTGCTGGGTAATCCCGCCAGCTTCACCAGCTGCCACTTTTGTCGTACGGATATAATCCAGGAGGGAGGTTTTACCGTGGTCTACATGACCCATTATGGTCACCACCGGCGCACGCACGATTTCATCACCCCTTGTTCTTGCCGCCTGAACAATTTCCGCTTCCATAGCATTCTCTTGCATGATTTTAGGAATATGCCCCATTTCCTCGACCACGATTATCGCCGTTTCCTGGTCAATAGTCTGATTGATCGTCACCATGCTGCCGAGATTCATCATTGCCTTAATAACTTCAGCGCCTTTTACCGACATGCGCTGCGCCAAATCGGCAACGGAGATGCTTTCGGGTATTTCGACTTCGCGTACGACTGGCGCAGTGGGCATTTCAAAGCCATGTTGGCTTGGTTGACTCACTACCTGCCGTGTTCGCTGTTTTTTCTTGCGCCGACCGGACTTCTCTGTCGCAACATGTAATTCTTTGCGATGAAAACGAGGCGATTTCTTCTCAGAAGATTTATTGCCGGGCTTATCTCTGTTTTCTTTTGTCGGAGCCAGCTCTCGCGTTGCGACTTGTGTTGCAGGATCAACTACAACTGGGTCCTTCGCCCTTGCTGCATTGTCCATATTTAGGTCAGCGATATCGTCCTGTACCACTTCCTCGGCGACTATGACTTCAGCCTCACTTGCTATCTTTGCAGCCGCTGCAGCTTCTAGCGCCGCCTCAGCATCTGCTTTTGCGGTCAACACAGCCTGTTCTTCCGCAAGTTTAAGCGCCTCCTGAGCTTCTATCTCGTCCTTTCGCGCTTGTTCCTCGTCTGCCTGTTTCGTTGCTTCCTCTTCCAACATACTGCGTTTAGCGTAAGTTTTACGTTTACGAAATTCTACGCTCACCATTTTCGAACGCGGCTTGCCGCGGCCCTGCGTGCTGATTGGCACTTTCAGTTCGCTAACTGTTTTGCGTTTTAGCGTAATCTTTGTAGGCTCGGAGGCATCGTCTTTACCTCTTTTACGACGGAGAAAGCCAAGTAATTCAGCCTTTTCTGCATCCGAGAGCTGATCACCCGCGGCGCGTTCTACCAGCCCAGCTTCCTGGAGTTGCTCTTGCAAGCGCTCCACAGTTATGCCAATGACATCGGCATACTCTTTAACCGTGACTTCAGGCATCAACTACCCCCTCTTCTTTTTTATCATCCTCGTCTTCGAACCATGGCGCACGAGCTGTCATGATAAGTTCACCCGCTCGTTCACTATCCAGCTCTTCGATATCCATTAATTCATCAATGGATTGATCTGCCAGGTCTTCCATCGTGACAATACCGCGTCCTGCTAATTCAAAAGCCAGTGCCTTGTCCATGCCTTCCATGTTAAGTAAATCATCCGCCGGTTTTGCATCGGCGAGTTTTTCCTCGCTGGCTATCGCGCGTGTCAACATCACGTCACGAGCCCGTTCACGAAGTTCCTTGACCAGCGTTTCGTCAAACTCTTCAACATCGAGCATTTCGCTTTCAGGAACATAGGCGACCTCCTCGACACTGGAAAATCCTTCTTGCACGAGAATAACGGCTATTTCTTCATCCACATCCAGTTGCTCCATCAACAATGCCTGCAAAGACTGCGCTTCGGCTTCATTCTTTTCTTCGGCCTGCTCTACCGACATGACGTTAAGCGACCATTTTGTTAACTCACTTGCCAATTTTACATTTTGTCCACCACGGCCAATTGCCTGGGAAAGGTTATCCTCTTCCACGGCAACGTCCATACTATGCGCATCCTCATCAACCAGTATTGATGCCACTTCCGCTGGTGCCATGGCATTAATAACAAATTGCGCGGGGTTTTCGTCCCAAAGAATGATATCAACGCGTTCGCCGCCCAACTCATTGGAAACCGCCTGGACTCGTGAACCACGCATGCCTACGCAAGCACCAATGGGATCAATGCGCGGATCGTGGGCTTTCACGGCGATCTTGGCACGGGAACCTGGATCTCGGGCACCATTGATGATCTCGATCATGCCTTCATTTATTTCCGGGACTTCAATCTTAAACAATTCGATAAGTAATTCCGGCGCGGTACGACTTAAAAATAATTGTGGACCCCGAGCTTCAGGACTGACCTCGCGTAAGTACGCACGTAACCTATCTCCCGCTCGGACTGCTTCCCGTGGGATCATATCTTCACGTGGAATGAAAGCTTCCGCATTGTTACCCAGATCGAGGATTACGCTACCGCGTTCTACTCTTTTAACAACACCGCTCACCATTTCGCCTACTCTGTCCTTATAGGCTTCAATCACCTGGTTTCGCTCTGCCTCGCGTACTTTTTGAACAATCACCTGCTTTGCCGTCTGTGCGGCGATACGACCAAATTCCACTGAGTCCATTGTTTCTTCAATAAAGCCGCCTACTTCTATCTCCGGCGCCTGCTCAAGAGCGTCTTTTAATAGAATCTGACGCGTCGGAAATTCCAATGCTTCTTCACTGTCTGGTAATACTTCCCATTGTCGAAAAGTCTTGTAGTCGCCAGTATCACGATCAATCAAGATTCTGACTTCAATATCTTCACGATGACGTTTTTTAGTGGCGGTAGCCAATGCGGCTTCAATAGCCTCAAAAATAATTCCCTTGGCAACGCCTTTTTCATTCGAAACGACGTCGACAACCATTAAAATTTCTTTGTTCATGTATTGCTCTTCTTTATTTACCGTTACTGTTTAACCGCAATTTATAGTGGCAGGATATTTGCTTTTTCTATCAAACCTGCCGAAATCGTATATTCATTATCGTCACTGACTATGGTTACCCCTTTTTCGTCCACATGTTTTATTTCTCCCTTGAAGCGCTTCCTGTTCTCCAGCTTCTGCCGTAACAGAATTCGCACATGCTCGCCCTTAAAACGGTCAAATTGTTCAAGTGTAAACAAGGGTCTATCCAGCCCCGGTGAAGATATTTCAAGTCGATAACTACCTGAAACAGGGTCTTCTACGTCCAATACACCCACCACCTGTCTACTCACCCGCGTGCAATCTTCCATCCTAATACCCGACTCATGTTCAATGTAAATGCGCAACAATGAAGCCTGTCCATCAGGTAAGTGCTCAACGCCCCACAATTCATAGCCCATCGCGCTAATTACTGGCTGCAACAAGGCGACTATTGTTTGATTTTGCCTGTACATTGACCTAAAAAAAAATGGGCTCACGGCCCACTTTCTCACAAACTCCTATGAATAATCCGGCAAGTATAGCTTCTTGCAGCAGATCTGCCAATTTATAAGGCGTAAACCACTCTGATCAATGATCTTATAGCGCCTAGAAAAAAGGCCCCAATAGGGGCCTTCATTATATAAAATTTACTAGAAGAGACAGGTTATGAACCTGCGACCTTCGCCTTTATCGAATGACTGAGACCGACCAGCGCAAAGCGCTCAGGGCGTCTGCTCATTCACTCCATAATAATAAAATTGGTAGCGGGGGCAGGATTTGAACCTGCGACCTTCGGGTTATGAGCCCGACGAGCTGCCAGACTGCTCCACCCCGCATCAAAGGAGGCGCATACTACAATGCCGAGTACCGATTTTCAAGGCGCGAATCAAATCTAAGGTTTTCACCAGCCTTAGAATTTTACGACAAGCTCATTCTCAACCTCATGACATGAGTGCGGTAGCACATGGCATCGATTCATCGTGCGAGCCTTTTCATGAACAACAAACAAATCAATGCCTTAGCAAAAGATGGGAAGCACACCAGGCTCAAGTTTCCTGATGATCTGACGATATACATAACATGTTATTGCAAAATGCCTCGCTGGCCTCCCCTTCATTAGCCAGTACCCCGATGGCACAGAACAAAAGCTGGCAAGTCGGTCAGATTTTACAGGTCGTCGTTCAGGGACGTGATCAGAGCGGTTTACTGGAAGTAAAAATTGGAAACGACACCTTCACTGCAATGACATCGAAAGTCTATCCCGCCGGACAAATGTTGAATTTGCAGGTCGTTGACAATCGCGAAACGCTTGTTTTACAGAATCGTGAACCGACCAAAACTGACACCCGGGAAACCAGGGTAGAACAATTATTACGTCATTCGCTGCCCAAACAGGGTAAATTACTGGCTCTGGTAAAAATTCTGAGCGATTTAGCACCAAACTTCAAAGTAGCCGGACAGGATTCAGCGGGACTTCCTAGATCGCTAGTCAATCACTTACTCGATACACACAATGTATTACCCCTGCGAGAACAGGTGCTCGATCCTCAAACGTTGAAGCAAAGCATTAAGGACTCAGGTCTGTTTATGGAAGCGAAGCTTGCGACAACTTTACAGGGCGCAAATGATGTCGACAATGCGCAGACCAGCAGTGTTCTAAAAAGTGATCTAAAGGCAAAGCTACTGATTTTAATGCACGCTATTGAGCAGTCTTTACAGCTTAAAAAAGATGACATAATAATTTCAACAAAGTCCCCCATTCAAACTAATACGAAACTGTTTGGTCAGAATTCACCTCAAAATTCCGAACAGAATACTGTACATAAAACCATAGAAAGCCGGGCAATCGAACT
This sequence comes from Planctomycetota bacterium, assembly GCA_047638675.1. Classification (GTDB taxonomy): domain Bacteria; phylum Pseudomonadota; class Gammaproteobacteria; order Eutrophobiales; family Eutrophobiaceae; genus WLWS01. The sequence continues at coordinate 5,522 of JBLIML010000089.1, read as the reverse complement.
ATTGGAACTGCGACAAACGGTAGAGTCTGCTATTGCCAGGATCCAGGTTAACCAAAGTCAGGCAATTGTCACTGAGGAACAGTCAATTCCAGTATGGATTATCGATCTGCCCATCATAGATGAACAACATGGAAATATGGCAGAGTTAAAGATCAGATACGAAGATGCACAAACACAGACGGATGACCCTTTGAAAAAATGGACTGTCGATTTAACACTCGATATCGCCACATTGGGAAAGATACATGTGCATTTAAATTTGCTTGGAGAAGAATTATCATCGTCAATCTGGGCTGAGCACACACTTACGAATCACCTGATCGAACAGAATCTTCGATACTTGGAAGAACGACTTCTAAATTCAGGACTGAAAGTCGTTGCTTTGAATCAACTCCCGCGTAATCAAGAAAATCCGATCAGAACGCGACATCATTCTTCTCTATTGAGCACAAAAATATGAGCACCGCGAATGACTCGTCCAATCGCGCGGTGGCAGTATTGTATGATCAGGTTTCCGCACCGCGTGTTATGGCAAAAGGTGATGATGAACTGGCCGAGCGGATTATTGCCGTGGCAAAAGAACATAATGTCCCCATCAGGGAAGAACCGGAGCTAGTACAGCTTTTATCAGAGGTTGCACTAGGCGATGAGATCCCGGAAATATTATATATAGCCGTAGCTGAAGTGCTTTCATTTGCCTATATGTTAAAAGGTAAGGTACCCCATAGCCGATAATATTTGTAGTTCGCTATTCCAGACTATTTTATTTCCTCGAGTTTCATTGCCATATCGGCGGCCAATTTGGCGGCGTTTCGATCGCCTGCGCTGGCGCTTGATTGTTCGATCAATTTCCAGTTTGCTATCTGTAAGGTGTAATCACCGGCTGCAAGACTGTTGGATTTTTTCGCCAGATTAATTGCCTGTTGCCAGTTCTTTTGCTCGAAGCGAACTAGCCCGAGTTGGTGCCAAAGCATGGCATTTTTTGCTTCAAGGCGTAAGGCCCTTTCCAGCGTTGCCGCAGCGCCGGCTTTATTACCGGATTTCAAATTTTCTTCAGCATCTGCCAACAGAGCCACAACCATAGGCTGCTTGTTTGTATTTTCCCGAATCTTTTCACTCCTATTGAAGAGGGCTCCTTCTTTTTTTTGCGCATCGAGATCGGGTAATTCAGGCTTTTTCTCAGTTCCACTTTGATTTTTCACAACAGATCGATCTTCTACCGGTACAGGTGCGGAAAGCTGTTTAGTATTCGATGCGCAGGCTTGTAAAAGCAATATTGAAGAAAATATTAAAATAATAATATACTTTCTATTCATAACTGGCAGGCATTTCTCTATTAAAAAATCAGGTAAGAAATGAGTATATCACTTGCAATAAAAGTGAGCCGGCCGATAACCTCGGATATAGGGTATTGAAATTGGCTCTGGACAAGACTGGCCAGAAGCTGGAAGCCAGTCAATTTCTTCGGGTGGCACCAGTTTTAATCCTTTGATATTCAAGTCATTCATCATCTTTGCCCAAACATGCATGGCGCCGCTGGCACCTGTTAGTTGGGTTGGTTTGTTATCGTCCCGTCCAATCCATACTATCCCCAACAATTCATCACCAAAACCTGCAAACCAACTATCACGTAAGTCATTCGTTGTACCGGTCTTTCCAGCCAAAGGTACCATTTTAGTCATCATCTTCGATAACGACTTACCAGTCCCCTGGCTCACCACCTGAGTCATCAGAAAATTACTTAGAAATACGGGTCCTGGTTGAAGTACCTGATCGATTTCCAAGGGGTATCGTTGCAGAGCGCTACCATCACTATCGAGCACCTCCCGAATCGAATTATAGGGGATCAGAAATCCACCGTTAGCAAAACTCTGATATATTTGCGCAACATCAATGGGCTTCATTTCTATTGCGCCGAGTAACAGAGATGGGTATGTTTCTATATCTTCTTTAATCCCCAATCTGTGCAAAACTTCAATTACCTGATTGAGCCCCAATTGCATACCGAGTCTTACCGTCGCCTGATTATATGAATGTGCCAATGCGTCGAGAATAGTCACATGCTCATGCGTTTTATGATCATAATTTTTCGGTTGCCAGACACTATTGTCCTCCTGTGTCACTGACACAGGAGAATCATCAATAGTGCTCATGACATTATATTGCGATGGTTCGCGCAGCGCGGTGTAATAAATCACAGGTTTTATCAAGGAACCGATGGGACGCCTTGCCTCAATGGCACGATTGAAGCTGACTATCTCACGCTGTCGACCGCCAATCAGACCAACCACTTCTCCGCTGCCCACATGCAATACAACCACCGCGACCTCAAGAGAGCCAGAATCAATCTTTTTCTGCTTTTCAATAGATGCTAACTGGTATTGAGTGGCATTTTCGATCTTGTCCTGCAGCCGAGGATTCAGCGTTGTAAAAATTCGCAAGCCCTCATTACGTAAGTCATCAAGTCGGTAATCTCGAAGCAATTGACGCTTAACCAGATCCATAAACACCGGATACTTAGCTCTGCTCCAGCTTGGTTTGTCAGCGAGATCCAGTGGTCGGGCTTGGGCAATCTTCAAGTCCTCAGTTTCGGGATAGTTGAGCTTCAGCATCAAATTCAACACCAGATTACGTCTTTTGAGTGCTCGTTCAGGTTGCTTGTAAGGATTATAAAAAGATGCACCTTTTACCAGTCCAACGAGGAGCGCGATTTGGTCATTACGCAATTCCTGCAAAGGTCTACCAAAATAATACTCAGCCGCTGTGCCAAAACCATGTATGCCACGCGCGCCATGCTGCCCGAGATATATTTCGTTGATGTAAGCTAACAAAATATCTGCCTTGGCGTAGCGCCTTTCCAGTAATAGGGCCATAAGAACTTCATTGAACTTACGCCAGTATGTTCTTTCTTGCGTGAGGAAAAAATTCTTTACCAGTTGTTGTGTGAGCGTACTACCGCCTTGACTTATGCGACCCTGACGGAGATTAGAAAATAACGCGCGTATGATGCCGTGAAAATCCAGGCCTGCATGAGAAAAAAAATGTCGATCTTCCACCGCTAGCAGGGCATCAACAAGAAAAGGAGGTACTTTTTCATAGGGAAGCAAAACGCGATCCTCATTATGTATGGGATAGATCTTGCCAATGACTTGTGGTTCTACGCGAATCACTCCAGGGGAATCTCCCTCCGGAATATTACGTATATCCCTTACTTTACTGTCTTTAAAGCTTACTCTCAGCTCTTGTTGAACCTCTTCTCCATCCCAAAAAGCGAAGGGCCGTTTGATAAACTCAATGCTATTTTTACTTCGGATATACTGCCCAGGTGCCAGCAATTTCTCCTGCCTTTGATAGCCTGTCACCTTTAATTCTTCTTCAAATTCACTCATCGACATGTCCTGACCGATGTAGACCTCCAATGCTCGGGCATAAACTCTTGCAGGAAGGGACCAACGTTTGCCATCAAATTCGGATCGTATTCTATGATCGAGCCATAGCAACCAGGCACTCAATACACAAACGAAAATGATAGAAAGTCGAAATACTAAAAATAGAGATATCCGGCCTTGTCTTTTGCCGGCTTTACTGCGGGGTTTTCGTTTAGAAGAAGGTGATTTACTTGGCATTGACAAAAGAGGTGAAGAAAAATAATTGACGAGGCGAAAATGATCGCTGCCTGTGTTTTGTAACTCGTTGAACCTTTTTCAGGAAACTAAACCTCGTTAAGACCGTGTGGAAATTCGCCGTCAGAAAACTTGTTCGTGAGCTAAATAAGTTATTGTGTCCTTTAAGTGCTCTGCATACGTTGCGTTGTCTACGTCGCTGTACTTACTTTGTGTCGACCCGTCAAAGCACATCTCGAATGTCGCAGCCAATCCTTCTCTCGTTGCATATCCTACAATATTATCTCTGTGCATAAAAAAGGCCCCACATTGTGGGGCCACATTCGTCGAGCAGAGCTTCATTTTGGACTGGAAACACAGGCTCGTTCCCACTTATCCCGCCAATTTCCTGGCCAGGGCTCTACGTCGCTCTTTTTTTGCTTCTATTGCATCCCTGGCTTCACGCCTACGTGCATTGGCGCGTTGGGATGCAGTTAAAAGCGACGGCTTATTTTTTTTTGGCTTTCTTTTTAGCCTTTTTCTTGGTGGCCTTTTTCTTAGTAGCTTTCTTCTTGGTGGCCTTTTTCTTAGTAGCTTTCTTCTTGGTGGCCTTTTTCTTAGTAGCTTTCTTCTTGGTGGCCTTCTTCTTTGTGGCCTTCTTCTTGGCTACCTTCTTCTTAGCTACCTTTTTCTTTGCAGCTGGTTTTCTCTTTGCTGCCTTTTTCTTCGCAGCTGGTTTTCTCTTTGCTGCCTTTTTCTTCGCAGCTGGTTTTCTCTTTGCAGTCTTCTTCGCCATAACTTTTTGACTCCCCTAGTACTTAAGTTTAAGTGAAACAACTTGACCAATTACAACACAACACGGAGTGCATTATAGTAATGTTTTTAAATAATTCAAACTTTTGTACTTTTTATTATTAAATAACTATTTCAAATTAATAAAGAAATCACTATTTGATTACAAGATTGGAATTCCAATGTGCAAAACCTGTCGCAAAAATGACTAATTAAATCGGATACTCCAGGAAGCAACACACACTTTAAATTAGTCTTTTAAAGCTTTAATAATCTTTGATTTAACTTCTTCAACGTCACCCATGCCGTTAATTTTAACGTATTTAATGGCGCTAAAACCTACGTCTGAAGCCATATTTGAATAAAACGTAATTAACGGAGAGGTTTGTTCGTGATACACCTGCAATCGTTTTCTAACCGTATCCTCTGTGTCATCATCACGTTGTATTAGCGGTTCTCCACTTTCATCATCAACGTTGTCTTGCTTCGGAGGATTGAACATCACATGGTAGGTACGCCCTGATGTCAAATGCACCCGGCGGCCGCTCAGTCTTTTGATGATTTCGTTGTCATCGGCTTGTATTTCGATAACGCACTCGACATTTACACCGATTTTCACCAATCCTTCGGCTTGCACGAGAGTGCGTGGAAAACCATCAAACAAAAATCCCAGACGGCAATCTTCCTGGTTAATTCTTTCTTTGACCAAATTAAGAATGATTTCGTCAGACACCAATTCCCCGGCATCCATTATCTTTTTTGCTTGCAAGCCCAATGATGTACCTGCGCTGACGGCGGCTCTTAACATATCTCCAGTGGAAATTTGCGGTATATTGAATGCTTCTCTAATAAAGTTTGCCTGTGTTCCTTTACCCGCACCAGGTGGGCCTAACAATATGATTTTCATATTAAATATTGCTCCGTTAATTTTTACTTCTATAATGGTTTCAACTTAATTCCATTTGCTACTATGAAAATTGAACTCGATTCTCCTAACGATACCAGGAACAAGATTGACGCTTATACTATCGGTCAGGTTACGATTGCCGGCAACGTTTATCAATCCAGTCTGCTTATTTCGGCTGAGTCCATTATGCCAAATTGCTTACCTCAATCATTTCCCGAGCT
>JBLIML010000088.1:0-14882 GCA_047638675.1 Planctomycetota bacterium | reverse complement strand
GGCCATACCGACAGAGTGGGTATTGGTAAGACAAATCGGACTCATGAAATAACCCGCTTCATTAATCCAGTGCGTACCCGTCATCTCACCATTGCCATTTAAATTAAAATGGCCGGCCCAAATGGGAGAGGGTTTTTTCTCCTTTCCTCTTGGCAGTATGGCAGTGACACCGGTGAGCACTGGGCCTTTACCCATCTGTAGTTCGCCACTTCCACTTTTCAAAGTACAAAAACCAACCTCAACGCCTGGCACGTCAGTAATCGCATTGTGGTTGCCTGGCTCACCGTCAAAAGGCAGACCGAGATCTCGAGCCCTTGGCTTCAAATTGTTTATCATGTGTTTTCACCTTTGCATGCGGGAATAAAAAACAGGAGACTGATAATTACACTTGTCGCCACAAGTGCATTGATTGCCATGAAATTATTGGTTGTTACCAAAACGCCCGCAATGGCCGGTCCCATGGCAGCCCCCGCCGCATGAAACGCTGGCGCCATCGCAACACCACGACCACTGTCATCCACCGCTGAAATAACTGCATATTGATAGACCAGGGAATAATTCCAGACAAAATTGTAAAGCGCGATGGCGATTACATAAACTGTTAATGCATCACTATTACTAAGTAAAACGGCTGTCAATACTGTACCCACTGCTGAAATAAATAACTGGCGCAAACGACCATATCTATTCCCTAGCCAGGAAGCACAAAGTGAACCGATAATCCCGACGGATACTCCCGCTGCGAGAGAGTTACCAATGACCTGCGCTGAATAGCCCGCAGCATCACCCATGCGCTCAATGAAGGTCCAGAAGCAGCCAACATTAAAGAAGAAAAACAGACAACCCAACAGGGCGAATACCACTTTCGATTGTGTAAATACCTGCATCACGTTTGAGATTTTTGTTTCTTTCCCGCGAATGGGTAAAAATCTGATCGCGAACAGGGAAAGGAAGGCAAGGGCACTCAACATCATTAGCACTGCATCCAGCCCACCTGAACTGATGATGCCAGGCAAGAGTAAAAGTCCCACGATCTGAAAGGCAACTTGTGCAGCAACACAATATCCGAATACCTGATCGGGATTGTCATTGTCCGACAAAATTGTTATCGCTAATGAATAAGCGGTTCCACCACCTAGACTCGCTATAAAGATTGCGAGGAAGAGTTGAGTGTAGTCGGTCGCGAGAATGGCAAAACCATGAGCAAGGGTGAGCGTGAGGGCGGCAATATACATAGCTTTGTGCCAGTTGACGCGTCGCACCCAGAAAACGGCCAACAAGGCACTGATGGCACTACCACTCATGAGAAGGGCGGCAAGAAAGCCCAGCTGGCTCTCACTTAACTGGAAGTCCTCGGCTGCTACACCAATGAGCAAGGGCATAATCAGAAAAGCAGCAGCACCGACGACACAAAAAAGAATCGCAGTGCTCACGGTTGCGCGTGAATTAAGAGACAAATTCGAGTCCATGGTCTTTATTTATAAAAAACAACTATAACCTCGACTGTATTGTTTTTCTTCTATTTACTGTGGATAGCTGCTGGCGCCTGAATCAATTGTTTAAGCCCATCCAAAGCCAGCAGGATAATCGCCAGGCAAATTAACAGGTAGGTCCATCCTTCACCCGGACGAATTTTTTCACCAATCACCGTTATTGCCACTATGAAAATAAACAAAGGCTCCAGGTAACCGAGCAAACCAAACAGGGCCATGGGCATGCGCTGACTGGCGGCCAGGAAAAATAACATGCCCAACGAGCCTATTAAAGCGACACCAAAGAACAAAAGTAGCAAACCGGGTTGATAGCTAAAGGGGTGGGCCACTTCTCCAAAAACGATGCACGCCCAAATAGCGAGTGGGACTAATATCAGGTTCTCGATAAAAAAGGCCGTGAGAATCGGGATAGGTTGTAGGCGTCGCATCACAAAATAAAAGGGGTAGCCCACTGCTATTACCAGGGCGATCCAGGAGAACGAGCCGGTATTCCAAAGATTGCATATCACGGCAAAAATAGCGATAAGGGTGGCGATGGATTGCAAAGGACTGAGTCGTTCCTTAAAAACAATCAGTCCCACCGTCACCAGCACCAGGGGAGCCAGGAAAAATCCCATAGCAACGCCAAGCGTTTCACCATTTAGCGGAGCCCAGACAAATAAGCCCCACATCAAGCCAATGAGTGAAGCGCCAACCATCAACCCAGGCCAGTTTCCTGGCTTACGAAGAGGTTGCAATGCCGCGCCTAATTGCCTTGTTGCAATCAACATAATGGTAATAATGATGCTGGTCCAGATGACACGCTGACCAATCACGACATAAGAATTTATAGGAGGTAGCCATTGCAGATAGGCAGGCATCAGGGCAAACAGCGCGGATGCCATTACGGAAAAAATTATGCCGGTTTTCATAGCACTTCAGGATAACCATCGTAGACGCCCAATTTGGAATTCTTGCCCATGATGCCCTGGGCCATAGGTTCTAATGCCATGCCGACGACGTTCGGTATGATCATTAAATCACGAGAGGGGAGAAAACGGTGGGCGAGAGCCCAGTTGCGTTCATGGGGATCCTGGATATTAACGTCATCATCTATACGCCGAATTTCTTATTTTTACTTTTAAATTGAGTAGTGCAAAAATTCCAAACGAATTTCTTCGCTCCGGTAAAGTGCAAACAATTTCATAATGCCAACAAGGCCTTTATTTCCTGCATAATTTTAGTCCAGGCAACACTAAAAGGGGCGATCATATCGAAGTGGCTTGCGTTATCAATGACAGTCAATGTCGCATCATCACCCGCGCCGAGTGCTTTCTTTAAAAAATTCGTGCTTTGCGACAATGGCACAAGAACATCGACTGTCCCATGCACCATCCGAATTGGTACACCTAAGGGTAAAAGATCACTGGGATTGGATTCTCCGACGCGTTCAGGCAATTCTTTTGGCTCTCCACCAAGAAGACCCGGTACTGCAGTATTGCACTCCTGTGTGTCGTGTTCCTCTCGATAGCTGACCAGATCGCTTATTCCTGCCAGCGAGACAACACCCTTCAATGGAATGGGGTTTGCGTTATAGAAACGGCTCGATGCGGGCAGGTTTTTCTTCGCCGCATACCAAAGTACCAGGTGTCCGCCAGCTGAATGACCCATAAGCACGACGCGATTCAGATCCAGTTTATGTGGTTCGGCGATTTCTCTTAGGTGGTCAATGCTTGCAGCAAGATCCTCAAGCGTACCTGGCCAACCCCCACCATCGTTACCTATGCGTCGATATTCAGGTGTCCAGCTAGCAATGCCTGCCGCTGCCAGTGCACCGCTTAAATTCGCCGCCATGCCAAGATCGAAATCTGCCAGCCAACATCCTCCGTGAACAAATACAACAACCGGAAAGGGGCCCTCGCCGTCAGGAAGCCTCAGTTCAGCAAACTGAAATTCGCCGCTGCCATAGGCAATGCGGTGATCGGCAGGAATATGGGGCAAGGCATCGATTTGCTCCCAGGTAACGGGCTCGGGTCGCGCCTCTGCAGCGCGTATAGACTGCGAAAATACAAAAATTATTAAAAACAATGTAGCCAGGATAGTTGCTTGAATGCTCATTCTTTGCATGCCCATTTTTTGTTTTGATTATTGAAAAGTCTATCGCTTAATCATGTATTTGTCAGATAAAATAGCCTATTCACAACTTATTATTTATTAAGCATAAAAAATTCTATGTCGATGAGATAGATGAACCGCTCGACGACGAAGGAGAAGCCATAGAAGAAATGCTATTACAGGACCGCATCGACGTTCAAAATAGAACAACAGATGTGGGAATGTAATACCCTGTCAAACTACGAGCACCTTATATACGCACCACCGGCCACTACTCAGAAAGCGTTAGCCAGAGGAGAAGCAATTGTCCGATCAAAAAAAACTGAGCTGTAGTATTACATTTGATTTCGACGGCATGTCCAGTTGGATTGGTTCAGCGAAGTCCAATAACCCGAGCATGATCTCACGTGGGCAATTTGGTGCTGTAGCGATCCCGCGTATTCTGGATCTGCTGGACCGTTACGAGATCAGGACGAGTTTTGCTGTCCCCGGTCATACAGCTTATGCCTATCCTCGGCTGGTTAAAGAAATACATGATCGTGGCCATGAACTGGTACACCACGGTTGGGTACATGAGAATCCGGCAGACTTTGATGAAGCGGGTGAACGCAATTTACTGGATCAAGGTCTCGAAGCCCTCGATAAAGTCGCGGGCGTGCGACCCGCTGGTTATCGCTCCCCCGCGTGGGACTTCAGCGAACGCACGGTTGATCTTCTGATTGAATATGGTTTCTCTTATGACTCCAGTTGCATGGGTCATGATTTTTATCCCTACTATCTGCGCACGGGTGATAAGTGGTCTACTGATAGCGCTTATGACTTTGGCAAAGTAACTGATCTTGTGGAATTGCCCGTTACCTGGGGGCTGGATGATTTTCCTGTGTCTGAATGTGTGATTGGACTAAACGAAGGTTTGAGAGCACCGTCTGCCGTCGAAGAAATGTGGCGTGACGACTTCGACTATGCCACTGGCCATTGTCCTGGCGGTCTGTTTACCCTGACTTTGCATCCACAGACCATCGGCCGCGGGAATCGAATGTTGATGCTCGAACGTCTGTTGGAGCACTTTATGAATAGTGGCGCGACGTTCGAGGCCATGGGCGATTACGCTGCGCGTTGGAAAGAGGCTAATCCTCTGCAGGACTGGAAGAAGGCGAATCCTGATCTCACCGGTGAATTGGCGATCAATCCCTGATGTCTGAACTGCCGTATATCACCGTACGGGGTGGTCCTTATGATAGAGGTCTGGCCCACGGTCGCGAACTCAAGGAACGTATTCATCTTACTTTTGATTTTTACCAAAAAGCGATATTCAAAAATAGCCCGCTGAGCGAGATTCAGATCAAGGAACGGGCGAGCCAGGTTAAGAAACTGATTGAGGACTTCAATGCAGATTTTGTTATTGAAATTGAAGCCATCGCCGAAGGGGCGGATATCGAGGCATGGAAGATCTACGCTCTGAATGCCCGCACTGAGATCCTCAATGCCCCAGTGGCAGAATGTACCTCATTATATTTTGAAAAAAGCGCCTTGCTGGGACAAACCTGGGACTGGATGCGCGAGCTCGAAGATCTGATAGTCATCATGCGTTACGAATATCCTGACGGACACACGATTGTTACTATGACTGAGCCGGGCATGCTCGCAAAGATCGGCATGAACGATTCAGGCCTGGGTGTGTGTCTTAACTTTCTCATATCCAGCAATGAACTTGATGGCGTACCGGTGCATGTGCTTCTTCGCGCCATAATGGAGTGCAGGGATTTGCAAGAAGTCCGTGAAACTATGGCGCGTTCCGGGATGGGAAAGTCGAGTCACTTTCTTGTGGGAGATAAGAATGGAGAATGCTTCGGTATGGAGTATGCCGCGGGCCGTTGCGTGGAGATTGCAGCGCAAGCGGGCGCCATTATCCATACCAATCACTGCATTGGCAATAATATCGAGAGCACAATTGTTCGTACCACCGCTGAGAGACTAGGCCAAGGTCGGGAAAAGTTAGCCGCCGTCAGCGACTTCTCCATTAGAGACATGCAAGACATACTTCTGGATGACAGTCGCGGCACGCTTTCCATCCAGTCTTCTTATCGTCCCGAGGCAGAATTGGGTGGGCTTGAAATCGGTACTTGCGCAACCATCATCATGGACTTGCCTCAGCATACTTTTCATGTGCGAAAAGGGCCGGGTTCAACAGTGGATTTTCAGTCTTTCAATCTCATTGCATGGCGTCGATAAGTAGTGAAGAGTAAAACTTAAAAATACCCGATGCCCTTTATCACCGTGAATTGTGTTGAGCTCTATTATGAAGAGCGAGGAAGTGGCCCAGTGATGCTGTGGGCTCACGGCCTGGGTCAAACCATGAAGGATTGGGATGAGCTGATGTCTCACTTCGAAGACCGATACCGTGTCATTGCCTACGACGCCCGCGGTCATGGACGTTCGCAGATCCTTGATCATGAAGATAACTATTCTCAGGATTTGATGATTGAAGATATGCTCGCACTGCTTGACACACTTGAGGTAGATAAGGTCATTGTTGGCGGCCATTCCATGGGTGCCAATGTTGCGCTCAATTTCGCAATGCGACACCCAGAGCGTTGCCATGCAGTTATTCCTGTTGCTATTGGAACCGGTTCCACTGAGCCAGCTAAATGGAAACTTTACTGGGGCAAACTGGCCAGGCTTGCAGAGGAAGAGGGTATCGACGCCTATGTGGAAGGGTTACGGGAGACGCCTGCCTGGGATCGTGCTTTGTCTCATCCTCTGATAGGGGAGCGGGTCACACAAAGTGAATCCGCGAATGCGCCACAGGCGATTGCAAACATCATAAGGGGTATCCAACGCAAAAGACCCAGCATCTACGAACTGGAAGACAAACTGAAAGCCTTAGCCGTACCGACGCTGGTGATCTTCAGTGAAGGCGATACGCCCGTGGTAGATTGTTCAAAATACCTGTCTAAAAGTATTCCCGGGGCAAAGCTCGCAGAAATTCCGGCAAGCAGTCACTGGATACAACTTGAAATGCCAGATGCCTTTCATAAAGTGGTGGAAGAATTCGTCAGAAATTTGGGGTCTTGAGCAGAATCTATGGATGAAAATATATTATTCATTTGAGCCTGGATAAACAAAGCTCGTCATTCCCGCAGGTTTTTGGCGGGAATCCATGGAGAACGAGAAAACAGGCCAAGTGAGTAGTCCGTTGTGTGAATGCTGGTACGAATTAGGTTGAATCAATTATTTAACTGAATTTGCATCCTTAGCTCCGTAAACGCTGCGTCCATGCAGCACTACTCCGCCAAAAACCTGCGGGAATGACGGTGTTTTTTAACCTGTCTTTCCTGTTATCAAACAGATTCTACGAAAGAGCAGTAATTTGTAAAAACAAGCGAGTCAGTGTTGATTGTTTATTGTGAAACAACCAACACCGTGCCATTTAAAATTGTTTACTGTGGAAACGTAGCCTCAGGTGGCGTGGTCTTACTGACCTGACACATCAATCCTTTAAGATTAGTTGAACCGGATTCAGGGCCGACATTTTTATCATCGGTCAGAAAATTGATATTACATTCCCTGAAACCATAATCCGGTCCTGGTCTTTCCGGGTACCACCAGGCAAATTCTGCCGCAACCACCCTGGGGTCGATTCGCTCAGTGACATTTGCCTTGTGTTTGACCTTACCTCGTGGGCTTTCAATATAGACCCAGTCGCCGTGTTCGATGCCTCTTTCCGCAGCGGCCTCTGGATGAATATTCAAGAGCGGATCTGGATGCATTTTTCTTAGTAATTTACTTTGACGATGTTCTGAACCGAAATATTCTTGAGTACGTGTGCCGGTCGTCAAGACAAGTGGAAACTTCTTAACAAACTCTGGCTCGCGTGCAGGACTTTCCGGTGGCTCCTGGTGATGTGGCAGGGGATCGTAACCCCAGTCTTTGTTTTGTTGAATATAGAAATCGAATTTGCCTGATTTGGATTTGAAACCCTCTTTCTCATATTTTTTAAATTCGGGTTCATTACGCAGGTAATCCATGTCCTTGAATTGCTCCCAGGTGACCCCGGCAGGCTCGAGTATGTAATCCAGCGAGTCCTCGTAGGTGTCCCAGAACTGATCCGCAAAACCAAGATACTTGCCGAGCTTATTTAGCATTTCCACATCACTTATCGCCTCACCCGGTGCATCAACAATCTTCGGTCTCGGGAAAATGTAACCGTGCGACTTCCAGTAATCGGCTATGTTATTGTGTTCCATCCAGCTCGCTGCCGGCAGGACGATGTCTGCCATTTCTGTTGTCGGGGTAGGAAAGATATCCATAACGACCAGGAATTCAAGTTTCTTCAGTGACTCGTAAACGCGCGAGGTATTGGCTCTGACAGCGAGCGGATTACTACCATTGATGATCATTCCCCTGACTGGATACGGTTCACCTGTCTCGATCGCGTCCCATATGACGTGAGGCGTAATGCGATTAATGGAAGCGGCGAGACGATACTTTTTACCACCGAGCATTTTGTCGATATTGTCATGAAAATTAGTGCCGCAAAATTCCATACGCGGTAAACCAGGAGGCGGTCCGAACATGACGTTGCCGCCCTTGGCATCAAGATTACCGGTCAGGGCTGACATAAAAATGAGCGTGCGATCGGCATCAGCACAATTCACGCCATGCTCTATGCCTACGCCCCACTGTATGGCTGCCGGTTTGATCTTTGCAAACAGTCGCGCCGCCTCAATGATCTTTTCTTTCGGCACCCAGGATATTTCTTCACCCACTTCAGGAGGATATTCATCCAGACGTTCACAAAATTGTTCAAAGCCGGTGGTGTAATTCTCGACAAAATGTTTGTCATAGAGCTCTTCCTTGACCATGACATGCATCATCGACATGGCGAGTGCAACGTCGGTGCCTGGTCTAAGTTGTAACCAGATATCCGCCTTATCCGCTAACTGTGTGCATTGTGGATCAACCACGATGTACTTGGGTTTGCGCTTCAAAGCGAGACCAAGGTTCACCCCAATGTATTCATCGGGATTGGATTTTATGGTGTTACTACCCCAGGACATGACGCATTGCGGGTCGTTCTCGTAATCAACGATGGGTACCGACATACCCAACTGCTTGGACACCGCGAGCCTCGGTAAATAGCAAACGTGTCCGTTTGCCAGTACGTTTGGCGAACCGAAAGCATTGGCAACACGATAAACAAAACGATGGTGGCTGCGACCGGTGCCATGACCAAAGATGACCGATTCCGGTCCGTCTTCCGCTTTAATCTGGTTAAATTTTTCAGCGATGGTAGTCAGTGCTTCATCCCAGCTAATACGTTCCCACTTGCCTTCACCTTTTTCACCCACTCGCTTCTGAGGATAAAGTAAACGATCCTTGTGGTACTGCATATCTTCAACAAAGCCTCTGGCCTTTCTGCACAAGTAGCCCTTGCTGATGGGGTGATCTTTGTCGCCAACAATTTTTACCGCCTTGCCCTCTTCAAGCGTAACAAAGACACCGCAACCGGCATGACCGCAGGCACGACAATTGGTGTGGACGACTTCTGTAGTGGCTTTCTTTAGATTCTCAGCGGATGTTTTCGTGTCCATCTGTTTCTCCTGCGACTTCGCATGATTGGGTAATAGAGTCTGCTGGCTACACCGATAGCAGTTTATGAGTCAAAGTTTAGGCTTTTTCCATCTGCCGTTTATGCTATATTTCGTCACCTTATGTCGATTTCCCGCCAATCCGCTGTTCGCGACCGTCATGGTGACGATGGCGATGCCTCACGCCCCATTATCGCAATTGCCCACGATCGTCCTGAAACCTTTGAAGTACCGGCCCATCAGCATCTTCGCGCACAGCTTGTCTATGCTTCGGAAGGCGTTATGCGCGTGCGCACCGACAAGGCTACCTGGATCGTACCGCCTCAGCAGGCCGTCTGGGTACCGCCGGGTGTCACCCACTCTGTTATTAATGAAAGCTCGGTAGCATTTCGAACGCTATATCTTCACCCGGACATCACCACTGATCTGCCTGCTGAATGTTGCGTGGTGAATGTGCCACCGCTGCTGCGAGAAATAATATTGTCTGTGACGAATTTGTCTGAGAAAGCATCGCCTGCATTGCAAACAAGATTGATGATGGTAATACCGGATCTACTGGCAACTCTTGAACCTGAACCCTTGCAACTCCCTTTACCGAGCGATCGGCGCTTACAGGTAATATGCAATGCCCTGATGGACAATCCGGGCGATGAGCGTACGCTGAAAGACTGGACGCGCAAAGTCGGCGCCAGTGAACGAACGCTTGAACGACATTTTCGCCAGGAACTGGGAATGAGTTTCAGGAAATGGCGGCAACATCTTCGCTTACTGTCGGCGGTGACACTTTTATCTGAAGGAATGTCGGTAACCACGATAGCCTACGAGTTGGGTTACGCCAGTCCCAGTGCCTTCATCGCCATGTTTCGAAACAAGATTGGTCATCCGCCGAGACGTTATTTACAATCAAGAAACGCCAGTAATAAATAATAAGAATAAAACAGGCGACGATCACAATGCGCGATTGAGGTGAATTAATAGAGGTCTGACACCGGTTAATTTTGCTCTTGTTAGTTTGGCGGAAAATCGACATAAGCTGACGAAATATGGAATATATGGCAAAAGAAAAAGTCCTACACTTGTAAACAGGTGGCACCTGAAGATGAAAATTTCAGATCTTGCAACTTTGCTGACAAGAGTGGATAGCGAATTATGTTTATAAAAAATAGCTGGTATATAGCAGCCTTCAGCAGAGAAATTATCAACCTCAATCTTTTTAGTCGAACCATATGTGGAATACCCATGGTTTTTTATCGGCAGGAAGATTCAGGTGTGCCGGTCGCATTCTTTGATGCCTGTCCTCATCGGTTTTTTCCTTTGTCCAAAGGTACGCTGACAAGTTCCGGTATTCAATGTGGATACCATGGTTTGCAATTTGATGGAAAGGGTAAGTGCGTAAACATTCCCGGACAGGAAACCATCCCGGAATCTGCATGTGTTCAGAAATTTCCATTAGTTGAAAAAAATAATATTGCCTGGGTCTGGCCAGGCGATCCAGCGTTGGCCGATGAAGACAAAATCCCCGCATTTGAAATTACGGATCGCTCAACTTGTGGTCTGGATTTCAGCTGCTTTGACGTGCATAGCCCTAACTGGCTCCATTCAGGTGGGGAGCATATAAGTGTTGAAGCCAATTACCGACTGGTTGTAGATAATCTCCTGGACCTCTCCCATGCGGACTTTATTCATCGAAATACCATTGGCTCAAGTCATACAGATAGTAAAATTCAAATCGAAACCCACTTTGATGATTCGACCTTGCACCATTTATGGTCGATGCTCGATACCAAACCGCCCCACGTATATACAATGGCAAATGATATCGAGCCGGATTCTGTTGATTTCTGGCTGGATACTCACCTTTATCTGCCAAGTACCTTTATCCTCGAACATGGTGTGACCGCAAGCGGCAGACCAAGAGAGGAGGGAGTGTGTCTGAATAACATTAATGCCCTGACACCTGAAACGGAGACGACGACACATTATTTCTGGGTGCAGAGTTTACTGAAAACTGAAGGTAGAGAAGTGCAGGATAAGCAGATTGTAGATTTATGGCGAAAGCTGACGAAAAATGTTTTTGCTGAAGATGAATGGGCACTTGCAGAACAACAACGACGACTATCAATTCTGGGTATCGATGAATTGGAAGGGCAGAAAAGGATAACACTGGAAGCCGATCGCCCCAGCGTAATAGCCGGGAAAATGCTCAAGAAACTCGAAAAACTGGAAATTTGAAATACGAATAAAAAAGGAAAAAGGGGACATTCTACTTTATTTAAATAAAGTAGAATGTCCCCTTTTTTCTATGTGGCTTTCGGTACGACGGGAACAGGTGATAACAGTAAGTTCTCTGTCTATAGCAATAGGACTATATTTGGTCTAAATTTAGTCCTACTATTTGGAATAAAGACATGAAATTATCATCCCAGATCAAACCCATCAGCTATCTGAAATCAATTGCCGCCCAGGTAGTAAGCGAACTCAACCGGAGCCAGGACGATGGTTATCACCCAAAATGGTGAAGCAAAGGCCGTGATACAGGATGTGAAGAATTATGAACAGACCCAGGAAACCCTGGCGCTATTGAAAATTCTGGCCCTCGGTAACCGCCAAATTGAGGAGAAGAAGGTCCAGCCAGCCAGTGAAGTAGTTCGAATAATTCGCAAAAGCGGGAAAAGTGAAAGATGACATATTCCGTGCAGCTCACGGACGATGCTATGTACGATCTTGAGTCACTTTATGATTACGTATTTGGGCATGATTCTCCACCCTCGGTCTACGGGAATACAGGCAGGTCCTGTTTAAACCTTATCGCATTATCTATCGTGTCATTGGGAAATCTGTTTATATTTACATAATCACCGATGGGCGACAGGATATGCAAACATTGCTGAGTCAACGACTCTTGTCTCAATAAGCAATTGGCACCACATTTGAAATTGCCTAAAGTACGGCCTGATAACCTGGCCGAATAAATTCGAGCATAAAATGAGAATCTATATATGCAAAATTCTTTACCACCATACCGCGCCGACATGGTCGGCAGTCTGCTACGTACCGCGACACTCAAACAGGCACGAGAAAAATTTTCAGCCGGAAAAATTGATGCAGATACCTTACGCGAAGTAGAGGATGAAGAAATTCGAAGGATAGTTCGCAGGCAGGAAGACATTGGTCTGCAGGCTGTAACCGATGGCGAGTTTCGTCGCTCACAGTGGCACTTCGATTTCTACTGGGGTCTTGAAGGCATTGAAAAAGTCGATCGCGTCATCGAGTTTAAAGGCGTCACTACCAGTAGTGATAACGTACGTGTTGTCGACCGTGTTGGCTTTAAAGGTCATGCTATGCTCGAGCATTTCAAGTTTCTTAATGCCGCAACAAAAAGCACTGCCAAAATGACCATTCCCTCGCCCAGCGTACTGCACTTTCGTACTGGCAGAGATGAAATCAGCAAAGAGGCCTATCCTGATCTTGATCTCTTCTTCGAAGACCTGGCACAAACCTACAAAGATGCGATCCGGGCATTTTATGATGCAGGTTGTCGCTACCTGCAACTGGACGACACTATCTTTGCGCATTTGTGTGATGAAGAACAACGACAGAAATTAAAAAGTGCCGGTACCGATCCTGATCAACTCGCACAAACCTACACTCGCACCATCAACCAGGCGCTTGATGGACGTCCAGAAGATCTACGTATCACCACTCACTCATGTCGCGGGAATTATCGTTCCAGCTGGTTTAGCCAGGGGGGATATGAACCCATTGCCGATATTCTTTTTAACCAGACAAATGTGGACGGCTACTTCCTCGAATATGACAGCGACCGCGCAGGTGACTTCCAACCACTACGTTATCTGCCGGTAGGAAAACAGGCGGTCCTCGGACTGATTACCAGCAAGACGGGACAGATAGAAAACAAGGATGATATCAAACGCAGGCTTGATGAGGCCTCTCAGTACACAGACATAAAACAACTCTGTCTAAGTCCACAATGCGGCTTTGCCAGTACCGAGGAAGGCAATGTATTGGCGGAAGATGAACAGTGGAAGAAACTGGAGTTAATCGTAGAAATTGCTGATGAAACTTGGTCGTAAAAATAATTTTTCGAATTTTGAAAGGTGTCATGTCTCACTTTAACGCATTGCATCACGCGGACAGGTTTGTTGAGAAAAGATGAAATGTTGTAATGTGAGACCAGACACAGTATTTCTACTCCTCGTAAGCAAACACATATGTAAAAGGGAATGCAGTATCTGACCCTATATCCTGGAAATAAAAAAGCCTCCGTATTTCTACGGAGGCTTTAAATAAAACTCTATCTGGATTTACTTTTAGAAGAAGTTATAACGAACACTTCCACCGAACCAGCGTGGTGATGCAATTTGATCAATACTTGATCCCACGATTGGTGCCAGGTCAAATAACGCTGGCGAGTATACTTCGTCGGCCAGGTTTTTCACATATACCTTTGCCTCCCAATGCTCATCGTTCGATACCCAGCCCAAACTGGCATTAGCTATTGTATAGCTACCACGGGTTAATGATGGGTGGTCAATACCATTAAGTGTTCGCGAATCTACGTATTGTCCATCCACCTGGGCGGCCACTTTACCGTTTAACATTGGCCATTCATAACGAACCAGCGCATTAAAACTGGTATCTGGCGCATTTGGCATCGGTCGATCGAGTACACCACCAGCGCCGGCAACATTCTTTTGATTGGCATCAAGGAGTGACACGCCCAGCAGGACATCCCATCCTTCTGCAGGATTCAATGCCAATTCAATTTCTGAACCGGTAACTTCAGCATCAACGTTAAAAACCAATAAGCTCAGACCAATCTGGTTAAAGGTCTGGAAATTTTTATAGTCAATGTAGAACGCTGAGGCGTTGAGTCGGGCACGACCATCCCAGAATGTGCCTTTGAATCCTGCTTCATAGGAAACGGGCAGTTCACTATCAAAGGTAGCCTGGGCCGGGGTGAAGAACAAGGTGCCGCCAGAGTTGAAACCACCGGCCTTATGACCTCGGGTGACCTTACCGTACACCAACCAGTCATCATTCGGACGATAATCCAGTTCGATGTGCCCCGACCAGTCTCCTTCTGTACGGCTGGCTGTCAGGCCGAGACCCTGAACGATGTCACCGAAACCACCAGCGGCGAAGGGGCCGAGACTGGCGAGAAATGCGCAATTCGCTGCCCCATCCGTTTCGATATCAGCGAGGCCCGGAGCAAATCCACACAGTGGATTAACACTGATATCCTTTTCATCTTCCGTCCAGCGTAGGCCACCAATTACCGTGAACTGATCATTGATGTCATATTCCATCTGGCCGAAAAATGCATAGGTTGTCGTATCGAGGCTGTAGCGATTATCCAGGCTGATACCGATAGCACCGAAACTGTCCTGGTCCAGAGGTCCCGTGGGGGCGCCTGTCAGGGGATCGACATTAACACCGGTACCCGCACCATCTACACCCACACGGAAAGTACTATCGATATTAAGGTAATAAGCACCTACTACCCAGCGTGTCCTGTCGGTTTCACCACGCAGGCGTAACTCCTGTGAAAACTGGTTGGAGTCCATGTCCTGGAAGAAATGGAACAACTGAAGGGGCGTAGCATCTGTGTCTTCAAAGTAGCGTTTCTTGAAATCCTGATAGTCGGTAATGGATGTTACTTCGCCAACACCGGTATTCCAGG
>JBLIML010000087.1:0-14983 GCA_047638675.1 Planctomycetota bacterium | reverse complement strand
TCGGCCTTCACCGACAAACTCCGAATGCGTCGGCGCATTCATCACCAGTGCTTTGGTCCTGGCCTTGGCTTTACGCGTTGTGCGCAGAACCTTTGTTTCCAGATCCCAGTCAAATTCAGTCTCACTTATTTTTGTGACCTTCTTACAGCCCGGAATACATAAGCTAAAGCGCTCCATGTCACTTACCAATGCCCAGGTATCTTCCAACGTGGCCTTGACAAGAATTTCTTTGATAATTTCCGGCATGCTTAATTCAGTTCTCTATAAAACGGATTATTAATGTCTACTTGCATCAAGTTTTTGAAACTCATTCATTATAATGTCATCACGTCTGAGCTTATCGATGGAAACTGCCTCACGAAAACGATGCAATGTTTCAAAGTTTAGCGTTGCACTGATAATTTCTTCCTTGTCCGTGCCCTGTGCATAAACCTTGCAAAAACGCGGGAAGGCTGGACCTGCAATCGTACTGTGACCATAGTAGGATTTGGTTCGGTCTGTACCAACGAAGTTGGCGCTGGCGGTGTAGACCATATTTTCCATGGCGCGGGCACAGGTCATCGATGTCATATAAAAAGGGCGGTCAGGGGCATCGGCACTGCCCGTACTATTAATGATTAAGCGTGCCCCTTTCAACATGAGGATGCGCGAAAGCTCGGGATATACCCAAAAATCTGCACATATCTGTATACCAATCGGTCCGTAACGAGTCTCAAATACCGGCACCTCATTACCACCCTTGAAACATTTCGTTTCGGTAAACAAGGGCAATGGACCGATATGCACTTTTCGATAATTACCCACCAGACCTTCAGGCCCAATCAGGGGACAGGCTATATAACAAACGTCTGCATCATCGGGATCCTGTTCAGGCATACCCATGGCGACATAAATATCGAGTTCCCTCGCCAGGGCGGCAATCTCATCGGTAGCAGGACCCGGGATTGTTTCAGCCGCCTGTCGATGCATACTAAAATCTTCACTGCATTCGTAACCACTAAGCGCCAACTCCGGAAAGGCCAGGATATTAATACCCTGATCTGCCGCCTCCCTGATCATGCGCTTCATTTTTTCAAGATTTGCGGCCTTGTCGCCCCAGATACTGTCATAGTTAACGCAACCCACTGTGACGGAGTTTTCGTAAGCCTGATAACGTTCGGGTATCATGAAAAAAATTTATCGAACTACGCGGCAGTTTTACGCGGGACGTATTTGCCCTGCCCGGGATTGAGACTAAGAGGCTCTCCATCTTCCATAATGACCTGCCCCCTTAGAATTGTGTGAGTGGGCCAGCCTTTTAATGTCCACCCATCATAGATACTCCAATCGCACATTGTTCTCAGTGCGTCCACCGACACTGTGCGTTCCTCTTCCAGATCGACAATAACAATATCCGCATCGGCACCCACAGCGAGTTGACCTTTGTCTGGTAGTACGCCGAACACTGAAGCCGGATTATAGGAGCAGACTTCTGTCAGTTTTTCCAAAGTGATGCGGCCTTTGTTAACGCCTTCGCTAAGCATAATCGGCAATAACAATTCTGATACATTGCCCAATCCCATTGGTGCATTCCAGATATCGTCACCCTTCATTTCCAGAGTAGTTGGCGCGAGATCCGAACCGACACATTTAATAATGCCCTGCTGTATCCCTTCCCATAGTCGTTCGTTACTGGCGCGATCACGTAGAGGTGGATTCACACAGCCGCAAGCAGGGTGATCGATAAGGATCTGGGCTGGCTCTTCGTTGTTATGAGTCAGGTACTGAGGGCAGGTTTCACCGATCACATTTAGCCCGTCTTTTTGAGCCTGGGCAATGATGTCAACACCTTCGGCGATGGTGATGTGTGGAATATACAGTGGGGCACCGGCACTTTTCGCAAGATAAATTGCACGGTGCATGCACTCAGCCTCGACAAATGCGGGCCGTGACTCGTTCCAGACCTGGAAATCTTTACGTCCCTGTGCAATCAATTCATCGCGTAACATTAAATGGATGTCGATATTCTCGGTGTGACAGGCAGCAAGTGCCGGTGCCCCAAGATCAGCAACCTTTCGAAATCCTTTAAAAACCGCGCCATCGTCCGTAGCGGTAATGCCAAGCATGTCCGCATGCGGACCTTTATATCCCATATTAAATTTAAATGAGGTCATGCCAATTTCTTCGGGGCATTTTTCAATCTCACTCGTGGTCAGCGCGTCAATCACCATCAGATGCCAAAAGCCATCTACAAAGCTCTTTGTCTCGAAGGTATGTTTAAATTTCTCAAATTGTTTCAACACACCGTCTTTCAAAGCAAGGATGTATACACCCAGACAGGTCACGCCACCACAGGCGGCGGCCCGTGTTTCGCTTTCTACCGCTTCGAGTGTATCCATGTAGCCAAGATGCGCGTGAGGGTCTATGATCCCTGCCATTACATAACGACCGCTTGCATCGATTTCACGTGTAGCGGCGGGCATGGATGAAGGTTCTCCGATTGCCTGTATCTTGCCATCGACAATGGCAATATCGGCCAGGGAAGAGCCCGTAGGCGTAACTACAGTGCCACCGCGTATGATTAAATCACAGTTCATTATTTGTCTCTTTCGGTTCGACGATTAGGGCTGAATTGGCAACAAAAATACAGTGTTTTATAGTACTCTCGAAGTATAATCATTAATAATATAATTTACAATCTGCTATATTTTATTACGCTTCAGACATGCTACGCGGCGCTAATTAGAACTGAAATTGCAAGCCTGATTGACCGATCATTTTGCTGACGCATCTGACATCCTGAGGGATAAAACAGCCATAATGAGTGCATGCTAAGCACCCAGGAAATAATATTGAATAAAATTCCCGTCACAATAATCGCAGGCTTTCTCGGCGCCGGTAAAACCACCCTGCTCAACCGCATACTGAACGAAAACCATGGGCTTCGTATCGCGGTGTTGGTTAACGACTTCGGTGATGTCTCTATTGACTCTCAATTGATTACCAATATCGAAGGCGAAACCATCAGCCTGGCCAATGGCTGCATCTGCTGCACAATTCGCGAGGACATGGTCGACGCGATAATGCAGCTGACCGAAGGCGAAGTACCGCCGGAATACATCGTCACAGAAACGAGCGGGGTATCAGATCCTGAATCGGCCGCAAAAGCCCTGGTTATTTCAACAAAAACAGCTTCAAAGATATCGCTCAACTGCATCACTACCGTAGTCGACGCAGAACAGGTATTACAGCTTGAAGGTGTTAATGAAAAACTGGCAGTCGATCAGATAGAAGCCGCAGATATTGTTGTCATCAATAAAGCTGATCTGGTGGACAAGGAGCAAATAGCAGAGGTCCGTTCATGGATCCATAATATCTCACAACAGGCGCGTATCATCGAAGCAAGCTACGGCGAGGTTCCAATGGAACTAATTTTTGGTGTTGAGGAATATGCACATAACAGCTTGAACGAAACAGATCCACCCAGGAAACATGATCATTCGAATCATGCTAACCACAGCGATACATTTTCAAGCTACACATGGATAGAAAATCAGGCTTTGTCATTCCAGGCCATCTATCAGGCATTCAAGACATTGCCACTCTCCGTGTTCCGAGCCAAAGGCATACTTCACCTAAGAGACGTGGATGACAAGCGGGTAATTTTGCAAATGGTTGGTAAACGGGTAAGTCTGAACAAGGGTGAAACCTGGGGAGATACAACTCCAGGTAGCCAAATAGTTGTTATCGGACCACGAGGTGTTGTCCATGAACAGGAACTAAATGACTTATTTACCTCGTGTATTGCGAGTGATGATGTTACCGAGGAAAATCGTCTGGTGGAGGCCGTGGTTGCTTTCCTCAGACGCCCGTGAGTAAGCACTAATTCCAACGTTAGTCGTAGCTTACTATCTTATTACTTTGACGAATTTCGTCTTTGATTGCATTAAGTAAACTCGCTCCGTAATCTGGTCTTATTGGTCAATTACTGCCGGATTGAATATGCCATGACATTCTTCACAGGGTTGATAAAGCGCATCTCCAGCATCAAACAACGCATCGAGGTTCTTATTACGAATGGCCTGCAGAGCCTGCCCGGCAGCCGCGATCATTTTTTCTGCGAGCATTTTCCAATCTCTCTGACTGACCCATTGTTTGTCCCTGGGGCCCGTGCCGCCAAGTTTTATTGCAGCGCCAGAATCCAGCATTGCGTTTGCCGCATCTTCCAGTGTTTTCCAATCTTCATCCGAAGTCGGATCATCAACTCCCCATAGGGTATCGCTCGCGGGTACAATCCTGGCTACCATTATTTGCATGATACTAGCTGTAGATTCAACTGCTAAATCTGTCTCTGCATTTGCATAACAACAGAGAAAAGTGAACATAAAAAAGTGAATGATACGATTGCATTTAGTTTTCATTAATATCACCAATGCCGATTTATAATCAGCTAATCTACGTTGTTTAGTAGAAATTATATTGATTCATATCAACTGGGGAACTGTTCACATAATATCTTATGAATAAGCGGACTTGGCAGGATTACTCAATATCCAGGATCATCTCTCGGCGTCCAGACTGGCCGCAGTAGCTTGTCGGGATCGCGGTACTTTGCGGCAATCTCTCGGATCTCCGGGTCATCCAGCGCTACCAGCTGACCTCTATCGACGGCTTCCTTATTTATAGATATCAGGTTCCTTAAAACACCACCTAGATTCGCGATAAATGCATAGAAAATTGCCTTGGCCGATGAGCCGTGAGTGGACTCAGACATCGAAATATTTACTTAAGTCTATATCCTCCAGCCCCGGAACCCGTTTTCGTTCAAACTTTTCTTCCTTGCCAAAGGGCTTGGTGGCATCAATACCCAGACGTCCCCAATGGACTTTTTCTTCATCACGATGAAATCCGGGAATGTCGGGGATAATCATGACATGTTTATCCACACGGCAACGGGAAATGACCGCCCACCAGACGTCGTCGAAATTATGTATATCCACATCCTCGTCAACAACAATACAGATTTTGTTGAATTGTAAATGGGAACTAAAGGTTTTCAGGATGACCTGTTTTGCATGGCCTTCATACTGCTTGTTTATTTTTACGATTGAGTGCACTGGTGAAGGATTACAACTGACATCAAGAATGCCTGGTAATTCAGCTACCAGGTGTTTGTAGGTGCGAGTAGCAAATGACACTTCAAGTGCGCGTAGATCCTCAGGATAGCCGCACAATAAACCGTGAAATGATGCGCCGTCGCGCCAGGACACATTGGTAATTTCAAAAACATGGTTTGGTCCTTCTTTGACATAATAACCAAGGAACTCCCCGAAGGGTCCTTCGGGTTCTCGTCTGTTCGGCAATATGCGCCCTTCTATCACAATTTCCGTTTCTGCCGGCACCATCAAGTCGATTGTTTTACACGCTCGCATTTTCAGTTTGCCACCGCCAAGTTGTGCAGCGATTGCCATCTCATCAACAGCAAGGGGAACAGACGCACAGGCTGCCAGAAAAACCTCCGGCGGTGGCCCTAACAAGATGGCAACTTCCAGCGCCTCATTTCTTGCTTCCGCCTTTTTTTGATATTGCGTAATGTCATGTGGAGGCGCAAGACGCACACGTAATTCCTGATCATTGACCATCATTGAACGGCAAAACGACAAATTTGGCACGCCGCTGTCGGGTTCTTTGGCGAGAAAGATACCAGCGGTGATATACGGTCCGGCGTCTTTTTCACAATAAGTGATATGCGGTAGATCGCTTAATTTACCCTCAATCATTGGCCCTGTGTCTGAAACTTCTTCGCTATACTCGGCAGCTGTCGGTAATTCACTGTCGATAATAGATTGCCAATGACGACAGAAATCGCCTTTTGTTGTGCCAATTATCTCGCACAGACGTCGATGACTACCGTAAACATTGGAGATAACAGGTAGACTTGTTCCCTTCACATTACGGAACAACAGTGGATAATCACTTTCCTGTTGTGAACGACCGATGACCGCGGCGAGTTCGAATTTAGGATCCACTTCGCGCTCAACGATGTTAATTTCCTTACGAGCAATTAATCGCTCAATATAATTGCGCATAATTTACAATTTTTATCATCGGTTTTTGTACATTGAAAGTGCTGGTCTAGATTGCGCTGTAAGGCTAATATGCTAGCATGATTATTAACTATATTGTTAATAGTTTCCAGTGAATGTATAGTGCCTTTTGTTAAAAACAGCCCTAAGCTTTAAAACGCCAACGGATAATAAAGTGACATATCAACATGTTTAAATCAATTGATGAAATACAAAGCCGTTTTGCTGATTTCAATTATATTACCGATCGCTCTCTGGCAACGACGATTTATTTGTCGGCAACTCTTGGTAAACCTATTTTCCTTGAAGGCGAGCCGGGAGTAGGCAAAACGGAAGTTGCAAAAGTGATGGCTCAGGTCCTGGACACTGAATTGATCCGCCTGCAGTGTTATGAAGGGCTCGATAGTAATTCTGCTCTGTACGAATGGAATTATCTGAGACAAATGCTGGAAATTCGATTACAGGAAGCACGCGGCATCGACAAGGAGGAAATCGGTAATAGTATTTTTAACACCGAATTTCTACTGTCAAGACCTCTGTTAAAAGCCATTCAATCAAATGGAAAGCAGCCACCAGTGTTGTTGATAGATGAAGTAGATCGTTCTGATGAAGAGTTTGAAGCGTTTTTGCTGGAAGTACTTTCAGATTTTCAGATCACCATTCCAGAGATTGGCACCATCCGCGCTGAACGTCCTCCCATTGTTGTGCTGACCTCCAATCGAACTCGTGAAATGCATGATGCACTCAAAAGACGATGTCTGTATCACTGGATAGACTATCCGACACTTGAAAAGGAATTAAACATCGTGTCCAAAAAGGTGCCTGCTATTGAATCTACTCTCGCCGCACAAATCTGCAAGTTTATGGAATTGTTAAGAGAGGAGGATTTCTATAAACGTCCAGGGATTGCAGAAACTATCGATTGGGCAAAAGCTTTAATATCACTGAATGTAAAAGAACTGGATCAGCAAACGATAGATGACACTCTGTGTTGTATTCTCAAATATAAAAACGATCAGGAGAAATTATCCGAAAGTGATATGGCCAAACTGATTGGCATATCGAAAAATTTTAAGGGTGGCCCATCGATCAGCGGGAAGGAAAAAACATTCTAGAGACACAGTAAAATGATTTTCATCTATAGCGACGTACTACCAGGTCAGGCAATCAGTCCTTGTCAACAATAAGTCAAAACACTTCAAACAATGCGTCGCCACGCTCGCTGAGCATGTTTACCCATGTGGTCAAGTTTTCCCGGTTTTTACATAATGCCGGGGTGGATGTCAGTTCAGCCAACCTGATGGATCTCAGTCGAAGTTTTTCATATATCGATATTCTTAATCGGGAAGATTTTTACGAGGCAGCAAAATGCACCTTGATTTCCAACCGCGATTCTCTTGATATATTTGACCTGGCCTTTCATCAATACTGGGATCATTTTGACGCCCCCTCTCCGGATGAAAAACAGCCTGGTGATGAAGTCGACGAAAACCAGACGGATAATTCAGATGAGACCGAGAACAGACAGCAAGAGGAGAAAAATGAAGTAGAGGATGAGGGCGCAGCTGACCAGTCCCCTTCAGAAAGCGATCCAGAACAAGTTGGATCATCTGCAAAAGAACTCTTAATGAAAAAAGACTTCGGTAGCATGTCAGAAGTGGACATTGAAAAAGCGAAAAAAATTGTTGAGGAATTGATAGCGGTGCTCATCAATCGAAAAAGCAAACGCTTCTCCCCAACGAAAAAAGCAGGGATCTTTGATTTTCGCCGCATGTATCGCCATAGCATGCCCTACGGTGAGTATTGCATGAAGTTGTATTACAAAAATCACCCGATAAAGAAAACCCGGCTTTTATTGTTTTGCGATGTCAGTGGTTCGATGGAACGTTACAGCCGTTTCCTGATTCAGCTTATCTGCGCTATGACGGACAAATTGACCGATCTTGAAGTCGCCTTATTCTCTACGCGCATGACCAATTTTACACCTTATCTGCAGAGTAAAAATATCGATATCTTGATTACTCAAATGTCGGCACAGGTTCACGACTGGGCGGGTGGCACCAATATTGGGGGAAGCCTGCATGAGCTTAATAAGGATTACGCGCGCAAGATGCTTCACTCTAATACCGTTGCCATTATATTGAGCGATGGTTGGGATCGCGGCGATGCTGATCTTATGCGATCTGAGATGGAAGTCTTAAAGCGCAGCGTACATAAATTGATGTGGCTAAATCCTCTTATGGGCAAGGAAGATTACGAACCCCTCTGTCGAGGCATACAGACAGCCCTTCCCTTTCTGGATTATTTCCTTCCTGTACATAATCTTGATAGCCTTGCGGACGTGATAAAAACGCTGCACAAAATCAGGCACTGAAAAACACCTTTTGTATCAATTAGCAATAATCCATGTAAGTATTGATATGGATGCCTTATCCTTATCTCCCTTA
The DNA here is from genome assembly GCA_047638675.1 of Planctomycetota bacterium. GTDB lineage: Bacteria > Pseudomonadota > Gammaproteobacteria > Eutrophobiales > Eutrophobiaceae > WLWS01. Next base: position 6,471 of record JBLIML010000087.1, on the reverse strand, counting down.
CCGTCAACAGATTGATTCTTAATAAGCTATGCAAGAAAAGTCTTCTATTTTTTATGGCTGGTACATTGTTGCCGCATCTTTCTTCTGTGTTTCAACAGGCACGTCGACCTTTCTCTTTTCTTCACTTGGTCTATTCATGCAACCGTTCAATAATGAATTTGGTTGGAACCGTGCCCAAATTTCTTCCATTATTCCTATACTGGTAGTTTCTCTTGCGCTAACTCAGCCCTTCGCAGGACGATTCATTGACAGACTCGGCACTACAAAACTTCTCATACCCTCAACTATTATCTTCGGGATTTTGCTGGCAACAATTCCGATCCTCGTATCAAAACTATGGCATTTTGGATTAATTTTTTTCCTTTTCGGCACGCTTGGCTTCGCTGCAAACACGATGCCTTATTTACGTATTGTTTCCAGCTGGTTTAATAGAAAAAGAGGTCTTGCTATAGGTCTCTCCATATCTGGAATCGGCCTGGGCTATTTCTACGTACCGCTTCTTGTGCAAACCATCATTGATACACACGGTTGGCGTTCTGCCTACTACGCAATGAGCCTTATCGTATTGTTTATAACCGTGCCGATAATTTATCTCGTCCTCAAAGAGTCACCAGAAGATCTGGGTTTATCACCTGACGGCCTGAAAAATGACGAACCTGGTGTTGTCTCACTAAATCAAACCGGTTTAACATCATCAGAGGCAATGAAGAAACGGGAATTTTGGTTACTTACGTTAATCTTCGTCTTTATCGCATTTAGCTTGCACGGTATTTTGCCTCATTTATTTCCCCTGCTAACAGACAAAGGTTTAGACAATTCAACGGCGGCTAAAATTACATCGGCTATGGGAATTACAGTAATGGTAAGTCGCGTATTCATAGGTTTTCTACTCGACATTTATTTCGCCCCTCGTGTCGCTCTCATATTCTTTGCCCTGTCTGCTGTCGGGTTTGGGATATTATCATTGTCTATAAGCGCCCCGTTTTTATTGTTAGCGGCTATTCTCGTGGGCCTTAGCCTCGGCGCAGAAGTTGATATTCTTGCCTACCTGATAGGTAAGTATTTCGGCTTACGTTCGTTTGCTGAGATTTACGGATTATTGTTTGTGGGCGTGTTTTTCGGCACGGCCATGGGGCCATATGCTTTTGGATACGGATTTGAAAATACGGGTTCCTATTCGATCGTACTCATTGCGGCAATTGTGCTCAACTTCGCAGCCTTATTACTAATAATGAAACTCGGTCCTTACACGAAACTTGAAGAAACATTCCCGCCAAAGTAATGGAGAAACTGCGAATGTCAGGCGGAACTCTGCTCAGTTTCAGGTAAATCAGGATAAGGCCCGAGCATCGCAGTGAGTGCACAGGAAAGCAGGGCCAGGCCAGCCATGATCCACAACACCAGGGTATATTCTCCTGTAATATCAAAGCAATAACCCATGGCAACCGGTCCGATTGCGGCTCCCAGTTCAAAGGCAGCAAAAAGAAATCCGAAGATTTGACCGTAACTCAATATGCCCGAATAGCGGCTAGTTAAATAACCCATAACATCAAATTCAGCACCAATAGCCATGCCTACCAGGGCAATGGCCAGATACACCGCCGGTCCAGTGACACCGCTGGCCAGAATGCTGATGCCAATAGCGGGCCCAAGCATAAAGACGATGGAGACATGTGGTGCAAAAAAGCGATCCATCAGATAACCCGCAAACACCCGACCGAAAATAAGTGATAAACCAAGAACGGCCTGACCCTCCGCAGCCTTTACCGGATCAATACCACGTTCAATAAGCATGGGGATAAGGTGAATTATAATGGAGGTCACCACCATCCCAATACACAGGAAGATTACCAGCATTAACCAGAAGGGCTTCTTATCAACCGTCTCTCGTACAGTAAAGCCAGGCAAGATGTTTTTACTGCGCTCCTCTTCGGAAACGACATCACCGTCAGGACCCAAACCCATTTCTTCAGGGGTGTTGCGCATGAGCAAGACGAGTAAGGGAAATCCAAGAAATACGATCAAAGCACTGAGCCCCAGATAGGCTACTCGCCAACCATAGGCATCGATCATTGCCTGGGCCAGTGGTGGCATTAGTGCGGCGCCTAATCCAACACCAGCGAGACTCACACCCAGTGCGATACCGCGCTTTCGATCAAACCATTTAACGATTACTTTTGAATAAGTGAGGGGTGTTGTTGCGCATCCGAGCACGGCAACAAAAAACCAGATGGCATAAAAATGCCAGATATTGCTGCTCAGAAAAAATAGACTGGCCGTTAACAAACCGAGCATCAAGGCCGAGGGCAGAAGAATCTTTCTTGCTCCGTGCTTATCGACCAGGAAACCCAGGATCGGGGCCATCGCTATACCCGTAAGATTGATCACGGCAAGTGCCAGGGAAATTTCTCCGCGCTGCCAACCAAATTCCAGTTCGAGCGGTTTGATAAAGGCACCGAATGAAAAAATACCAATAGCAGCCCAACCAGTGGCCAATCCGACTATTGATACACCAACGATGGTCCAGCCATAAAAAAATTTATTTGAGGTCATGGTAGTCAATCCGGGAGTGATTTATTGGGTTGTTCGGATGAAAATTATTATATAAGCTTCCTGCAATTATTCGCGGAAAACGATCCAGAAGTCCATCCTTTTCGATTAACCGGTTACCGCCGAGGAGCTCATCATGCTAAGCCTTTACCATCATTGGGATTCCGTATGCTCATTTAAAGTACGCATGTGTCTGATTGAAAAACAGCTGGAATACCAAAGCCAGATTGTTGATCTCATTCAATTTAACAACCTGCAACCCGAATATCTTGCACTCAATCCCAACGGCGTTGTGCCCACATTAAAAGACGATGAAGATATCATTATTGAATCAACCATCATCAATGAATACCTTGATGATAAACATAAAAATCCCTCGTTAATTCCTGCTGATCCCGTTCTACGTGCAAAAATGCGCACCCTGGTGAAATTACAAGATGATGTTCTTTATCATGCACAACGTCCCGCCGCATTTCAATTGATGGTTAAGCGAATGTTGACAAACTTGAGTCGTGAGCAAATAGATGAACTGGTTCACGCCCATCCGCAACCTGAGCGCGCCTCGCATTTTCTGAATTGGGCTACGGGCCCAATTGATCCAGAGGTTGTGGCCGAGGCTAAAGAAAAAATCGAGCCCGTACTGGCACGACTTGAAACCGCGCTTGTCGACGGGCCGTGGCTTGTTGGAAATGAATTTACATTGGCTGACGTTGCCTACGCGCCTTTCGTCAATCGCTTACAACGACTGCTGTTTCACGATCTCTGGGCTGATAAGCCGAAGGTCACTGAATGGATTGCGCTATTAATAGATCGCCCTTCTTTTTCAGCTTCGGTGGGACCTGCGGATCAACAAATGCCCTGCCCCGCCGACGACGCGTAAAAATAACACTTCGTCATTCCCGCATGTTTTTAGCGGAGTAATGGCACATGGACATGCCGTATATGAATTGGAATCATAAACCCCCGTCATTCCCGCATGCTATTGGCGGAGTAATGGCACATGGACATGCCGTATATGAATTGGAATCATAAACCCTCGTCATTCCCGCATGTTTTTAGCGGAGTAATGGCACATGGACATGCCGTATATGAATTGGAATCATAAACCCCCGTCATTCCCGCATGCTTTTGGCGGGAATCCAGAAGGAAAGGAAAATTAAGGAAATATGCCAATCCGGTACTAACACATTGGTGCGATATCAATGGTTGAATAAAACCATTGTTTAACTGGATTTCCATCCTTAGGTCCGTAAACGGTGCCTCCCTGCACCACTTCTCCGCTAAAAACATGCGGGAATGACGGTGCTTTATTTAACAATCTCTATAGAACTGTTGTGTTTCTACCGACAGATTCTCACGACGCATAATTTTCTGTTATGAAGCGGCTTCAAGTGCCGTCAGTACTCGTTCAGATGTGAAAGGAATTGATCGTAGTCTGACGCCTGTCGCATTGGCAATCGCATTGGCCACCGCGGCCGGAATACCTATAAGGGAATTCTCTCCAACGCCTTTAGCGCCATAGGGACCTGTGGGTTCCGATGTTTCGATGATGATTGATTGAATAAAATCAGGGACGTCTAGAATGCCGGGGATTTTGTAATCCATCAATGTCGGGTTTACCAGGTTCCCGTTCTCACCCCACACCATTTCTTCCGTCAAGGTTAAGCCCAGTCCTTGCACAACACCCCCATGGACCTGTCCATCAACCATGACAGGATTGATCGCACGCCCGACATCGTGCGCAGACCAGACGCGTAGGACTTTAACTTCACCTGTATCGATATCGACTTCGACTTCGACCGCCTGCATACCGAAGGTATAAATTCCAACATTGGTAAAAGCAAATCCATCCACTATTGCACGCTTGGGATCCAGCATCGGGCCATCAAAGGCAAGCGTGTCACTCCCTGCGATTGGTCCACCCACCCGGGCCATGGCACGCCCGGCAATTTGCGCAAAACTGAGCTGTCCCTCAGTGACACCCTTAACCCCGACAAATCCGCCGGATCGCAATTCCAGATCATGCACGCCACATTCGAGCATCGCACTCGCGTGATCGAACAATTGTTCACGGACTTTTTCGGCCGCTCCCAGCACAGCGCGTCCACTCATATAGGTGGTACGACTAGCGGCCGTTTTCCAGTTATAGGGAGATGAATCGGTATCGGGCGCTGCGAATGAAACTCGCTCCACAGGTAGTGCCAGTGCATCGGCGACAATTTGAGAAAGTATCGTATTGGAACCCTGACCAATATCCACGACACCGGTGACAACAGCGGCGGAACCATCTGCACGCAAATGGACTTCGGCGGAAGTTGATTGAATGCCGCACATATGGGTAAGCGCAGAATAACCAATGCCTCTTCGTTTATTCGAGGTGGACGCCGCTTTTGCTGATTCTTCAACACCTGAAGTCGCTTCCACGATTCTTGCCATGCACTCATCAAAGCCACAGGCATCAATATGTTGTCCACCGATCCAGGTGTCACCGGTTTTCGCGGCATTTTTCTGTCGTAACTTGATGCCATCCATTCCGAGCTTCTCGGCAATTTCATCAATTTGTGACTCCCCAGCGAATGTCACCTGCGGATTTCCAAAACCCCGATAAGGTCCGGCCCGTAATTTATTGGTATAGACGAGTTGTCCCTGCGACCGAACGTTGGGGATATTGTAAGGACCTCTGCCGACAAACACGGACCAATTCAATACCGCTGGGCTTTCATCAGCATAAGCACCGCCGTCCAGCACTACATCCAGTTCCCTTGCGATTAAAGTGCCATCATTTTTAGCACCTGTCTTCATTCTAATTCGTATGGGATGGCGTGAGCGCACAATTTCAAAATCTTCCGTACGGGTGAGTGTCATTTTTACTGGACGACCACTCACCAGCGCTAACTTCGCCACCAATGTTTGAATATGTAATCCGCCTTTACCACCGAAACCACCACCTACATGAGGAACAAGAGCGCGTACCCTGGCCATCGGCATCTCTAAATAATCAGCCACTTTTTGTTGGACGATAAAAACAGATTGGCAACTGGACCAAATCGTCAGACGTCCACTGTGCTCCGGAATTGCCAGGGCACCACAAGGCTCCATGTATAGATGGTGCTGTGCCTGGGTTTGGAACTCCCCTTCTACAATCACATCACATTCAGACCAGGCAGAGTCAACATCACCTGCACTGATAGAGGCCTTCCATGTAATATTACCTTCGAAACTGCTGGGTTTAAGTCGAAAGTAATCGGCAAGGTCTTCATGTATCACCGCGGATTCTGGATTCAGTGCCTCGTCTATCGATAGAACATTGGGCAAAGGTTCGTATTCAACATTTATTAGCTGGGCAGCAAGACGGGCAGTCTTTAAATCGATTGCGGCGACTGCGGCGACGGGTTCACCGAGATAACGAACTTTACCCATGGCTATTGGGGGTTCATCTTTTAGAAATACACCGCCAAGAATATGTTTGAAATCCTCGCCAGTAATGACGGCCTTTACACCGGGCACCTTCAGGGCTTCACTCGTGTCGTAACTGAGAATGCGGGCGTGAGCATAGTCGCTAAAAGTCATCGCACCATACAACATCCCCGGTAATGACATGTCATCGATGTAAGCGGCAGCACCCGTTGTTTTTTCACGGCCATCGATACGCGGTACATCATGTCCAACCGCTGTATTGGTGGTGCTCATGTGACATGCTCCTCGGCGACAGACATTGCCGCATCGACAATTTTCGTATAGCCGGTGCAACGACAGAGGTTACCTGACAAGGCATGCCGGACTTCTTCTCTCGTCGGACTACGGTTTTCTGCAAGAAATGCACTCAAGGTCAGCACCATGCCAGAGGTGCAGAATCCACATTGTAAACCACCAAATTTAACCATCGCTTCCTGAATCGGCGTCAGGTTTAGGCCATCGGCG
>JBLIML010000086.1:0-15039 GCA_047638675.1 Planctomycetota bacterium | reverse complement strand
AATCGAGGTCAACCGTACATTAAGGAAAATGCTTCTGCTGATGGATTTGATTCCATCTGGCAAAGGTTTATGAAAAAAGCTTTAGAAAAAACTGAATTGAAGGAAAGATTTACTGAACATGATTTAAGAGCAAAAGTTGCGAGTGATACAGAGTCAGAACATGCTAGGCAATTACTCGGTCATACAACTGCTGAAATTACTGAACGAATTTACAGAAGAAAAGCAAATCTGGTGAAACCAATAAAATAATAGCTCAAAGTATTTCAGCTACTCTCCAGAGCGTTACTCGGGCATGCGTCTCAGGAAGTCGCAAACAAAGTCTATAGAAGGAAAGCCGAAGTTGTTCGTCCAACAAAATGAAGAAATTTCATAATAATTATTTCCGTTCACTAATACTTAATTGAATCTCTAAAGAAATGTTGTTATTAGTATATTTAGTATTAATATCAATGATTTGCGTTGATATCTCTGCTATAATTATGAGCATGATTATTAACTTCAGGAGAGATTTTGTGAATACATTACATACTTTTTTAAATAAAAAATTGAACCCCTGGCACCCTTCATTGTCCAAATCGGCAAATGAATGAAGGGTGCCAACCGCACACCAAATGACGTTTTAACCTTTTAACATAACTTATTGATTTTGTTGAAATTAAAGTATTTTAAATCGTTATCCGATATTACTTCAGAAAATGAAGGTAATATCCTATATTATTAGTTAAGGATGCAGCAGACGCGCTTCGGCGTGACATCCCGTTACCCTCTGGGTCGTGGCTTATGTCCGGTAAAGACGATCTGAATACCAGGAGGCATGTTAGCTCTTGGCGAAGCCCACTTAAGTGGGCTTTGTTATTTCTACGGCAGTAATGTTGGCATCTTCTTGCTATGCAAAGCATTATAAGCTAATACAAAGATACTCACTTTTTTAACTTTACCAATTCCATTATCTTCTGGATATGCAGTTCGAACATGAAGTCTAAGTTTCTTCTGCTCTTTGAAAATCGAAAAAGAAACAATATAATCGACTTCATTCCCATCTTCATCTAAGGCTTTATAAGTAGCGTAATTCTCATACCCTCTATGAAAAACTAAGGTTTCTTTATTACCTAATGAATTAATAATATCAGGTAAATTTTTAGACAGATTGTATCGTCTTATATTGAACGGTCGACTATCCCTATGCGCATCATAATTGAGCTTGATTTTGTCTTCTTCGCTTAAGGTACCATCATCTTTTGCGAAACAATGAAAACTGTATGTCACATAGATATTATAAGTTCTAACATTATCCGAGTTTCTATCATCAACAACTTGAATTCCATGCGAATCAAGGTGGGATAGATCGTAGTTCTTACCATCCAATACAAAGTCTTTCCACGACTTTATTTCTGAACCTAATAAGTTATTTTTCGGCATAAAAAGAAAACTAAAAAATGATTATCATCATATCTATGGGACAAAATGTATTTTATGGGACAAGGTAGCTAATTCATATCCCTAAGGACTAGAGATATGGCGCGCCCGGAAGGACCTCGGTACCCCCTTGTGGGGTGTTCAAACCTCCGACCCCCTGGTTCGTAGACTGGTACTCTAAATCTGAAAATCGATTCTAATTCAGTAAGATACCCGTAAGCACTGTCTCACAAAACTGGTCTAACAGCACAGCTAAGTACTTGTTTATACGTTAAGTGGGGTTGAACTGTGGGACAGATACTCGCAATAAATTATCAATGTAGTTCGCCCAATGTCATCAGGGGATCATTTTCTATGCAGCCGATAAATGTTCAACTTCCATATCATCTGCATTTTTTTCAGCAAGCCACAAATCGTACTGAACCTGCTGATTTAGCCAACTCTCTGCAGAGGTATCGAAAGCTTTGCTGAGACGAATAGCCATTTCCGGGCTAATACCTGAACGTCCGTTCAATATGGAAGAGAGAGTCTTGCGACTTACGCCAAGTGCTTCAGCTGCTCGAGTTACACTGACACCCAGAGGTTCAATACAGAACTCGCGTAAGATTTCTCCTGGATGTGGTGGATTGTGCATTCTCATAATATTTACCTTAATGATAATCTTCATAATTGACTTCGATTGCATCAAGCCCGTCAAATGAGAAAGTGATTCTCCAGTTACCGCTGACTTTGACAGACCAGGTACCTTTACGACGTCCACGAAGCTCATGTAACGCAAGACCGGGTAGATTCATATCTTGCGGTTGAGTAGAGACGTGCAACCGACCTAGAATCAAGCGAATTCGGTTAGCGTGCTTTGCCTGTATTCCCGACTTAGTACCTCGCAAGAAGTATTTTTCCAGCCCACCGTGCTTGAATTGCTTAATCACCTTGTGATTGTAACCTGTGTCGTTACGGGTTACAATTTTTATTCACTGACATAATTAATTTATCAGCAGTCTTTTGAAGAGTGTGTTTATGTCAGAAATGGACCTTTTAGAAATGGCGCGCCCGGAAGGACCTCGGTACCCCCTTGAGGGGTGTTCGAACCTCCGACCCCCTGGTTCGTAGGGAGCAGGAACAAAGTGGATCGATTGGTCTTGAAAATCAACATGTAAGTACCAAAGTGAAGGAAATTTAGCTTATTGATTGGAGTAAAATATACTACTTAGTATGAATATTTGCCCTATGGAGAAAAAATCATGCCGATGGTAAAAAAAAGCATATCCGTCACCAATCAACAAGATAGCTGGATTAAATCCCAGATTGAAAGCGGGCATTACGGTAATGAAAGCGAAGTTGTTCGCGAGCTAATTCGTGAACGCCAAATTCGGGAGCAGGAAAGCACTTCTGAGGTCGAAGCCATCCGTGCTGCGCTGATTGAAGGCGAGCAGAGCGGTTTCAGTGATCGTAGCGTTGATGCAATTTGGCAAGAGGCCAGACAACGCCACAGGGATAAAAATGGCTAAATATTACCTTAGCGAAGCAGCTATAGAAGATCTGATTAGTATCGCACAGTATGGTGATGATCAATTTGGTGTAGCTCAATCCGATCAGTATCGCGAGAAGTTTAAGCGACGATTTTCAGTGTTGGCAGAATCACCGGAACTTTTCGCCACTGTTGATCATATTCGGGTGGGATATCGTCGCAGCGTTTGTGGTGTTCATTCTATTTATTACCGCATTGAGGGACAGGACGTGGAGATCGTGCGTGTGTTAGGAAGGTAAGACCTGGAGAAACAACTTTAGCAATCTCTTTATTCGTATAGTAAGGGGCTTGCCAGACGGCCTCAATCGAGATTTTAACATTTCGGAAAATTTGTAAGTTTTTATGAAAATGGCGCGCCCGGAAGGATTCGAACCTCCGACCCCCTGGTTCGTAGCCAGGTACTCTATCCAACTGAGCTACGGGCGCATAATATTTCTTTCTAATCAAAGATTTATTTGGTAATTGTCCCATGCAGACGATACCAAAATAACAGGACAGAATTTTTGCAGGACACATTATCCAACAAAAACCTAATCGTGTAAAAATCTTTGAAAATGAACCAGTTAAAAATTCTCTAACGTTCAATTTTCACATAAGCCCGAACACCTGGCGCTTTGCCAGGCACTCTCAAACCAAGACTCTACTTGTCAAAAGGTTGGGAGTTTATAGTTACAATACCATAAACTTTTGTACTATAATAGAGTACGTATGATTACATTCACAAATAGGTGACGTCATGTCCAAAAATACACATGTCCAGGCGCGGGTATCGCCTGAACTGAAAGAACAGGCCGATGCGATTTTAAATGCCATGGGCCTGAAAACCGCAGAGGCTATTCGCTTGTTCCTGCAACAGGTGGTGAATACGGGCGGCTTGCCGTTTCAACCGCGTACCAAGGTACCCAATGCTGACACGATTGATGCAATAAAGGAAATGGAAGAAGGTGGTGGCAAAGTTTATAACAATCCCGAGGCGCTTTTTGATAAATGGGAAAAGGAATAAGCGTTGTTACAAATCAGGGAAGGCAGCCGTTTTCGACGTGATGTTAAACGCCTTCAACGGCGCGACAAAGACATCGGGAAATTAAGGGCGGTGATTATTGAGCTTACCAATGAACGGTTCCTGGATGAACGATATCGGGAGCATCCTTTAACCGGCGACTGGGTAAATTACCGGGATTGTCATATTGAACCTGACTGGCTTCTCCTTTACCGGATAACCGACAATGAATTACAACTTGCGAGAACCGGTTCCCATTCTGATTTATTTAAATGAGTAAACAATACAAAATCTATTTATAATGTTGGTTTTTACCAGTATATACATCTGGAAAGTACTTTGTAATAACTAGTTCGTAGTCAGGTACTCTATCCAACTGAGCTACGGGCGCGTAGTTGACGCAATAATTTCACTTTAATTGATATCTGGTAGCGGCTCTGCTCCACCCTTGAAGTAAATCATACCAGGATGGGCCAGCAGCGGTCGTGATACTATCATTTCTTTGGATAAAATTCATTTACCTTAATTCGATGACAATTCTATATAGATCATACCGTGGTATGTTCACTTATAATCAATTCATTCTAAGAGTTCAAACATCGGTTGCATGCCTGCCTTTTTGTCAAACGTTACCGTAACTTCGCAGCCTTGTGCCTCATTAACCCGTGCGAGTAGGTGATCTGCGAAATCCACATTTGAACGCTTGTAATCATTTAATGCTTTCCATACACAAGAGGGCTCCATTACAATTAATTGTGCTACCTGCATTAAACGTTCTAATAATGTCGAAATGGCTTCACGATCCAGGGAATAGTTACTTTCCAATATCCAAACCAATTCACATAATACAATATGACCAATAAATGCTGGCGTTTCCGTGGTACAGTTTTTTTCAATAAACCTCGTCGCAATTAACGATTGACCTGGATCATCCTGTACCAGATAGCGTACTAGCACATTGGTATCAAGTGCTTTCAAGAACGACTACCGCGTTTGCGGATGGTCTTTTTCATAGCGGCAAGAGTTACCGGCTTTTTAGGTTTTGGAATGATGCCCTTCAAGGAAGTTATGTTGCAGGTCGCAGGTACAATACTAACCTGGCCCTCATCGTTCATAAGAAAATTAATTCTATCTCCGCTATCAAGATGTAGAAATTCCCGAATTTCTTTGGGAATGGTAATCTGGCCTTTGCTTGTAACGGTTGCAGTTGTCATAATATTTTCCTTACTTATACAATTAATATCTTACTTTATGGTAAGGATATTAATTGAGAAAATGTGAGGAGACAAGAACTTCTGACAATACAAACAAGCCCTAAATAGAGATGGTTGTAGTTTACCTTGCTGGAGTCTGTGCTCCATGTAGCAATTACTGGATATCGCGGTTGGCATTTGAACACAAATTACGCCAGGGTGTGACCAGAATCTCCGATCCGAACAGTTTTTTACCGTCCCAGCCGACTTCTTAGCCCTGGAATTCATCCATAGCATCGGTACTAATGCGGCATCTCTTTTTCACGCCTGGAACGATTAAAGATGGGCTTTGTGGGTTTAAGTCGTATAGATACGATGCACTTCCGCGATTGCTGTTTCGCCGCTCCTTGCGTATTTCATTGCACATTCAGACAGGGGTTTCATGCCCCAGGAGTGAGCCAGGTCATTCAATTCCAGGGAAGAGATGTTGCCTAATATTCCCTGTTGGATGCTGGGCGTGACATTGAGAAATTCATAGGCGGGAACCCGTCCGGAAATGCCTGTGTTATCGCAATTATCGCAGCCCTCACCGACATAGAATTTATCATTCTCGCCCACGCCCAATAGTTGACGAGTGGTGGCTGAGACTTCTTCTTCTACTCGACAATGATCGCAGTTCTTTTTGATGAGGCGTTGGGCCACAATGCCGCGCAAGGCAGAGGCGATCATATAAGGCTCCACATTCATTTCACGCAAGCGAAAAATGGTATCCGCCGCACTATTAGTATGGAGGGTACTCAGCACCAAATGACCGGTTTGCGCGGCCTTCACAGCAATCTTTGCGGTTTCTTCGTCGCGGATTTCACCAATCATGATCACATCCGGATCGTGACGAAGCACATTCCTCAATACGCGTTCAAAACCCATGCCGTATTCATGATGTACCTGTACCTGCTCGAGTCCATCCAGCCGAATTTCTACTGGATCTTCTACGGTAATGATATTGACATTCATTTCGCGCAAAACGTTTAGCGCGGAATAAAGCGTAGTTGATTTTCCTGAACCAGTTGGGCCCGTCACCAGTATCATGCCCGATCCTCTTTGCAGAAGTTGCGCGAGAATTTCTGTATCACCTTCGGAAAACCCAAGCTCATCCAATGGTTTTAACGACGTGGCACTGGCCAGAATACGAATAACCACACTCTCACCTTCTACGGTTGGTATGCTGGATACGCGCATGTCTTTTATTTGACCGTTCATTGTTACCTGCACACGACCATCTTGTGGTATACGGCGTTGGGCCACATCCATATGGGCGACAACCTTGATTCGACTCACGATCGGCGCCAGAAGGCTTTTACCAAAATTTCGAATGTGAGTCAGTTTGCCATGGATTCTGAATAGCACTTGGACGCTTTTCGACAAGGGGCGAATATGTATATCAGATGCGTTTCGCTCAATGCTTTCTGCTAGCAGGTTTTGCACAAGTCTGACGATGGGGCGTTCATTCGCTAACTTCTCCATCTCCTCATCTTGATCATCTTTACTCGGCACTATTTGCGCTGCAAGTATGCCTTCATCATCCTCTATGATGTCACCGTAGTAGTGGTCGATTGCCCAGGTGATCTCGCCTGGGGTGGCAACGGCCAATTCAATTCTTCGGTTGCTGACAAAGGCAAGAATATTGGTAACTTCACCCATGGAGGGTTCGGGAACCGCAACCACCAGATATTTATCAAACGTCATCAATGGCATAACAGAATGTTTTCTTGCGATATCCACCGGCACTAGCTCAAGTACAGCAGGATCAATTTCAAATTCCCGCAGTTTGACAAAAGGCACACCCAGTTTTTGTGCCAGCGCTGAATGTACGGCATCTTCTGTGGTCGCACCTATATCAATGAGGATATCGCCCAGACGACGTCCACGGTCTCCTTTTTGCATAAGTAAAGCTTCGTCGAGATGAGCCTGACTTATCAGACCTTCCGCAATCAATAACTCGCCCAACCTGACCTTCGGAAAATTATTCTGCTGTCTTAAAGTCTTTTTTAATTCTGCATCTGTCACCACCCCTTGATCTTTAAGATACTCCCCAATAGGTCGTTTACGGACGGTTTCCTGTGTTTGCAGCCCTTGCGCCAGGCCCTCTTCTGTGACCACTTTCTGCGCCTTTAACACCGTGCCTATTTGTTTCCCTATGGAATACATAGTTATAGTGGATTTAGGTACAAACATGCGTGTCGCAATATTGCCTTGCTTAACCTTGAATAGATGAAGGCCTGTCAGCTTATCGACAGATATTGCCGAATCACCGCTTAAACTGGTGCCATCATTGAACTTGATGTTAAACGATTGGGGTAGTTCTGGTTTAACCACCACCGCTGACTGGTTTTGTAGAGGATGATCTTTTAATTGGTAACGTAGTTCATTTGGAAATATCACAAAGCGAACATCTGAATATTTTATCTCCAACTCTTCATGACTCTGTGAGGAAACAAAACAGATCTGTTCACTGGCATCATCTATTGAACGAAGCGCGCCGTACTCAATCACGCCTTTCATATAATGCAATTCAATTGCGGCATTAAATAGATTGCCTTTTTCACCTTCAATACAAAACGGTGAAGGCGGTAAGTCAATTACCGATTTTGAACTAGGCACTGTGGCCAGGATTTTCTCTTCCGCAGTCATGAATACGCTATTTTTAAATGTGATGTTTAGGACAGTCTAAAACCGTGAACGATTACCGGTTAATCGGCAAAACCGAAGAAAGCTTTAGTTTACGTAGAAAGGAGCAGGTGTTTCTGGTTTACGAGTTTGTTTGGAAGGTGATCCACAGGTAAACACTGTAGACGGCAAAGAAAATCGCTACTACCGAGAATAGCAGCCCGCTTGTCTAGCACGTTGAATAACCAGTGCCAGCACTGCATCAAGTGACGGCGTCGGTAATGCTACCAACCTGCCCATTTCCTGAACCGCGGTTACCAGAGCATCAATTTCCATCGGTCGACCTGACTCTAGATCCTGCAGCATGGAGGTTTTGTGTTTGCCCACCGCGGCGGCGCCATCTATTCGGCGATCAACATCGATGGGGAATTTTACCCCGAGCTTTTCAGCGATGGCCTGTGCTTCTAACATCATCTTCCTCGACAATTCTCGAGTGCCGGGATCCGTGGCAATAACATCAAGCGTGGCCAGTGTGAGCGCACTGATGGGATTGAAGCAAAGATTTCCCCAGAGCTTGATCCACATCTCGTCGCGAATGCGTGGGCGTATCGGCGCCTTTAGACCTGCCTCAATGAGCGCCCTGGACAAAGCTTGCACACGTTCCGTCTTTTCTCCGGAGGGCTCACCAAGTGAAAAACGATCCCCCTCCTTATGCACAATGACACCGGGTTCGCTCAATTCGCATGCCGGGTAGACGACACAGCCAATGACACGTTCCGGACCGATACCTTTCCATTGCACCGCATCGGGATCGACGCATTCTATCTGGTGATTTTGATAGGGACTTTCGAGTTTGTAGAAATACCACCAGGGAAACCCGTTCACAGCAGAGACCACCGAGGTATCTGATCCAAGTAAGGCTTGCATTGGCTCCACCACATTCGGTACTGAATGCGCCTTCAGTGTGACGATAACGTAGTCCTGCACCCCCAGTTCCGCGGGATTGTCTGTGCACCGAGGATGAGTGAGAATTTCCTCATCTGCAGTGCGAAGCCTTAGCCCATGTTCACGCATGGCTGCCAGATGAGGTCCACGAGCCACCAGGCTAATCTCGTGTTCGGTCGACATTAACTTTGAAGCGAGGAATCCGCCGATGGCACCGGCGCCATAGATGCAAATCTTCACTTAGGAAACACCCAGCTTTTCTGCCAGACCAATGCGTTGCAATTTACCTGTCGCGCCTTTGGGAATTTCATCGATAAACACGACCTTCCTTGGTACTTTAAAATCGGCAAGTCTTTCTCTGGCGAAATTGCGCAAATCGCTTTCATCCAGTTTCTCTCCTTCGACAAGTACGACAGCGACGGCAACATCTTCACCGAGTTGCTTGTGGGGATAGGCAAAGGTGACCACCTGTTGTATGGCCGGATGATCCAGAAGCACTTCATCGACTTCGCGTGGTGAAATTTTTTCGCCACCGCGATTAATGATTTCTTTTAATCGACCGGTAATGGTGACATAGCCTTCGCTATCCATGAAACCCTGATCGCCTGTGCGGAACCAACCATCCTGAAAACCTTCGGCGTTTGCTTTTGGATTATTCTCATAACCCGGGGTAACGTTATCCCCGCGAATAACCAGCTCTCCCGTCTGTCCTGATGACAATATATTACCTTGCTCATCCATCACGCAGATCTCAGGTCCCGCTGCGATACCGACTGTACCCGCTTTGCGTTTTCCCGGTGGTAGTAAGTTGGAGGCCATCTGGTGTGTGGCTTCGGTCATGCCATAGGATTCAATGACGGGGCAGCCAAAGGTACTTTCCAACTCTTCCATTATTTGTGGTGCAAGGGATGACGATGAAGAGCGGATAAATCTAAGCTTCATCTGCTCAAGCACTTCTTTGTTCCTCGCCACCCGTGAAAGAATGGCCTGATGCATTGTCGGCACTGCGGTATACCAGGAAGGTTTCGCATCGGTGATCCAGGTAAATACTTTCAAGGCATTGAAGCCTGGTGTGGCGTAAATACTTGCGCCGGCGCCGATGGATGAGAGCACTGCGGCGATCAATCCATGGATATGAAATAAGGGCATGATGTTCAAACAGCAATCGTCTTTACTTAGACTAAGTGTATTGCCGATATTTCGGGCAGATGCACATAGATTGCTTTGACTCAGCGGCACGATTTTTGGCCGTGAGGTGGTGCCCGAAGTGTGCAGCACCAATGCAATGTCGTCTGCGCTACCTGGACCCTTTCCAATCTGTCGATCACCTGAGTCGATAGCTTCACCTTGTAAGATAAAATTGCCTGCAGCTGCGCCCTCTTCTACACATAGTCGCAAGATGGGAATACCCTGTTCGCTCGCGACCTCCAGTGCCGGCGACTCACTACTCTCATCGACCACAAGTGCACATGCGTTTAGATCGTCCAGGTAGAATTTGAATTCTTCAGCTCGGTAGGCAGGATTAAGCGGCGCAGCCGTGGCACCCGTGGCAATGGCAAGAAATGCGGTGGCCATCTCCGGCCCGTTCGGTAATACGATGGCAACCCGATCGTTTCGACCGATACCCAGATCGTTGAGTGAGTTTATTATTGTCTTGATCTGGCTCTCTAATCCAGAGTAAGTCAGTGAAGGCCGTTCGTGGGCACGAATGGCGATATTATCGGACTTACCGACAGAGTTAATTAGATCGATTAGTGTGTTGACTTCAAGCACGCGAATTCCCTACTAGTTTTTTAAGACATGGGTAAATGAATAATAAAAACGAAACCTCAGCTGATATCCTGCACAACACCTTTATTCGGAAAGATGCTTCTCGGTATACGAACGTGGATCCCCTGCGTACCATCAACAACCTGAGTCACCGCGAAATCAGCGGCGATGCTCATTAACGAATAAGCATCATTGCGCGACAGATCATGATGATCACAAAGCAGCTCCAGCATATCCAATGACGCAGCTCGCATGGCGTCGTCAAGGTCATCACCAAAGCCATGGACAATCCACCAGTTTGGTGTCTCCAGCAGTGGTGTGGGAAAACTGAAATCTTTACGTAAGACCACTTGAAACAGCACATCGAGTGAAGCCTCGATGGCCGTTCCGCTCAATTCTCCGTCTCCTTGCGAGATGTGCGGATCACCTACCGAAAAAAGCGCACCATCGACGGCAACGGGGTAATACATGGTAGAACCAGCGCCGATGCGCCAGTTGTCTATGTTACCGCCATGGGTGCCGGGGGGGATGGAACTGAGTCGACCATGGACATTGGGGGCAACGCCCGCGGTACCGAGATGCGGTTTTACTGGAATACGTATGCCTTCGAGGGCGGACTGTCGATCACATTCAGGACAGTGAGTGATGGTGCCGGGCGTTTCGTATTTTCCCTCAAAGTCGTAGGCATAGAGTGCTTTGGCAACATTGGCATTAGGGTCAAGCTCATAAATGGTAATTCGCTCTTTCTCACCAAACTCTTTGTAAAGGTAGCCCCAGTTTGCGGCCAGGTTAGAGCCGTAGTTGAAGCGCGGGATCATCTGCAAATAACGCACCTCAAGCATGTCGCCAGGTTTGGCATCCTCAATATAAATGGGTCCGGTGAGAATATGCACACCGGGATAGCGATCTGCTACTGGCACTTCGCTAAAAATGGTTTCGACGGACTTGTCCATCATCAGATCAGGCGCATCGCCCGCATGATGACTTACAGCCTGAACCTGTAGCAGGTCGCCACTCTTCACGCGAATAGCCGGTGCCAATGCCGGGTCAAAGTATCCCCAGTGCACTGTCTTCGGGGTCGCGTCCAGACGGTGCAGGGCGCCGTGGATTGCGCTTTCTCGTGTGCTGCCGTGCTTACAAATTAATGCCATAAGGGTGTACTCGTTTGACCAAAACCTGGATGGATTATAAAACTAAAGTAAAAAAACCGTATTGACAAGCGCGCATCAAAAATTGAGAAATTCTGACTAAGTCAGACAAGTCGTCATGGCTCGGCATCGTGGCAAGATACCTCCGCGCTGGTCGGTATGACAAGGCACTTTGGTCGTTAAGACAAGGCACTTTTATCGGTATGACAAATAAGTGGTGAATAAATATTTTGCTCCGCGCGATTCAGACCTCTGATTTGGTTCGTAATGCTGGGCCATAAGGTAAATGTTGTATACCACGATTGGCATTGGAACATAGATTGCGCCAGGCCGTGACTAATACGTCCGGGCCAAACAGGCTCTCGCGATGCCAGCCGTCTTCTTTGCCATAAAATTCATCCATGGCTTCTCGTGCAAACACATCTTCGTTATTAAACTTCTCCGGTACGAAATCCCGCCATAAATAGGTGACCTCATCGTGGAAGCGCTTTTCTGCATGTTCATCTTCTGTTTTCGATGCCCAGGTAATCATATAACGGTGGCTGCGTTCGGTGACGGGCACATACCATTCGAAATGGACGATGTGAGGTGCAGGAAAAGGATCGACGCGTAGGACACCGGGCATCCAGATACCCACTTCAGGAATCATGCCCTGCATGGTTCCCGCCTCATCTGGCAGGTAGCGTGCCTTTAGTTTCTGGCCATCGGCCACTTCCACTTCCCAGATGGGCCGCCCTGCTCCCCGTATTAGTCGTACACCGCAAGGTCCATTGTCTTCTCGCCCGGCATTGATTATTTCCATGCCACCATCTTCGCCAAGACCTGCATCGCCTAATAATGTTGGGACTTTGAAGCCACGCACCAGGGGTGAATTTCTGTGCATATAGGCATGCGCCGGATCGAAGCCGTTCTCTGCACCGAGACGCCAATCGCAGGCGACTTCTTTCGACCAGCCCTTCGGATAAACGCTCAGATCATCATCAAGAAAACCTGGCGGCACATCCGTTGCCAAAGGTGGCGGGTCGATATCCCCGACAAAGATAAACACCATACCTTTGGCTTCCTGAACTGGATAAGTCCTGATTCGATTTCGTCCAATCAAGGTGCTTTCAGGATCCGTAATGATATTCACCAGTTGACCATTACGCATGTCGTAGGTAAAACCGTGATACCAGCAACTTATCGTGCCTTTGGAATAGCACTCTGGTTTTTTTGAAAATGCGACGCCCTTATGTATGCATTGGTCATGGATGGCATATATTTTCCCGTCGATGCGGCGAAATAAAATCCGTTCTCCCAGCATGATTTCAGTGCGTACCTGGGAGACGGGTTCCCCCAATCCCTCGCTGATATCGGCTTCTTTTAAGTCGCAGCTAAAAAAAGCCGGGTACCAATGGTTACGAAATCCAAGATTGGCATCGACATAGGCTTGCCATGGTAGAGGTTTTGATTTCCTGGTAGAGGACATAAGGTCAATTTAGCTTAGTTAGTGGATTGATTGATATGTCTGGCTGGATCGCAATAGGGCTATATACTAGGTTGCGTATCGACTTCAAGCAAGTAGACAAAACCATAAGATCAGCCTTCTTTGGTCAATAAATAGATTTTATAAGTGAAAAGTCTCTGTTATCTTTTAACGACTTAGCGACCTCTACCCTGGCGTCCTTGATGAGAGAGTTTATGTGATGAGCGATGAATCAAATAGCAATATGGAAGTAGGTGACGAAGACGACACTGAACAAATCGTCGACAAGATTGAAAGACAAAAACCCTATCAGGCTTACCTGGACGCGCCGCTGGGTCTCAGGAATCATTGGTATGCCGCGCTGTTCGGCAAGGATCTTGATGAAGGCAAGTGCCAGGGTGAAACCATTCTGGGCGAGCGCCTCCTGTTCAAGCGTGCGGGTGGGGCTGTTTATGCCATCGCCGATCGCTGTCCTCACCGAGGCGTGGCCTTTTCAGCGCGTCCTGAGTGCTACACCGAAAACACGGTTACCTGCTGGTTCCATGGATTTACCTTCGATGTACGTGACGGCACCCTGGTGCAGATTGTGACCGAACCGGATAGCAAGCTCATTGGTAAACTCAAACACAAAACTTATCCCGTACGCGAAATCAATGGTCTCGTCTTCGTGTTCATCGGTGATCTCGATCCAGTGCCACCCATCGAAGAAGATTTACAGCCCCGCTTTCTTGAAGAAGGCCGCGTTTTTCATGGCGTAACCGCAAGCAAAGTCCGAGGGAACTGGCGCATCGCCGCAGAGAACGGCTTCGACGCCTCACACATCTATGGACACCGCAATGCCGGTATGTTTCAGGCCACTGACATCCCCGTCCCCCTCAGTACTTACCCGAGCAGCAAGGATGGCGTAAAGATGCAAGATGCTGAGACTGGCCCCTGGGGGATTATAAAAGCAGACGATACCAACATCTGGGCCGCCGAAATAGAAGGAGTCATGATAACAGCGCCCAACGCTCAACCCGATGCGCCGCCGGAGTACGACATCACTGTTGGTATATTTCTGCCAGGCGCCTTACAGGTTAATCATTTCCCAGCGCCGCACCTGGTGCATTTCGAATGGTTCACACCGATAGATGAAGACCATCATAAATACTTCATCGTTCATGGCACACTGGCCGAGACGCCAGAGGAGATAGAAAAATTTCATACGGAGTGCGAACAGATCTTCACACCTGCCGTTTGGCAAGATCCAGACAAGCAAACTGATCCTAGCGGCGATGGTCCTGAATGGGGGTTCAATAATTTTGATGCCTTTGGCCGCGAACAAAGCCACCACGCCTATCACTATGAAGACTTCTGGCATAAAGAACGTTTGTTCCGCCCCGACTACATCATCGTGCAATGGCGGATGCTGGTGTCCAAACGTATGCGTGGTACACAAAAGTGGGGAGATTGGGCACCAACACGTGGCTGGTCCCCAACGGATAAGAAATAAAATCACCGTCATTCCCGCAGGCTGTTGGCGGGAATCCACAAGGATAGGAGTAGATTAAGACTGTTAATATATTTGGATCTCCCGCAGAACCTGCGCGTGCATATACAATCATAATAATCCGTCATTCCCGCAGCCTTTTGGCGGAGAAGTGCTGCATGGACGCAGCGTTTACGGAGCTAAGGATGCAAATCCAGTGATACAATTGTTTTATATAATTCCTATTATTCTGGATTGAACTAATTTATCAATCTTATCTTCCATTTTCTTCCGTCTGGATTCCCGCCAGAAGCACGCGGGAATGACGGGGGTTGGATTCCTGCCAGGAAGCATGCAGGAATGACGGGGGTTGGATTCCTGCCAAAAGCACGCGGGAATGACGGGGGTTGGATTCCCGCCAAAAACATGCGGGAATGAC
>JBLIML010000085.1:0-15147 GCA_047638675.1 Planctomycetota bacterium | reverse complement strand
TTAGCAATACCATCATTCCTCGTAAAAAACCGAGCGTGTGCGTGCGCGATTGGATTTTTCTCATTTTTGTCCCCTTTGAATTTCTTGATATCTGGAATCCAATGACAATGTCGGTTTGCGTATTTGCCCCTAAACCACCAATGTCATCAAGCCCCATTATGGCAAATTAGTATGATTCTAAGCCGATTTTAGCTTAATTTTCTAATTTGTACATCTGTTGTACAATAATAAAATGTCTGTTGTCAAGAAAAAGGATCCTCAGACTAACTACAGCACACAGCAGCCTAAATCGTGAGGAGAAAGCACATGCAGCCAATTGCCAACATCGCCGATATCAGGGAGCGCGCCCGGCGTAAGTTGCCTCGACCTATTTTTAATTGGGTGGATGGTGGTTCCTTCGATGAGCATACACTGCGTGCCAATTCAGCCGACTTTACCAAACTTCGCTTTCGTCAGCGTGCTCTGGTAGATGTATCCGAGCGAAATACCGGAACCACCATCCTCGGTAACGCCTCCTCGCTGCCGTTGGCCATTTCACCCACCGGACTGGGCGGAATACTGCGGGCGCGTGGTGGTGAGACGCTGTTGGCGCGGGCCGCCATGGCCGAGAAAATCCCTTTTTGTCAAGCGATGCTGTCGGTCTACCCGCTCGAAGAAATTGTTGCAGCTGCCGGCCCCGTCTGGTTACAAATCGCAATGTTAAAACGGCGTGAATTGATTCGCGACCTGGTAAAACGGGCGGAAGTGGCAGGTTGTCCGGCGATAATGCTGACCGCGACGATGCCAGTGCCCTCAAGACTAACCCGTTCAATACATAGCCGACTGTATGAAGCGATCCCACCACGTTTGACACCGCGAAATATTATTGCCTATGGACCTCATTTCGAATGGCTGTGGCAGACTTTCACCGGCCGTCCCATGCAACTTGGTAACTTTGTTGGCGCATTTAAATCAAGAGAAGAGGAACTGCTGGAGGTGCTTGGCGATTTTGATTCTTCAACAAGTTGGGAGGCGCTGGAATGGCTGCGTAAAATTTGGCCAAGGAAAATTATTGTGAAAGGCATCGTTAACGGCGAGGATGCGAAACTTGCTGTTGAACGCGGTGCTGATGCTGTCAGCGTCTCGAATCATGGTGGCATTCAGCTCGACTGCGCCCCTTCGACCATCGCTACGCTCCGTGAAGTTGTAGACGCTGTTGATGGACGCGCTGAAGTGCTGCTTGATGGTGGTGTGCGATCTGGACAGGATGTGTTGAAAGCCGTCGCCCTCGGGGCGACAGCCTGTCTGGTAGGCCGGGCTACTCTGTACGGTCTGGCAATGGACGGCGAAGCAGGCGTTCGTCAAGCTATTAACATTATTCGTGAAGAGATCGATATCACGATGGCCTTAACGGGTGTCACGGATATGGAGAGTGTTCGTACATCTATCCTTTATCCACCCGATCGTGACAAGGTACTCTAGTGAGTTTGTCCATTGATTCAACATCGATATTCATTACTAGGTAGTATTGCCCGAATTAAATTTCACAGGAATATGTAATGCCTGCCATCGTTTCTCACAATGAACGCCGCGATCAGATTGCCGAGGTGGTCAAACGCATCATCGCCGAATCCGGGATGGATTCGGTGACCGTGCGAAATGTTGCGCGAGAAGCAGGATTTAGCTCAACGATCGTCGGGCACTATTTCAGGGACAAGCGAGATTTACTGGCATACACCTACGGAACGCTTCGTACACATGGTATTGAACTGGTTGATAAAGCCTTTGGTGACGAGATGACGGTGCATGAATGTTTTGAATCCCTGCTACCGACCAACCCATCTAATCTTTCCGATTGGCAGGTCTGGTTTGGCTTCTGGGGCAAGGCGATCTCCGATCCCGATCTTGCCGCGGAGCGTCTTGCGGCAATAGAAGCAACGAATGAACTGTTTCAGCGAATTTTGAAACGGGGCATAGATCGTGGAGAATTACCGAAGCATCTGGATGTAACGGTACATGCTATCCGCTTGCAAGTGTTTATCAATGGTCTGGCCAGCTTCGTCGTTACACAACCTTCGGCCTGGCCGCCGGAAGCGCAGCGTACAATGTTGACAGCTGAGATCGATATGATGAGATCGATAGACAAGAAGCCGACGGCTGGCGCCAAAAAGAAAGCACAATCCGCCTCTTCTAAAAAGAAAACTCGCCGTAGTTCAAGCGCCTGAAAATTGCATCAGAACTGGCAGTTGGAAAACCTGTAGAGGACGGTTGCCGATAATTGACTGGCGCTTAGAGTTGTATAAATTGTGCAACAGATGCACAATTTACCTGAATTTAGCATAACTTTATTCCGCACCACCATCCGCCATCTGGCGAAGTAACGAGAAGAAGGTAAGAAGATATGGGACTCCTGAACGGAAAAACCGCTGTCATTATTGGAGCTGCCGATGAGGGCAACATGGGGCAGGCAATCGCACGACGCTATCGCGCAGAAGGAGCCGATGTCGTAGTGGCCAGTCGTCGCACCGAAGCTTTAGCCGCTTTTGCAAAAGAAATCGGCGGTTATTCCAGTCGCTGTGATCTGACATCTCGCGAGGATGTGTTCGCACTGGCTGATTTTGTCAAAAACAAACTTGGACGCATTGACATCGCAGTGAATTCGACTGGCCTTGCACTCGGTGGCGATTTTATTGATTTCAATGAGGCCGATCTGGACACGATGATTGCGCTACAATTCAAGGGCTCCTTCTTTTTTTTGCAAGCGATGGCCGCTGCCATGCTCGATGGTGGTGGCTCGATCATCCAGATCAGCTCCGCAGTCGCACAACCCTCATGCACAGTCGATGCTGGCTATGAAGCCTATATGGGCACCAAGGCCGGTATTGATCACGTGGTGCGTTGCGTGGCAAATAAGTATGGACAATATGGCATCCGCGTAAATTCAATCGCTGCCGGTCACACAGATACTCCCATGCATCACGCGAATTTTGGCGGCGGCGATATCCCTGACTGGATGAAGGCGGCCTTCGCTGCAGAGTATCCCCTGGGTCGCTATGGCAACTGTGATGACATTGCCGAATCCTGTGTCTGGCTAGCCCGCGACGAATGTTTCATGACCGGCCAGACTGTGCAAATAAATGGCGGTTTAACGCTGCGTCGGAATCCGCTAATGGCGGACCTGGAGCGGGCCGAACGCGACGCGAAGAAATAATACTAAAGAAAACAGCGACTGCTTTATCAAAACCAGGAGGAATTAATATGTCCAATCACTACAAGTTTGTTGCACTCGTCAATGCCAAAGAGGGTCAAGAGAAAGAATTTAATGCCTGGCATACAGACACTCATCTTCCTGAAGTTGTTCGGGCCGCCGGGTTCACTCGAGGCACACGCTTCAAACTGGTTGAGGGCAGCAACGGAGATAGCGCCTTGTATAGCTATCTTGTCCTGCTTGAAGGAGAAGGCGATCCAATGCAGGCGCTGAGCAAACTAGGTGAAGCGTTTAACACCGGCGAAATTCATATGTCAGATGCTCTGGGAGAGCCACTCTGGTCGTCGATGTACGAGTCGATCCCCGGCGCAGAGTTCAGCGCTTAACAAACGATACGGCATAGATAAATTAATTCTGAATATAGTAAGCAGATGGAAAATATTTCTGCAGGTGTTAAACCCTTACGACTAAGTCCAGATGGCGTACAAACTATCGCCTCGACCACGACAGCCGTAGGGTTTCATACCCGCAGAGAAAAAACCGCGATCACTGACGGGTTCCCATCGGCACCAGTCCAGAATTCCTATTCTATGACTGATCTTCCATACCTTACCCTGCCGTTGCAATCTATCGACGTAACGGCCGGCGATGATGAGGTCCTCATCAACACCAGCGGTGTGATCAGCAATGAAGCCCGCGGAGGGTGTATCAGCGGCCACACGATGGTAGGCATGAAAATAACTTTCCGCATGTGCTTCATCGCCTTCAAGCTGGATCAGAATGTTACCGAGAAGATGATGCGTATGTTGGTATTGATCCAGGGCATTCATTGCGAGATCGCAAAAATCTTTAGAAGACCCTTCAAAACCGCCCATGGCGTGAGTCGAGTCCGGGTGAAAAATAGTTTGAAGCGATTCGCGGTCATAGCGATCAAGAGAGCGGCAATACCTGTGCAGCAAATCTGTTATTTCCAACCTATCGGCGATAGCATTAATGTCAGCATAGTCCATGATGGTTTTTCCTCGAATGGTCTAATTAGCAAAAAGTGTAGAGATGCAAAAATCCTGCAGCCAAACATGGTTGTGCCTGTTTAGCTGTAATTTATGATGATATATGCAAGGAGTATAATACGAGATGAGCGTTAGCTATAACCCCGAGTTCAACCCCACTGGTATAGAGGGCTCAGTAGACACAAATTTATTGCCCTGGATACCTCTGCCACAGGCCCCCGGCATGTCAATAAAACCCTTACGCGCCAGCAGCGAGACGGGTGCTTTTTCCGTCATTCTACGATTGGAGAAGGGCACGATACTACCGGACCTTGTTCATCTCGGCGCAATGGACCTCATGGTGCTTGACGGCGTCGCCTCGTATCCGGAAGGTCCGATGGCGGGCACATTAGAACCGGGTACCTGGGGTTATGTACCTGCCAATACGCGCGTGAAAGGCTTGAGTGCCATCGAAGATACGGAGATATTGAGCAATTTTTTTGGTCCGGTAGCGTTTCTTGGCCCTGATGGTAAAAACGTAGACAGCTTGTTAACGAGTCTGGACATTCAATTAGCCGCACGAGATCGTGGCATTACCCTTGTCCCTAATACTCTGGCAGATTGCATGCAAACTCGTCCACCCGCCTATGAAGGTCCGACCACTCCACTCGCCATTTCCAAAAGTGACGCACGTCATCTAGTTGGTTCAGCGACAGAGGTCGCTATCAAATCTGACGGCAACACACATCCTCATTTCGTCGACACTCGCATGGTGCCCTGGTACGTCAACTCCAACACGCCCGACGTGGGGCTAAAGGTTCTCAGGATCAGCGAGGAGACCGGTTTTGTTTCGGTGATTGTCAGACACAATGGTGTGGCTCCTCCTCATTATCATTTAGGCGCAAGTGACTTCCTCGTTATTGGTGGACGCATCGGTTATCGGGCGGGTCCGCCTGATGGATATGGCCCCGGCGTCTGGTTTTACGAACCGGCTGGCGCACGCCATGAAGCCACGCAAAGGATCTCTGAAGAAGACTTGATATACACTGCCAATCTCTATGGTCCTATCCAATTTGATTCGGGACCAGGGACCCCCATTGCTTTCGTTTTCTCCTGGATGCAATACCTGCAAATGGCGGAGGCGGCTGGCACCCGATTGATGAGCAATGTCTTCCCTGGTGATGCATCGATGCTGGCCTGGACGCCCATTGGCTCGGAAGCAGTTTCACTCTGATTTTTTATCGAAGAACAGGCTAAGTATGGCGAAAACCAAAAATCCAAAACCGGGTGCAGCGCGTTGCCCCGGGATCAGCGTTCAGGATTTACTGAACAATGATAGCCGACCCGTCCCGGACTATCTGAAGGAGCAGAGCTACGAGTTTCTGGGTGATGAAGATATTCCCTTCGAACGTTATACCTCACGCGAATTCTTCGAGCGCGAAGTAAGGGATGTGTGGCCACGCACCTGGCAATGGGCTTGTCGCGAAGAACACATACCAGAACCCGGCGACTACTACGTCTACGACTTCGGTCCCTACTCAGTCATCGTTGCCCGCTCAGAAGATGGCAACATCCATGCTTATAGAAACGTTTGTATGCATCGCGGTACGAAGTTAAAGCCCGCGTTCAGTTGCGGAACGTCCTCGGAGATCCGCTGCCCCTACCATGGCTGGAGCTGGAATCTGGATGGCAGTCTTAAATCATTTCCTTGTGAGTGGGATCTTCCTCATGTGAAACGTGAAGAATCCGCACTCACGCCAGTGCGCGCAGAGATGTGGGGCGGTTTCATTTTCATCAACCTTGACCCTGATGCCGTGCCCTTGCTGGAATACCTGCATCCTTTACCCGATCATATCGACAGCAAGCTTTTTGAATGCCGCTATGTCGCCATTCATGTGCAGAAGGAGTTGAACTGTAACTGGAAAATTGCCTCGGAGGCGTTTCTCGAAGCCTATCACGTGATGGAAACCCATCCGCAACTGATGCGCACCAACGGCGATGCCAATACTCAATATGATTTCTATGGTGACAACATCAACCGTCTGATTAATCTGGCCGGATCCCCAAGCGCCTTTCTAAGCGAGACGCAGACCGAGCAGGAAATTCTGGATATGTTTCTCATTGGCGATCGTGGTGATGTGGAAGACAAAATGGTGGTGCCTGAAGGGAGTACGGCGAGAAAAGTGATGGCACAGTTTTTTCGCGACTCCGTATCAAATAATGATGCTCTCGATCTTTCCCAACTTTGTGATTCGGAGATTGTGGACTCCATTGCCTACTACGTGTTTCCAAATCAGCAATTTTTTTCCGGCGTGTCGTTTCCAATTTGCTATCGATTTCGGCCGCTGGGTATGAACCAGGATCGTTCAGTTTTCGATCTGTTGATGTTAAAAACACGTCCCCAGGACGGCAGTAACTTTGAAACTGCCGAGCCTGTGAGGATAAAATCTGAAGAGTCATACACAATCGTTCCAGGCATGGACCCCTATATCGGGCATGTCTATGATCAGGACACCAGTAACATGGAAGCAGCACATGAAGGGGCGATGGGCGCTGCGAAGTCGGGCGCTACCTTGACAAATTATCAGGAAATCCGTATTCGCCACGCGCACCGTACCTTGATGAAATATCTAGCCGACTGAAGATCTTGGCTGAAACCTAGAAAGGAGGATAAAACACTAATGCAAAATATTTTGATCACAGGCACCTCGCGAGGTCTAGGTTATGAATTAGCCAAACAGTTTGCCGAGCAGGGTAACCGGGTGTATGCGACTTGTCGTAATTCAGCACGGGCGGATAAGATACACGCAGTTGCCAAAGCTTCCTCCGGTAAACTGACAGTGCATGAGATGGATATTGGTGATGCTGACTCGGTCAATTCATTTAAGTTGGAGCTTGGAGAGACACCAATTGATATTCTGATCCACAATGCGGGTGTTTGGGGAGGACTGAGCACACAAGTATTTGCAAATATGGACTATGACAATTGGGCCTATGAACTAAACATCATGCTAATGGGACCTTTCCGTGTAACGCAGGCGTTTATTGATAACGTGCGTGCATCGAAGCAACGTAAGATTGTCACGCTTACCAGCCAGGTGGCTGCCCACTCCTATGAAAAGATTATCGGCTATTCCTATGCGGCGGCAAAAGCCGGATTGAATCGCTGCATGACGGCACTTGCGCGTGAGCTAGCCGACGAGAACATCATTATTACACTGCTGCACCCCGGCTGGGTGCGAACCGATATGGCTGGGCCCGTCGCTGATACCGATACGCCAGAAGCTGCCGCCGACAATATAAAACTCATCAACGGACTAACGATGAAAGATAGCGGTAAATTCCTGAAATGGACCGGCGAAATACATGACTGGTAGAACGCATTTAGCCTCGAGGTAACAAACTATTTTAGTTTACTTCGTCGGGAGAATTGGCAATTGACGAAGATAGTTGCAATTTTACTCTACGCGATCATTTCAACGGCTCATGATCGATATCTAAGCATCCTGCCAACAATCACGAAGCCTTAATTCATGCAGCCATTCGATTACATCATTGTCGGCGCAGGCTCTGCAGGTTGTGTGCTCGCACATCGCCTGTCAGCAGATTCGCGTGTGCGTGTGTTGCTGATCGAGGCCGGTTCCGATAATCGTTCACCTTTCATCTACATGCCAATGGGTATGGGCAAAGTCCTCAGTAACCCGATTCACACGTGGTACTACCCAAGTGAACCTGAGACCGGTACCGGCGGGAAGCCGCGTGTGTGGTTGCGTGGTCGCGGACTGGGTGGTTCAAGCGCCGTGAATGGCATGGTCTACTGTCGCGGTTTCGCGTCGGACTATGATGGCTGGGAAGCGGCTGGCGCAGAGGGTTGGGGATCGAGCAACATGCTGGAGGCATTCAAGGCCATGGAAGACCACGTGCTCGGCCCTACCGACTGGCGTGGTAGCGGAGGCCCACTGCACATTTCCATTCAGGCGCATCGATCACCGGTGACTGAAGCAATCCTTGGCGGCTGTGAGCAATTAGGAACACCTCGTCGCGAAGACATCAACAGTCCTGATCCTGAGGGTGTCGGCTATTCCCCTCTCACGGTGAAAAAGGGACGTCGACAAAGCGCCGCCAGAGCATTTCTGGCACCCGTTACCCGGCGAGAAAATCTTATTGTTGTCACCGACACTCTGGTTGAACGTATCTTGTTCGAGGGTCGCCGCGCCGTGGGCGTGACAGGTGTTCATAATGGACAACATGTTGAATATCGCGCAAACGAAGTGCTGCTTAGCGCCGGCGTTGTCGGTTCGACCAAACTGCTGCAGTTGTCAGGTGTCGGACCCGCCTCACATCTTGCCTCACTTGGCATTGCTATTGTGCACGACGCCCCGGAGCTGGGTGCAAACCTGCGCGAGCATAAAGGCGTGTGGTTGGAGTTTCGTCTCAACAACAAGCATAGCCATAACATTAGTCTTCGTGGCCTGCGTCTTGCCCTGAATGTTCTGCGCTACGCTTTACTCCGCAATGGTCCTCTTGCGACCAGCGTGGACATCAACGGCTTCATCAAGACGGACCCCGGTCTTGCACAACCTGATGCGCAAATCAGTTTCTGGTCGCTTACAGCGAAGAAGAATGTTAGTTCACCGCAACTGAACGACTACCCTGCCTTTCTTGCCGGTGCCTGGCAATGTCGACCCGAAAGCAAAGGGACGCTGATGATCCACTCACCGGACCCGCTTGAGAACCCCAGGATCCAACCCAACTTTTTGTCACATGAGAGTGACCGCAAAGTGCTAGTCGCTGCGTTCCGGTATTTACGTGCCCTGGCAGCAACACCGACGCTCGCCGCTTTAATCGCTGAAGAGGTATTGCCCGGAATTACAGTTCTGTCTGACGAGCAGATCCTCGAGTCTTCGTGGTCTGGTGAAAACGGCTATCATGCGACGGGCACCTGCCGCACGGGCAGCGATTCGAATGCAGTCACTGATCCCCGTCTGCGTGTACGTGGCGTTGATGGTTTGCGCGTCGTGGATTGCTCGGTCATGCCGTCAATGGTTTCATCGGGGGTGAACGGTCCGGTGATGGCCTTGGCCTGGCGCGCGGCGGATCTTATTTTGGCGGACAATAATCAAGCCAAATAGAGTAGAAACCGTAATTATGTTTCGGGCACTTGCGCCCTTAACTGATAATTAGTAGCGGTAAGACCGGGTTAAATACGTAAAAGACGACGGGCATTGTCTGTCAGTGCCGTCGTTGTTTCTTCATCGAAAGCTGCATGACCTTGATCCCATCCAGCAAAGTTTGTGCCGAACACCAGCCGACCCAATCCTACGGTATCTTTAAGCAAAGAAAATACTCTTTGTGAATGTACGTGGGAATCAAACCACAAACTTGAAAGCACTTCTTCATAGGCGCCATCAGCGCGAATATAACCCGGTGACCAGGGGCGTTTTCTTGCAGCCGCTGCCATGCGCCCGCAAAGATAGATAGATGCACCACCACCGTGACTAATACATACATCTAAATCAGGGTGGCGTTCCATTACGCCGCCATAGATCAATGTAGCCACCGCCAGCGTTTCGTCCGCAGCGAAACCCACGGTCAAATCGAGATCGAAACGTTTGAAACGATCATCGCGTTTCGGCCCATCAATACCTGCGGGTGCCGGGTGTAAATACAGCGGTACGTTCAGCTCGATTACTTTCTCATAGAAAGTGTCATACATTTCATGATCAAGTTGTGTTCGAAAATCGACACCGATGTATGCGCCAAGTAGTCCGAGATCTTTTACCGAACGCTCCAGTTCTTCTTTTGCAGCTTCAATGTGCTGCATAGGAAGTGCTGCAAATCCCGCTAACTTGTCTGGATAGCGTTTAATTATCCCAGCCAGCGTATCATTATGCCTACGACAGAAATTGATCGCCGCCTCATCGTCAATAAAATGAAAATAGGTCAGTGGATTGGGCGACAAAACCTGAAAACCAATACTCGCTTCTTCCATTTTCTTCAGACGCAATTCGTGATCCATAAACGGACTGTTTCGATAAGGAACGCCATGCAGACAATAGCTTCCAATGCGAAACATGGGTGGTTCATTTTCATTCTCAATCAACTCTGGCCCGTACTCGCCGGCAGTTCCAAAGGTTTCTTCCAGTACCACATGGGCATGCACATCTATCAAGGCCATTTTAATTCTCCGCCACAATAATAAATTGCCATCAACTATGTCTCTTTTTAAACATCAGTAAGTCCAAGACCTAATCCACCATCAACATCAATGACAGCACCTGTTGTCCATTCAGCTCTAATTAAATATTCTATCGCTTCCGCTTGTTCTTCCGCCGTCCCTATTCTGCCAAGTGCATGTAAACCTGCCATGCCCTGCAGACGGGCATAGGAATCTTCATCATTTGATATGCCTGCGCGTTGATTAATTTCTGTGAATACAGCGCCAGGTACAACACAACCAACGCGGATTTTCTTTGAGCCCAATTCTGCCGCCAGTACTTTCGTCAGGGATTCGACCGCGGCTTTAGTTGCAGCATAGGGAGAGGCACCAGGAAAGGCCCGCCGTGTGTGGACTGAGCCGATAAACACGATAGCACCCTCGCGCTTTTCCAATTCATCCACACAAAGCCCTGTAAGCATCATCGCGGCAATGACATTGGTGTGAAAAATTTTTATCAGTTCGTTCTCATCCAATTCATTGATGGCACCGCGATACATATTGCCCGCATTATTAATCAAGGCATTGAGACCACCGCCATGTGCTACTGCCGCTTTAAGTAAGGCCTCGCGATCCTTAGGCTTGGTGATATCGGCAGCAACACCACAACAGCTTTCACCTATTTCTTCAGCTACTGCTCGAATTTTATCCTCACGACGCCCGCAAATAGTGACCCTTGCGCCTTTATCTACCAGGTATTTTGCTGTGCCTTTGCCAATGCCCGATCCGCCACCTGTGATGATCACGGACATTCCTTTGATTTCTTTCATTGTATTGCCTCCACTTCCTCGTCTGCGTAAGCCAATGCCCACCGGGCGGCGCGCTTTAAGATTATCGAGTGTACCGGATGATTAATAGAATTTTCATCATGCCCCAGGGCATCATAAACAACGCGACCCTTCCCATAATCACGTGCCCACAATAGTGGCTGAGAACCATGTTCATCACTTGCCTCGGCGCTTAAAAGGCCAGTGACATTCTCTTCCATTTTCAGATGATGATAGATTTCATCATGCTCAATGGAAAAATCTGCCAAATTTTTTGTTAGCGGATGGACTTGTTTATTAATGACTACGTCGACAGGTCCTAGCGGGGGATGAAATGAATGCCCCCAATCCCACTTTGCACCCAGAATAGAAGACCAGGCCGGCCAATCATCAAAACAAATGCTTGCGGTATGTAAGCCTATGAGTCCGCCGCCTCCACTTACAAAATCATCGATGATCTTTCGCCCGGCGTCAGAGAGACTGAAGCGCCATTCATCTCGATACGGATCATATTTTTCCGCTTCCATCTTCCAACGTAAGGCATTGACGGTAAGTAGATTATAAAACCCATTTTCAAGCTGTTCTAAACTAGCTTCAATATCAATGGATAATTCAGATTCAATTCCTAGTTGCCTAAATTGATCTGCCAGGGCCTCAGAGCTTTTTTCGAAGGGGTGAAAAATGCCGCCATAAAGAATGAGATTTTTCACGGATGATTTCCTGGAAATGATTTTGACAGGTCGAAAGTAATATTACTCTCTGGGTAAGTGCGCCATCCCGGCATTCACCACGCCTCCATCAACTACCAATTGATGCCCATTGATGTAACTGGCCTGTTCTGAACTTAAAAATATTACTGCGTTCGTGATGTCTTCAGCCGTTCCCAGGCGTTTGCTGGGCACGGCTCCACCACGAAGTGCACGAACTTTCGGATCGGCATAAATCGGTACCGACATACCAGCGTCTATGAAGCCAGGTGCAATTGAATTTACCCTCAAACCCAATGGTCCCCACTCTATTGCCATCTGTTCTGTCATTTTAGCAACTCCGGCCTTGGCGGCTGGATAGGCACCCACACCAGGAGAGGGGCTAATGGCATTCACGGAAGTCATATTGATTATGTTACCGGACCCTCGTTTGATCATTTTTATGGCCGCAGTACGTGCCGCAATATAAACGCCAACAAGATTGATGTTAACGGTTTGTTGAAACTCAGCCACACTCTGCTCGTGCAATGCACCGAATCTGACGATACCTGCATTGTTTACCAATAAATCTGGTACCTCACCGAAGGCTTCAAAGGCCGCTTTCACTGATTCTTCAAGGGTAACGTCTGCCTGTAAGGCAATCGCATTTTTAAGACGCGACACGACAGAATCCGCCTGCTCCTTGTTTATGTCCAGTACGCCAACGCGATAGCCTTCTTCGTGCAATCTAAGTGCGACACTCTCCCCTAATCCTGCACCGGCCCCGGTCACTATTGCCTGCTTCATATTATTTTTTTCCGTAAATCATCTCGTAAGTCACATTTTTATTTGAAAACTGCCCTACTCTCCAGCCGGATATGTTCTTACGCTCTGGCAAGTTGGGTTTTAGATCAATCGCGCGACCATTAAGGAAAACATGTTTGATACGTTTTTTCTCACCAAGGATACATACATCCTTACTTGGATCCCCTTCAACGACGATAACATCAGCAAGTTTACCTTTGGCTATGACACCAATCTGACCTTCTTTTCCCATCGCCACAGCGCCCGCAGAAGTCGCACAGGTAATAGCCTGCATTGGCGTCATGCCTAGATATTTCACAAAAATTTCCAGTTCACGGTAATGCCAGTCACCCAAAGGCACCACAGAGAAACCACTTTCAGTGCCACATAAGAAGGGAACACCCGCCTTGTAAGCTTTCTTATAGGCGGCACTGCTACCGACTATTTCTTCCTTGAACAACTCTCGCAAAAAAGGATCGGCGCCCACTTGATCTCCCCAGTCAGCCAGGTTCGCCTGAAAAGTCAGCGTCGGTACGATGGGCACTTTGTGTTTTACTATCGCCTCAACTGCCTCGTCATCCATATAAGTCGCATGCAAAATCATATCAAATCCTGCTTTTGCGGCGTCTCGGGTACTGCTGGCATTGCGACAATGCCCGACAACCGGTATACCTAAGTCATGTGCGGTATCGCAGACAAGTTTCAGTTCTTTATAGGTCCATGCCTGAATTTCACCTTTTTGTTTTTGTCTCGGGACTAAACCGGTGACATGTACTTTTATCCAGTCAACACCGTTTTTTATCTGGCGACGCACCTCCATAACAATCTCATCTGGTGTTCGGACAATGCTGGCATAACCACGCCGCCCTTCATCAGGCAAGAGGTAACCCGCTGTTCCACCGACAGAGGTGATCAGAACGTTGCCACCTGTCGCCATACGTGGACCTTCAACGACACCAGCTTCCAGCGCATCACGCAAATCAATTCCTACGTCAAAAATACTGTCGGCATCAAAGAAACTGGTGACCCCTGCCGCGAGTAATTTATGAACATTACGCCCCGCAATCAAGGCCGATAATGCCGCTCGGCGATGGAAAAATAATTCGGTGGTGGATAAAGGTTCATCAAATGTGACATGACAATGTGCGTCTATTAAACCGGGCATGACTGTGCAATTTGATGCATCAATCTTCTTAATTTTCCTGATGGACGCCGCTTTACTTTCGGCAGCCTTGCCAATAGCAGTGATGATATTATCTTCAATCAGGACTGCCGTAGATGGCTTCGGTTTGCTGCCCGTGCCGTCAATGACGGAGCCTTTTTCTATTAGTATGGAATTTGACATGGTTGTGCCTTGTTCGCGAAATTTAATTAGTGACAATACAGGGTGTCGTTGAGTTGCAAAATAATTTCTCCTACACGAAATCGAATGAACGCTATTTTTATAATTAGATCATTGTCGACGCAAAAACATAAAACAATAATGGCTTGAATTCCAGACCTTTGCAAATCTGCACTATCATGACAGAAAGCCAGAACGAATGATGCCTTAGGCTAAGTTCATTTTATATTAAAAATTTTCGCAGTGTTTTGAATTTGTTGGTTAAAAAACTAACTGTCAAATGCCCGCAGTCTCGCCGCCATCTATTTGCTATACTTCCAGCCCTAATTATCTGCCAGGCATACAGAAGGAATAAAGACATGAACAAAGCACCAAAACTATTGGCAAGTTATTTCACCATCTGCGGTGACATCAAACCACTTACTGGTAACCTGGTCAGTCCTTTCGATTTAAAATCAAGAGCGATTGCCGTCGCCGAAGCCGGTTATGTCGGTATGGGCATAGTCACCGAGGATCTGAGACATAATGTTGAGCTTCATGGCTACAGTGGCATACGCAGTATTCTCAATGATGCTGGCATTCAGTATTTAGAAATTGAAGTGCTACTTGACTGGTTTGCTGATGGGGAGAGACGAGAGACCTCAAACAAGGATCGTGCATTTTTGATGGAGGCGGCTGAAGCGCTGGATGCGTATCAGATCAAGGCCGGCGGTGATATCGTCGGTACACAATGGCCAATTGAGGTGATGATTGAAAGTTTCGCCGACCTTTGCCGTGATGCGCGGGAAGTGGGAACGCAAATCACTATTGAGATCTTTCCGGCGTCCAACATTGCGACCCTGTCAACGGCATTGGCAATTGTTGAAGGTGCAGCTGCGGAAAACGGTGGCTTATTACTCGACACCTGGCATTTTTTCCGCGGTGGTATCCCTTATGAGGATATTAAAACTATACCCTTACAGTATATCAAGCACATTGAGCTTGATGATGCCGATGAGAAACTTGTTGGTAGTATCATGGAAGACACCTTGTTACGCCGTCGACTTCCGGGCCAGGGTGATGCTGATGTGCAAAGTTTTATAAAACACATTCAGGCCACCGGTTACGATGGAATATACGGTGTTGAAATTTTATCCGACGAACATCGCGCCTTGT
>JBLIML010000084.1:0-15454 GCA_047638675.1 Planctomycetota bacterium | reverse complement strand
GCGCCGCGTGGTAATGCCTACCGGACTCGACGCAAGCGGCATAAACCAACATTGGTATGGATTCCCACGGAGACCGTGGGCACCAGATCAAGCAGTCTGCCAACGCTACTCTCTCTCGTTCCCACGCGCCGCGTGGTAATGCCTACCTGACTCGACGCAAGCGGGATAAACCAACATTGGTATGGATTCCCACGGAGACCGTGGGAACCAGATCAAGAGGTGTCCCGAGCGATCAACATCAAACTACAACCAGGAAGTAATCCTCCCCCGAAAGACATGCACGCTACAAATAATTGCCATACAAACAAAACACAGCAGGCTCCACTCGGCAATACTAAAGCCAAGAAAGGTCCAGTCCACCACTGCACATTCACCTGATCCTTTAAACACTTTTTGCAGAGTTTCTCCAAAAGAAAACACCTCCAGCATATACTCCAGGTCTGGACCACATGCAGGGACTTTATCCGCAGGAAGATGTTGTAACCAGACCTGGCGACCGGCGATCGAGGCACCAATTAACGATGCCAGAGTATTGAGACCACTGTAAAAACGGATACCTGTCTTACCCGGTGCATGTACAAAGCCCACAAAGGAAATGATAACGATGGCGATGTAAGCAAGTCGTTGAAAAATACACAAGGGACAAGGCTCCAGGCCATCGACAAATTGTAGATAATAGCCATAAGCCAATAGTGAGGCACAAGCAAGGGCGAGTGATAAATAGAAAAGTCTGGGTGTTTTCA
This sequence comes from Planctomycetota bacterium, assembly GCA_047638675.1. Lineage (GTDB taxonomy): Bacteria > Pseudomonadota > Gammaproteobacteria > Eutrophobiales > Eutrophobiaceae > WLWS01. Next base: position 14,711 of record JBLIML010000084.1, on the reverse strand, counting down.
TGACAATTATTTTTCCAAATAGTCGAATAAGAATTCCGGGATCCGTTGTTCCAGCCAATGCCAGGTTTGCCATGGATATTTACCACCAATAAAACCCACATGTCCACCCTTGTCTGATAATTCCAGACACACTCGTTGCGCCAGTTCATCTTGACGCGGTATCGCGGCGCTCGTCATAAAAGGATCATCTCGCGAATGAATGATCAAAGTAGGGGTGTCTATATGTGACAGGAACTGCCGCGAACTGGAACGGTTATAGTAGTCATCAACGTCTTTAAATCCGTGCAGGGGTGCTGTGATCTGATCGTCGAAAAGGCGGAAAGTCGTTAGATTATTTATATTATCGAGGCGGATGCCGGGTACACGCTCACGGTATTTCGCTTTCATTTTTTTCTGCAAACGGCCAATCAAATGTCGTTGATATATCGTTGATAAACCCTGAGCAAGACGATCGGCACCGACGCCAAGTAAAAAAGGCACCGACACGGCCACGGCGGCGGAAAGCCTGCGCAATTCGGCATACTCACCCAAATACTTCAAAAGGGCGTTTCCACCCAGTGAATAAGCCACGGCGGCAATCGGCGTATTGGGAAAGCGTTCGCACAGTGTATTGATCAGATAGGCAATGTCTCCGGTGTCGCCGGAATGATAGTTTCTGTCCAGTCGATTAAATTCCTCACTACATCCTCGAAAATGCATAAATACGCCCCGCCAACCGCGAGCATGGATTGTCTTCATCATGCCTCTGGCATAAGGTGAATCAATCGAGCCCTCGAGACCGTGTAAAACAATCACGATGGGTCCATTGGATTTTTGAGTCCAGCATAAATCAACGAAGTCACCGTCAGGCAACTCCAGGCGCTCAGGCGTTAAGGTGATCGTCTGCGGACGACGAAAAAGTTGTGGCCAAAGGGTTTGTAAATGTGGATTGGTCAGCCACCATGGTGGCCGAAATCGACTAGTCTTAATACTTCCGGATGACATGTGAAACTTGCAGCTTGAATAGATAATATGGCGTGATTTTCAAACGCTATCAGGAGAGTAGGGCAGGGCTTCCAAATTTAGCACAGGTCCATTTTCTTCTCCAAGATGGATTGGGCCTGAAGTGGCATATTCCAGCTCCAGTACAACCAGCATTAAACAGTTATTTTCATTTTGCATAGTGGCATTTGCCACCACACCAATGTGTTTTGTTACGTCTGTAGAATAGAGCTTTGTTGTTATTTGCGGCGGTTCATTTATTGCAACATTGGCCAAAAATAATCGTTGCTTGAGCTTTCCGCGAAAATGCATACGCGCAATGATTTCCTGTCCAGGATAGCAACCTTTAGTAAAACTTAAGCCGCCTGTCAGATCCAGGTTCAAACTCTGCGGTAAGAACTCCTCAGTACCACTCTTTCCTACCCAGGCTATGCCAGCCTTTATGTCAAACATCGACCAGGCTTTCTCACCAATACGATGCGCCTCTGCGGAGAGTTGTTGCCACAAAGCAGGCGCATGCTCCAAAGGAATTAAAAGTATGGATCTCGGCAGTGAATCCTGCATTGCTAATAACATGAAAGTCTCAGGTGTTGAGCTGGCGTCGAGAGTTTGTTGAAGATGTTTGTGTAGAGATTCACCCCGTATACCGATACGCATCAACTCATCGCTTTGATTGTGGATACTCACATCTGAACGCATGACGAACATGCCAAGACGTTTGCTAACTAACTCCATCATCTCTCGTTCGAGCAGGATATAAAAACAATCATGGCTTCTATAAAGTAAAAAACTGACAATCACGCGGCCTTTGATATTGCACCAACTACTCATCTGTACTTTATTAACGGCAAGGGCCGAAACATCGCTGCTTAGCTGGCCATGCAAAAAATCACTGGCATCTTTGCCGCTTATCTTTAGTACATCCAGTCGAGACAGATCCGTTATGCTGTCCTCGTTCAAGGCATGAGCATGTTCAGCTATTGGATCGCCGAAGTCCAACAGTAGGCCTTCACTAATATTTGCAGATTGTTGTTGAAGAAAAGATTGCCATTTGCTTTGCATGCGATTTTCAGATCAGTTTGGTGTGCGTTGGCGGAATAGTTTGATTATTGTTTTGTACTCTGTTCTGTCGGGCTCTGCACGATCCAGAACCCAATCCAGAATGTCGAGATCCGTTTCATCCAGAATCTCATCAAACACGGTTTTATCCTCAGAAGATAGTGTCGGGTAATCATGCTCAAGAAAATATTGCAGAATCAAATCCATCTCCTTGATCCCACGGCGGCAACGCCATCGCAATCGAGATAGCTCACTCATTTTTTTGGACCTTCAGCAGAATCTGTGGGTGAAAACACAACCGTCCTCTTGAGAATGAAAAAAATAAAACCTCGTTATTCCCGGCTCAAAAGAATATTATATTTTCACCTACAGATTCTGCGGAAGAGCCATTTTTTTAGCGTCACATAGTCCGCGAGATAAGTAGCTTTTTAATCTCGGCGATAGATTTGGCTGGATTTAATCCTTTTGGACAGGTGTTAGTGCAATTCATAATGGTATGGCAACGGTAAAGACGAAAGGGGTCTTCGAGATCGTCCAGACGCTCGCCTGTATTTTCGTCACGGCTGTCAATAATCCAGCGATAGGCCTGCAATAATACCGCAGGTCCCAAATAACGATCACTATTCCACCAGTAACTGGGGCAGGCAGTAGAGCAACAGGCGCAAAGGATGCACTCATACAGACCATCTATCTTTTCGCGGTCTTCTTTCGATTGTAATCGTTCACTGTCCGGCGGTGCTGGTGAGTCAGTTTGCATCCAGGGTTTAATGGAGGCGTACTGGGCATAAAAATGCGTCATGTCTGGCACCAGATCCTTTTTCACCTGCATATGTGGCAAAGGGTAAACCGCAATATCGCCTTTGTATTCAGCGATGCCTTTGATGCATGCCAGCGTATTGGTGCCGCCAATATTCATCGAGCAGGAACCACAGATCCCCTCCCGACAGGAACGACGGAAGGTGAGCGTCGGGTCAATATCATTTTTAATATAAATCAGAGCGTCCAGAACCATCGGTCCGCACTTATCCACATCGATTTCATAGGTGTCGATTCGAGGATTCTCACCACTGTCCGGATCCCAGCGATAAATGCGAAAGGTCCTTTTATTACTGGCACCTTCGGCCGCGTTAAAAGATTTACCCTTTTTTACTTTTGAGTTTTTCGGAAGTGTAAATTCGGCCATAGTTATTACCAGTTAGATTGTTCACGAATGGACGTCAATAAACGCAATGTGCTTAAACGAATGGGAACCATAAAATTATCTTTAGTCACCAGCTTTAATAAACACGCTTTTTAGGTGGAATCGATTCCACTTCGTCGGTCAGGGTATTCATATGCACGGGGCGGTAGTCAAAACTAACCTTGCCACTTTTGGTGTCAAGCCAGGACAAGGTATGTTTCATCCAGTTTTTGTCATCCCTGTCTGGAAAATCTTCTCGCGCATGACCACCTCGACTTTCTTTTCGGTTCTCAGCGGAATAAATACTGACCATGGCACATTGCAGGAGATTTTCCAGTTCAAGCGTCTCCACCAGATCGGTATTCCAGATCATGGAGCGGTCGGTGACATCGACTTTTTCAAATGAACTATAGATAGCATCCATCTTCGCCATACCTTCCTGCATGACATCCCCAGTTCGATAAACGGCAGCGTGACTTTGCATCGCCCGTTGCATATTGAGACGTATTTCAGAAGTACGCGCATCACCTTTTGCATGTCGTAACCTGTCAAAGCGATCAATGGCTGCATCGCAGCAATCTTTTGGTAAGGATTTATGTTGTGTGTCGGGTTTAATATTCTCAGCGGCGTAAATCGCTGCGGCACGGCCAAAGACAATAATATCCAGAAGGCTATTGGAACCGAGGCGGTTAGCGCCATGTACCGAGACACAGGCGGCTTCACCAATGGCCATCAAACCAGGAACGGGGCTATCCGGATCGCCATCTTTCAGTGTGACCACCTGGCCATGATAATTGGTCGGGATACCACCCATGTTGTAGTGCACTGTCGGTAGCACGGGGATGGGTTGTTTGGTGACATCGACGCCGGCAAATACTTTTGCCGATTCGGCAATACCCGGCAGGCGTTCATCAATGACTTCCGGTCCAAGATGTTCCAGATGAAGATGAATATGATCTTTTTCAGGACCTATGCCCCGGCCCTCGCGAATTTCCATCGTCATGGCACGGCTGACAACGTCTCTTGAGGCTAGATCTTTCGCCGAAGGCGCATAGCGTTCCATGAAGCGTTCACCTTCAGAATTGCTAAGATAGCCGCCTTCGCCACGTACACCTTCTGTAATGAGCACACCAGCACCGTAGACACCCGTGGGGTGAAATTGAATGAACTCCATATCCTGCAGAGGTAGACCGGCACGTAAGACCATGGCGTTGCCATCGCCGGTACAGGTATGCGCCGAGGTGCATGAAAAGTAAGTGCGTCCATAACCCCCGGTGGCTAATACGACTGAATGGGCAAGGAAACGATGTAGTGTGCCGTTTTCAAGATCCCAGGCCATGACACCGCGACAGACGCCTTCGTCATCCATAATTAAATCGAGCGCAAAATACTCGATAAAGAATTCGGCATTATGTTTCAGGGATTGCTGGTAGAGCGTGTGCAATATGGCGTGACCTGTACGATCTGCGGCTGCACAAGTACGCTGCGCCGTACCTTCACCGAAATTAGTCGTCATACCGCCAAAAGGACGTTGATATATTTTGCCTTCTTCGGTTCTGGAAAAAGGCACACCGTAATGTTCCAGTTCAATGACGGCCGGCGCCGCTTCCCGACACATATATTCAATGGCATCTTGATCACCTAGCCAGTCTGAACCTTTGACCGTGTCATACATGTGCCAGCGCCAGTCATCTTCGCCCATGTTACCAAGGGCCGCACTCATACCACCCTGTGCCGCGACTGTATGGCTACGCGTTGGGAATACTTTGGTAATGCAAGCTGTTTTTAATCCTTTTAAAGCCATGCCGAAAGTGGCTCGCAAACCCGCACCACCGGCACCCACCACGACCACGTCGTACTTATGTTCAATTACGTTATAGGAATCACTCATGAGGCATTAAATCCAAAGAAGACGTTAAGAATAGAAAGTACAGATGCCAGTGCACCTACAACAGCAAGAAATTTGACAAGAATAATAGATCCAATTTTCTGCCACTCCGAGTCAATGTAATCTTCTATGACAACCTGGATACCCAGCAGCGCGTGGTAAAAAAGAGAGGCGATAAATAATATTAGCAGTACCGTGACATAGGGTAGACGTATCCAGTTCACCACGGTCATATAACTTGCGCCCACCATACTGACGAGTGAATAAATAAACCACAGAGACAATGGAACAAGCGCAATTGCCGTTACACGTTGCTGCCACCAATGATGCGATCCGTTTTTCGCGGAGCCTAACCCTTTGACCCTGGCTAAGGGTGTGCGCAAACTCATGATGCGTAACAGCTGAGGTAGCAAGTTGCCGCTGTTAGAAACAGCGACGCCACAATGACGGCATAACCGGATTTATATGTTGTCTCTATCGTCAGGCCATAACCCGCATCCCAGAACAAATGCCGAATACCGTTGCAAAGATGAAAATAAAGCGAAAAGGTAAAAGCAAGTAATAGAACCTGACCGTACCAGGCGGCAATATGCATTGAAAACCTTGAATAAACGTCAGGTCCGGCTGCAATCGACAAAAACCAGTAACAAAGCAGCAGGGCCCCCAGACTCAGAAATATACCCGTCCCACGATGCGTGATAGATAAAATCGACGTCAACTGTGGTTTGTAAATTTGCATGTGCGGCGAAATTGGGCCATCGACCATTGCCATATTATTTCCTCTCGAACATAGTTAGTATGAAGTTAGATCTGGTGCGTCTTAGCTATTGTTAACTCGGGGTTCTTCAAAAATCACTACAGCGTCCATTTTTTTCCCAATCGCCAAAACGAGTGGGTTCCAGGCCTTTCGGACCGCCTATTTCCTGAGCTGGATTTGCTGGCCTGTTTTTTGTCGCCATTTTAGCAAGTGGCGCTTGATGGCCACTTTTACTGGTCTTTTTTTTCATTCTATTTCAATTCCGTATAGGATACCTAAACACCGCTTTTATAGAGATTTTCCAAAAAACTGACTATTCTATATAGACGTGCTGATCGGGCGACTTAGTATGTAAATTCCGCAGCTAGATTGCAAGTTAAAGGGAGATAATATGATTTACAGGGATAATGCATTTAGTGTACCAATTCGCATCCACTACCGTCCGCCCAGGTCACTTTTGTATTTGATGGCATTCAGTCATTTTGGCGCGGCTCTTTGTCTGCTTCTCTCATCCTTGCCATATTGGTTATCAGTCTTGCTGATATTATTAGTGACCGCATGTTTTTCCTTTTTTTACCAGGACTTTAACAAACAGCAGGTGGCGACAATCACTCCGCAATTGTGCCTTGGCAAGGAAAATGAATGGTCACTGATTGATGGCAATGATGAAGTGCGATCGATCAAACTTCGACCTTCTGCCCTGGCACACAGTTTACTACTTGTTTTACGATTTAGTGATGTAGAGGGGCGATCTTATTCTTTTATTCTAAATGCTGAAAATGTGGAGAAGAATACATTGCGGCGCTTAAGAGTGCGTCTCCTGCATGGTACAAACATAAGCTAGCATCAACGCTTAATTATCCAGCCGAATTTGTTATTTCGTACGCCATGCGATCCAGAGTTTCCTCAGAGGCGTAAGCAACAATGCTTGTGAAGGTATCAGCTCAGATTGTTTTTGCAATAAAGTGCAATTGGTCTGAGTTATGCGAGCCATCACTCGCGCGAATAAAATAGAGGGCTGTTCTTTGTCACTTAAATTCGTAACATAAGGCACAAGTGCGCGGTGGAGCGAAGTAAATAGACCTGTCAGCAATTTTCTTTGTGAAGCGCTTTTGTTTGCGCATAACAAATCATTGTCGTTCAGGCCAAGTGCTTCCATTTCAAGACGAGGGAAGGGGGAATAGCCTCGATTAAGGTGTTGCCGGGCTAATTGAAAATGATCCAGAGCTCCGCACAGGCCAGCGATCTTGACAACGAATTCACTTGTCTGAGTATCATCATAGTGACAGGCGCGCGCGGCCATCTGCCAGCATGCTCCAAGCTGCCTGCATTTATCTTCGATCAATTGTTCCAGCGATTCGGCTTGTGCAGGATTAATTGCATCTGCGTTCGTCATAATCATAGAGAGTAAGCTGCTTTGTTCCAGCTTGAGCTCCGGCTGTAATGCTTGCAGTGCTTTACTCACCGGATGACGTGCCTCGTTGGCAAATAAACGCCTAATTTCTTCACTCCACCATTGTAATTTTATCCGGGCAACACCGGCGTCCTGACATTCGATTACTGTGTCAATGAGCTCTTGTTGCAGAGCAAAGAGCGCATGAAGGCTGCGTTTTTGTGGCGCACTGTGGAACAGGGCGGCGTAATAGAAGTTTGAGCCGACAGGGGCTGCCTTTTCCTGGCAATAGTGTTCGGGTGTCATGTCAGGTTCAATTGAGCCAGTCCAGGATTTCCAGAGGCGTGTTAACCGCACCATCAGCTCCCCAGCTTTCAGGTTTGTCTTTTGCATCCAGATAACCATAGCGTGCGATTACCGTCGTCATTGCCGCATTGTTGCCCGCTTCTATATCGCGTCTGGCATCGCCGACATACAGGGTGTCTTCTGCAAGACAATGCAATAAATCACAGGCGTGTAACATGGGGGCGGCGTGGGGCTTAGCATGCTCGACGGTATCACCACACACAATACAGGGTGTACGTTGAGAGAGTTTCAATTCGTCCATCAGTGCTTGCGTTAGCCAGGTTGATTTGTTGGTGACGATACCCCAGGGAATGTGTCCATCGTCAAGATGTGAAAGGACCTGCGGCATACCCTCAAACAATACCGTGTATTTGGCAATATTCGCGTGATAAATTGCCAGAAAGCGATTTTTCAATTTGGTGAATTCGATATTATCTTCATCAATATGAAAAGCCAGACGTACCATCGCCATACTGCCTAATGAAACAGTCGGTTTAATAATCTCTAGAGGCAAGGGTAATTTTCCTTCTTCCTTTAGCAAGGAATTCAAGGCAAAGGCTAAATCAGGCGCCGTGTCGGCCAAAGTGCCATCCAGATCGAACAAGATATTTTTAATCTTCCTCACGATTATTTTCCTAAGGGTTGATGGAGAAATTGGACTCCCGCAGCTGTCCTGTTCACGCCTGTTGCGGCGTGACCTTGAACAGGAGACCTAAACATGAGAAGGCGGTCTTTTTTATAGTCTCGCTTATGTTCTGGCACGGGCATGCAGGAGGTAATTTACCGCAGGATCGTTATTCAATATGCATCGATTAGCGAGCGGTAAGTAATGCATACCGCTGATGTCAATCACATCGAAATTCAGCTTTCGCAATTCCCGGGCAATTTCAGAGGGTTTGATAAATTTGGCATAGTCATGAGTGCCTTTGGGCAATAGACCCAGAATATATTCAGCCGCTAAAATCGCAGATGCGTATGAACGCGCGTTTCGATTTAAGGTGGCAATAATCAGATCACCACCGGGCTTCAACATCTCAGCACACGCGGACATTAGCGAGCCGGGGTCTGGCACGTGTTCTACCAGCTCCATGCAGGTGATGACATCAAAAGTATGCTTGGCTTCGATTGCATATTGTTCCGCAGTTGCGATGACGTAGTCCACATGGCTTTGTGAAAGATTTGCATGTGCCCGTGCAACATTTATTGCGGACTCATTCGCATCCAAACCGCTCACTCTGCCACCCCGGGTTTCCATCGCTTCTGTCAGTAAACCACCGCCACATCCGACATCAAGTACCCTCTTATTACTTAGTGACACTGCATCATCTATATAACTCAATCGTATTGGGTTGATGACATGCAGTGTTTTTAGATCACCAGAGGGATCCCACCATGCATCGGAAAGCCGCTCGAATTTGAGCAGTTCATCGGCGTCAATATTTTCAGTAGAGTCAGGCATGTTAGAAAAAGTCGGTGTTTGAATGAACTTAGTATTTCAAATTCTAATGATAAATGATTAATATTCAGTTAATCCGATATATATGATCCACGGAACCAGGGTCAGCATGTTATCGCGAATAGATTTTCAAGTATTGTTGATGTAGGCTTTATTAATAAAAATAAAATGTGCCCTTTTGCGAGTGAGTGGCTCGAAGGTTCTCTGGATAACAGCAGGTATACAGGAATAACCCACAATGAAAAGACAATGTCTGCAAAAATTACGACTTAGTTTTTGTATCATGTTATTGACCCTGATTTCCGCTTGTGCGAGCACGGGGAGTATTAGCGAAGGAGATCCCTTTGAGGGTTTCAATCGTTCTGCTTTCAAGTTCAATAAGGCTATGGATAAGAACCTCTTTAATCCGATTGCTGAGGTTTATGACGCCATTCTGCCAAAGGTGGTAAATGAAGGTGTTTCCAATATCTTTAGTAATATGAATGAGATATCGGTCATCGCTAATGATATTTTACAGTTCAAGTTTGCTCAGGCCTTTTCCGACCTTGCTCGATTTATCGTCAACTCAAGTCTCGGACTGGCCGGTTTTTTCGATGTGTCGACGGACATGGGACTGCCCAAACACAGAGAGGATTTTGGACAGTCTCTCGGTAAATGGGGATTTAATTCTGGTCCGTTTTTTATCATTCCCTTGCTAGGTCCTACCACCTTGAGAGGAGGGACCTCACTCATTGTCGATGGAGTGCTTTTGAGCCCGACAACCTATATCAGAGATACAGGATACAGTTCCGGTTTAATGGCGCTGCAATATATCGATTTTAAAGCGGATTTATTAAGCACGGGTGAGCTACTAGGTATCGCGGCGGTAGATGAATACGGTTTCCTTAAAAGCGTTTTTTTACAATATCGTGACAACCTGGTGCATGATCGTGGCGAAGATGATATTCCAGACGTAGAGTCTACAGAATTTGATACTTACGATTAGTTAATTAATCCGTTAAATCGACTGTTTGACATATCAGGGCGTAGGTTTTCGCGTCCGCGTTCTCCTGACTTATCAGCGGGTGATTTTCGCAGGAATCTTTGCTGGTTTACGAAAAGAAGGTCGCAGACAGGGGCTACTAGGGCTCAATGTCCTCAAGGACATTTTCCATTACTTCGGCTTGCTCAGGCAAACTGATACGTGCATCTTCAATACCCAACTCTGAAGCAAATTGAACAAGCTGTTCTTGCTTGTCCAATGAAGAGTCATCGTCGACCAGGCCTGAGAGGGCCTGTTCTTCCAGTAACTGTTTGTAAATAGCGTTGGTAAGCTGGCCCATTTCAACGGACTCTTTATTCGCCTGCACATCGATAAGCGGTAATTCTGACCATTGTTGTCGGAAGGTGTCCAGGCTTGAGCTTGACCAGTTTTTGTCCTTGAGAAAGCCCTGAATCAATTTCTGTGCTGGCGTCTTAACACTTGTTTCCCTTACCTCAGATTTTGTCGTTGTTGATGTATTTGTTTTACCGGAATTCCCATCACCTTTTAACACAAATACAGCCACGAAAATTATCACAACAAGGGCAACAACTATGCCGATAACAGGTAATTTGCTCGAGCCTACTGTGCCTGTAAGCTCGCTATCACTTGATGATTTTCTTGCCCCCGGTCTCGTCGAGGATGCGGATTCAGGTGCGGCCTTTTGAATGGAGGTTTTATTGACATCTACTTTACGCAGGGTGTCGTCAAGAGGCTCAGGTTCAGGTGGTTGTACCAGCGGCGGGTATTCTATTTGTTTTAAAGGAATCGTCGAGTTGACAATGCCCTGAATCAGCTCCGCGCGCGATTTTCGATAGGCGTCTTTGTCAAGATTACCTTGAGCATGTTCCTTTGCTAATTCTCGCAAGCTGCTATTTGCCATCTCTTTAATTCCTGTTTAATTAACCAGCTTCTTCCAGAACCAATCGGAAGCCTGTCGTATCATCGGCGCTACCATCATGAGGACGTTGAAGTGATATTTCACTTTTCTCACATTTGTCGGAGTAGGCGCCACCGGCAGCGATAGTGCCGCCGCCGTCTTCCACCCATTCCTGCACATTACCAATATAGTTTCGTAGACCCCAGGCGTTGGGTTGGCCTGACTTGACACTGGCGATACCAGTGCCTTTTAGTAACTTGCCGTTGAGCTCAAGCCGACAGTTCCAGTCCTTTTTCACCTTTGCGCCATCGGCTTTGGCTGCGTATTCCCACTCTGCTTTATTGGGGATACGATAGGTTTTACCTGTGCGTTCGGATAACCATTGTGTGTACTCCTTTACCTGTTGCATGCTGATGCCGGTTTGCGGATCATTATGCTTTTCCTTGTTCGTTTCAGGTTTGCATTTGCCACTCAAGGCGCAATATTTGCTCCAGTCGCCTACCGACAATTCGTACCTGCCAATAGCAAAAGGTTTATCCGAAACCTCACCTCCCGGCACCACCACCATCAATGGACCGCGCCATCCGGTGTTAACAAAATCATAACAAACCGCTTTTGCACGTACGCCATGTCCCGCCAGATTTGCCGTGCACTCCGCGCCGCTGGGCGTTGGTTTCCAGGCGACCTCAATCTTTGCTTTGTCCGATCCTCCGCCTGCGCCGGGAGCCGTAACCGGGAAATCAATTTGCTCGCGTTGTATTCGTTGCGATATAAGCTGGTTTAACTCGCCTTCCGCATTTTTGTAATCCGGGTTATCTAACCAGATTTTTCTGGCCTGGCTGAGCAAGGGTTTAGCATCACTACGCAAAGCTGTTTTACTGTCACCTGCAGCTTGTTTAGCGGCAAGGTAATCATTGAAGACGTCATTAGCGTCTTTCATTTTATTTTCCAATTTCGTTTGCAATTTGAGCACGTCCGGGTGACCCACAAATTTCCCTGCAGCGGATTGTAAAAGCGTATTTACCTCGCTTAACCTGCCCTCACTAAGCGCTCTATTGGCAACAGCAGCATCAGGCCAGGGCTCCAGGTCACCAAACTGAGGCAACAGGTCAGCAAGTACACTACTGGTCGGAAATACTTTGGCGGCATCGTTGGCAAGGCCTGCAGCGGCATTCTTGTCGGTTGCCGCCAGGGACCTGATACGAGTCTCAAGGGTTTTTTCTGATTGTTTTCTAAACTCGGTGTAGCGAGCAGGGGCACCGTTTTCGATTTGATTCACTTTTATCGTGACATCGATGACGTCAAAGGCAATAGTACTTGCGAACATTTCTGACAATTCGATAATGTTGACTTCAACTCGGTAATCATTACGCAATCTATTTAACACATCGTCGTCTTTTGCCAGCTTGAGACCCGCTTCCACCAACGCGAGGGCGCCGACAAAGTCATTCTGGGTGGCTCGACTTATTGCGACACGTTGATAACTTGCGCTTAACTCGCTCGGTGCCTCGGTGCTGACAAAGGCATCATCCGCGGGGAGTAATAACTTTAATTGCTCAAATGCTGTGATTGCCTCTTTGACTTTATTGGCCTCGATCTGGAATTTAAAATCGGTTTTCAAATTTGCAATCTGCTGCTGGTTTTCAAATTCACGCTTGGTACTGGCGATGGTTGCGAGTGTTGCATCCAATAAGGTTAATTGTGGAGCAAGTCGTTGAGCTCTTTTGATCAGCGCATCAGCGGCGTCAAATCGATTTTCCTGCAGTATTGCAGTGGCTCGCTCGACATAAAGTTGGCCTATGCTCTCACGGTATGCTTGCAGGGCAGTGCCTATAGAGGCATCTTCAACTTGTAGAACGTCCAATTGCCGTGTACTCGCCAGTAAATCTGCCTCCCAGTCAGGATTATCGAGTGCAGGTGAAGCCAGTTTTTCTTCAATATTGGCTTTGTCCGAAGCCACAAATTCTTCAATAGCCGCAGTGCGTTCCGCACCGGTAAGATGCGCCAGCTTGATCTGTATCAGCTCACGACCCAACTCCAGAGCGCCAAGTAACTCTCCGTAGCCACTGACAAGCGCCTCAGCGTCCGCGCGATTGCCCTGCTTTTCTATTTCAGTTCGTTTAGCCGTGATATTTCCCAACAAATTTTCAGACAGAGTGCCCAGAATGGGGGACTCTTCAAATGAGCTCAAGCTGGCAAGTTCAATAATATCTTTTTGATGGGTATCAAAGGATTCAAGAGACACGAGTTCGGTCTGGACGCCCGTCAGCGATTCATTCAAACGTGCGACAGTCACCGCATTAGTTACTTTAGTTTGTAAGTCAGTTAATCGGGCATCACCTTCTGCGGTACTTAGCCCCGAACTGATAAAGGTCAATGCTTGCTCAAAATTACCACCCTCAAACGCTTCTTCAGCAGCCAATCGGTAGGCGTTGCTTGGACGTGGATCTTCGAGCAAGGGATGTTTGGGGTCAATTTTTAGTCGAATAATCTCCAGAATGTTTTTAGTGCTATCAATGGCCTCTGGATTGTTTTGAGCGGCCGTGGGATCGAGTGCAGCTATATAGTCCGCATAAAGGTCAGCAACTTTTTGTTTCTTGTTGGAATTAATCGAATCCGTTTGTTCCTGCAGAAACACAGACTCTGGATAAAAGTACTCGACTTCACTCAAGACTTCATTTGCTTTAGGAAAATTGTAATCTTCCCCACTGGTATTGATATGAGAGGCAATCTCCGCGGCAAAGTGATCTTGAATCGCTACTTTTGCGTCAGTGGTGATCGTGGTTTCTTCTGATTTTTCAAGCGTACGTATCTCGGCCAGTTTGGCGATGATCAGTTGCTTGTCGCCTCGATTTATTTCTTCAACTATCTGCAGGATTTCCTGACCATGAAAATAGTCTACTGCAGGCTTGACCAGTATCGCACCCACAATCAATAAGATACCGGCGGCAATGACAAAAGGATTTTTGTGCCAGGTAGCTTTTCCCTGAATTTCGTCGAGGAAATGATCGACAGAGGGACTTCTGTCTTCTCGTTTGAAGGCGACCGAACGTCGGAGTGCACGGTTTTGTTTTTTATTGAGCCCTTTTACCGGTGCGGGTACCAGACCATTTTCTCGTGCTGTTGTTGCGGGTAATTTATTAAAAGGATGTTTACCCGTGAGCAATTCATAACACACACAACCCAGAGCGTAGGTATCGTCTCGTGTATCGGGTTCTTCACCTTCGAGCATTTCAAGGCTGGCATAGGCCGGGGTTAATGCGCCCAGTTGTCCCGGGTCAAATAAGGTTTTTTCGGCTTCACCCGTGAGCGGGTTTTTTACGGCTCGAGCAATGCCAAAGTCGAGGGTTTTTACCGTACCGTCATTACAATAGAACGCGTTTCCGGGTTTGAAATCAGAATGCACCAGTCGTCTGTTATGCGCGTAAATTAAACCGGCTCCTAGCTGTTCGATGATTTTGAAAGCTTCATCGAAAGGCAATCCGCCCTGTTTTTTTACGTTCTTTTTGATGTAGTCTTTAAGCTCCATGCCTTCCATCAATTCCATCGTGATGTAGACAGGGGTGCCGGGCCCGCCTACGCGGTCGAAATCGTAAATGGTGGCGATATTGGGATGGGCAAGTTTCTGCTGACGAGAAGATTCACGTTGGAGCGAAATAAACGCTTCCGGATGATCTTTGAAATCCTCGTTTAATAATTTGATTGCGACATGAGGCTTTTTGTCTTTTGCTTCTTCTTTAAGCAAGTCCAT
>JBLIML010000083.1:0-15622 GCA_047638675.1 Planctomycetota bacterium | reverse complement strand
TACCAAACTGGCACCCCCACACACGTACCACGTTTGTCCAGTAATAAAACTACTTTCCGGCTCGCATAGAAACTCTACTACCCGTCCTACGTCGGCTGCGTTACCCACCCTTTTCACCGGGACACTATCTGCAATCTTTAGTTTTAGCTCGCTATCTTCTGGTACTAATTCGTGAAACATATCGGTTTCAATTGGTCCTGGTGCCACAGCATTTACCGTGATGCCATCTTTGGCGAGTTCCAGCGCCCAGGTTCTTACCATCGCAATCTGGCCGGCTTTGGTTGCTGCATAATTAGTCCGTGTTACCAGGCCTAATACGCCGCGGGATGAAATAAGAACAATACGACCAAACTGCTTTTGCTTCATAGCTGGAATAAAACCCTGCGCCAGCGTGATGGCCGAGCCAAGGTGTAGTTGTGTTAGATAATCAAGATCTTCCAGCTTCACATTTTCAAGCAGATCGGGTTTTATGACGCCAGCGTTATGTACAAATGAAGTCACCTCGTTAGTCGCAACAATTTCATCCGCGATTTGCTGAGTGATGTTGCGATCTGCTAAATCCGCTATATAGGTCTCCAGATTTTCATGTGAAAAGTTTGGCTCCTGACGGGATATATTGATGACTTTGTAGCCCGCATCGAGGAAGCGCTGACTGATGTCTTCGCCTATACCCCGATTTCCTCCGGTGATGACAACGGTCTTATTCGTTGAGGATGACATCTTTCTTCTCCTTTTTAATCGTCTTGATGGTCTGGTAAGAGTACTGATTTGAGTTGATTCAATTGCGCTTGTTCATCAGCTGAATCAAGCAGGGCAATAAAAACACCTTCACCACTCATGTCACATCTGCTAGCGATTGACACTCTGTCACCCGTCTTTGCTGTATCGCAGGCCATATGCGCAAATATCAATGGACCACAGTCCAGTTTAAGCAGTGCAATCTGACGCGGTAAATGCTCACGAAAAAATGCATTCGTACTCGCATGCAACGCTGTGTAGGAAATAAGCTTTCCTTTTGCAGAAACCTTTTCCCATTCCAATTTGTCCTCAAGGCAATCCTTGCACAATTCTCTCGGTGGATACTGTACTGCATCACAGTGTTTGCAAACTTGCAGAATAAATTCGCCGGATTGAGCGGCCTTTGTCACGGTGTGCCAAACGGTAGTGCGTGCAGAAGGAGGAAGTTCCTTAAATTTATCCATTATTACCTCTTGATAAGATGGCGGCATTGCTGGACAAACATCGATCGTAAATGACCATGCCGTAGCCACTCACAAGACCAATATTGGCATCTTTAACGGCGTTAGATAAGCCCTTAACACTTAACTGGCGTATTGTTTCGACTATCCCAATAAAGCCCCCCGCCGCGCCGGCCTGCCCTGCTGATAATTGCCCCCCGCAGGTATTGTGAGGAAGACCATTACCGTTCCAGGTCAATTCCGTGTCTTTCGTAAATTGTGGCGCTTCGCCTTTTTCACAAAAACCAAGATCCTCTAACTGCAACATAACGATCACCGGATAATCATCATAGGTCTGTAACAAATTGATATCTTTAGGTCCAACACTCGCCGCAGAATAAAGCGAGTCACGAAACAAATTCCAGCCTCCACGGTAATGAATATCATCCTCCGGATAGGCATTATACAGTTCTTCGCTGGCCAGGATTGTCACATAGGGTTGGCCGAGAGCGCGTGCGCGTTCAACAGACATTACCAAAAATCCCTCGGCGCCCGCAGCAGGCATGACACAGTCAAATAAGTGCAGGGGATCTGCTATAACACGTGCGTTGAGATAATCATCCATGCTTAGTGCTTTGCTAAACAAAGAACGTGAAGCCGCCAGTGCATTGGCTCGCTGCGATATGCAAATACGGCCGAAGTCCTCACGTATGGCACCAAATTGTTCCATATAATTTCTGGTGATCATCGAAAACACAGTATTAGGACCACCGGCGCCATAGGGATGGACGGCATTACTTGAAAAACCGCTGAAGTTGTCGATAAGTTTAGCAAAACTTTCCGCGTTGGCTGTATCACCGCCAATGCAGGCGATAACCTCTGCATCCCCCGCCTGTATTGCCCTGGCCGCCCGACGCATAGCGACAATGCCACTTGCACCACCGAGAGGAATAGTTTCCAGCCAACGTGGCGTCATAGAAAAATAATTTGTCAGACTAACTGCGGTGTCTGGCGCCAAAGTGAAGCTGGATACGGCAAGACCATCAATGTCACTTTTTTTCAGGCCGGAACTTTTCAACATCTCCGCCAGCGCACGACCGATGAACCACTCAGCCTGCTTCTCACTTTGTCGTTCGTAAGGAATACTGACAGGACATACCAGTGCAACGTCTTCATAGTTCTTTGCTTTTTGCTTCACAATAACAGTCCTGTTTTATTTTCCTTTACGCTTTAATTTACGTAAGTCTATACATTTCCCCTGCTCTATCAGATCCGCCGAGAGCTTTTTAATCTCGCCGCGCTGTAGTTTTTGAGAAGCCGTCATGGGCAATTCAGGGACGAACATGTAGTAGGCGGGTATTTTATAGTAAACCAGTTTTTCACTACAAAATTCGAATAGTCTATTCGCAGTTTCTTTATTCGCGATAGCCCCTTCGTTCAAAATAATACAAACACCAACCTCTTCTCCACGCATCTCATCGTAAACAGGGGTCACCGCACAATTAGCGATTTCAGCCGATTGAAACAATACATTTTCGACTTCCACTGCCGCGATGTTTTCACCGCTTCGACGGATGATGTTCTTTCTTCGGTCTACAAAGTGAAAAGAACCATCTTCACTCACCCGCAACACATCACCTGTATGAAAGTAACCACCCTCCCAAACTTTTGCCGTTTCCTCTTCGTTTTTATAGTAACCGGAAAAAAATCCTTTGCGAGGATTGTCACCTGCAACACGTATCAGCAACTCCCCGGGTTCACCTGTCGCAACGTCCTTTCCTTCTTCATCCACGAGTCGATATTCAATGGCGTTCACGGGTTTGCCAACGCAACGTGTGCCAATATGCCTGGGTTCTTCGTGCGTTGTGATAGAGACATGTGTTCCGGTTTCAGTCATCGCCCAGCCTTCTACCAGTTTAAAGCCAAAGCGATCTTCAAAACGTTGCAGATGTTTCGGATCGACGCCCGCACCGAAACCAAACTTCACCTGGTCGCCAACATTGTCCTCAGGATTCTCTGCCTGATTCAAAAGAATGGCGGGAATAACGCCAAGATAATGCAGACAAGTGGCTCCGCTCGTACGAACTGTTTCCCACCATGTTGATGGGTGAAAACGATCTAGCTGGATGATGCATCCACCACTCATGATCATCGCCATCATGGTGCACAAGGCATTCATATGCACTAGCGGTAATGGTGTCAGCATCCTCTCTTCACCGAAAGACAACTGACAGTAGCCATGTATTGAATTATACCACTGGCCTATGCTCACAAAATAATCATTACTTATCATGCAGCCCTTAGGTTCGCCAGTTGTACCCGATGTATAAAGCACTGCAGCCTCAGTGTCACCGTCTACTTCGTTCGTTAAATTTGTCCCCGAAGATTGCGATAGTGTATCCATTCCACCTGTGTCAACCAGCGATACCGGACGATCAATTGTCGCTAATGCCTCCATCACCTTTTCCATATAGATAGGAAGTGATAACACCAGGCAGGAATCACTGTGTCCGATGACGTAAGCCATTTCTTCAACGCGGAAGCCGGAATTTACCGGCACTACACTCACGCCAAGTTTATTCAGCGCCTGGAAATGCAGAAAGAATTCAGTACGATTGTCCAATACCAGGGCAACACGCTGGCCATGTCCGTATCCGGCAGATTTATATTGCTCACTCAGTATATTGATTTCTTCCAGGGCTTCCCCATAACGATAATCCACGGCGCTTTGACCATAGTCTCTAGTCGCCTGAAGAGGTATGTGCAGAAAGGGATTCTCAGGCACTTTCTGTACGGTTTTTTGAAATTCGTCAAATGCGGTCATAATGAATTAAAGGTGAAATCCAGCGTTGGAGGCGTCACGCGAACTGCTGTTTACCTGACGACTGTAAAAATGATCTTTTTAGAAATAAAGAAGAATGTTTCCCAGAGGAGCATCACAATTAATTAAATCAACCCGTTTCTTTTTTATTCGAAATCCCAGTTCTTCGACTTTCAAAAGGTGTGTATAACTTCCGCCAAATACATCCTGTTCTTCACGTCGATATTGCAACATGAGGAAACGCGATTTGACAATACACACCCCTGTCGCACTATCGTACTCGTCGAGCATGACATTGCTAACAATGTGGCTGCAACGTGGCGCAGGTTTTAGCGAAAATGCATTTGGGTGTTTAAAACGTTTTATACGTACCGCTCTAAGTAATTCGGTTTCGTACATCAAAGAAACATGATTTTTTGCATCAGGCTGATCCGGACTGACTGGCACCCAATACTCACCTTCATCAGTAAACAAGGCATTCCATTCCTCCCAACGTTGCTCATCTATCAACCTGGCTTCCAGAAACAGGAATTGCTCCAGATCCTTAATGTCGGGCGCTTTGTTGGTGTCTGTTGACTCTGCTACAGCGCTCATTACACTCTCTCCTCATTCGTCATATACGATAGCCATGTCTCAAATTGATGCCGGAATACCATATCACTCGTGCCGATGGCATTCTTTGTACCATCTGCCTCCACCTCTTCCTTATCAAGATAGCGATGCTGACTAACCCATTCGTTATCATCTTTCGTTTCCAATCCCTGCTGCATACGATGATAAGCCTCCTGATCATCAGGCCCAACCAGGTTCGCCTGGGAATTAATGAGATTACAATAGGTAATAGAACGCTGAAATAACTCTTCCGGGGCACCAACTTGTCGAAATACCCATGACTCAATTACCGTCTTGTTAACCGCAATCGGCTTAACCACTCGTAT
The DNA here is from genome assembly GCA_047638675.1 of Planctomycetota bacterium. GTDB lineage: Bacteria > Pseudomonadota > Gammaproteobacteria > Eutrophobiales > Eutrophobiaceae > WLWS01. Next base: position 10,685 of record JBLIML010000083.1, on the reverse strand, counting down.
GGAGGTAATAACTCCCTTTAGCGTAAAACTCGGATAAACCACCGTGTTATGACGATTGACACCCAATATTTCCTTGGTCCTCTCCTCACCATAAGCTTCAATCAGTGAGTCGAAGTAACCGGGTATAACAGAATACGCAGAGTGAATACTAAATTTACCGCCAGTCACACTATGGCCGTTGTTCCAGGCAATCAGCCCCATTTTGTCAAAGAAATCGTAATCGTTTGTAAAAGGCGCCAACATCTCCAATTCAAAGGGCACATCTTCTTTGTTCACACCAAGATCGTCAAAAACAAGTTTAGCTGTCCCGCTGGAGGATTGATGCACGACCATAGGGTGCATGGCGTCATTCAGATTTTCCACGAACATTTTCCAGTTTGAATCGTGCACATAACGAAAGCAGCCACCTGCGATCTCAATTTCACCCACGGGAGAACGATCCGCGAGATTATCTATGGACAAGGCAGCGCCTCCAAGCCAGGTGACCAGATCAGGCCCTTCACTTGCCAAACTTGCAAACACTAATCCACGATAGCTATCCACGCGGGGCACTTGTTGTACATTTGCCTCGGAGTTTCCTTTGACAAACTTACTGCCCGCATAGCCCTCTTCTTTGGGGATATGCAAAAGCGAACCATCGGTATCAAATACGTAGCCGTGATAGATGCAGCGAATTTTCTCGGCATGACCGCAGGTATCCCCAATGAGTTGCGCGCCTTTGTGCGAGCAACGATTAAACAAGACATGCACCTTGTCATCTTTGTGCCGGGTCATAATTACCGGCTGTGTGCCTATACTGGTGGCAAAATAATCCCCAACTTTCTTAACCTGACTTTCGTGCCCCACATAAATCCAGGCATTACCCCAAATACGTTCCATTTCCAGGTCAAAAATATCTGGGTCGGTGTACACGTCGCGATGCACCTTGTCTTTTTTCACCAGGCTAGCGAGTTGTGTGCTTGATAAGTTTGTTGACACCTTAACTCTCCTTAATCGTTAAATTCCGTAAAATTCTACCCCAAAGGTAACAGAATAAAATTTTATTGGATTAATAGTATAAATGATGTCTGCATCATCGTTTCGCACGATAATATAATCAATATCGACCTACAATCTATGCCAAAGTCGATTATTCCTGTGAGCCCAAGCCCCATTCTAGTTTAATAAGTCCTCAGCATTGTAAATCTCAACAGACATTTATCAATTGCTTGATAGAGCCTTATTCTTTGTTTCACAGGGCAAAATTGCATTAAATAATGAATTTATATTGCATTGCAAGCAAGAGCTGTTCGATACTATGCGCCCTGTTTCGTTGATGAAGTTGATCAGCGTCAATTAAATTCTTGAGTTTATAAATAAAGGCAGATATTGCATGAAACCTTATTTTGAAAAAATGGAAAGTTTTGGCAAGGAGCTGAAAAAGGGCCGGATCAAACGCGCTGTAGCCAGTGTCGAACAGCTCAAACAAACCGAAGAGCAAATCGAACAGCTCAAAGAGAAGGTCAAAGATGCCGGTTTACCGACTGAGAAAATTAATGCGCGCGGTGTGATGACCATCTGGCAACGTATCGAATATCTGGTAGATGCCGACTCCTGGCACCCTTTACACAGTCTTTATAACCCGCTGAGCAACGAAGAAGGGACTACCAATGTTGTTGATGGTCTGGCCAGGATTGAAGGTCGTTGGGCCGTGGTCATTGGCTTTGACAACAAAGTGATGGCAGGCGCCTGGTTACCAGGACAGTCGGAAAATATCCTCAGAGTGACAGATTTGTCCAAACGACTGAATATTCCGCTGGTTTGGCTGGTGAACTGTAGTGGCGCAAAGTTGCCAGAACAGGAAAAATTCTACGCCAACCGTCGAGGCGCCGGCACGCCCTTTTTTCGACACGCGGAGTTGGAACAGGCAGGTATCCCCATCATAGCCGGTATCTATGGCACCAATCCCGCAGGTGGGGGCTATCAGGCCATCAGCCCGACTATCTTGCTCGCGCATAAAGACGCAAACATTGCGGTAGGCGGTGTGGGTATTGTCTCTGGTATGGCACCTCGGGGGGGATTTGATGCTGAAATGCTGGAAGAACTCATCACGCTTACTCGTGAATTTAGTGCTACACCTCCCGGTAGCGTGGATACGCACTACGATAAAACCGGTTTTTTCTCCCATGTCTATGAAGAAGAGACTGGAGTTCTTGATGGCATCAAGGAATATATGCTGGCGACACCCGCCTATCAGCCGAAATTTTTTCAGGTCGCCGAACCGAAAGAACCTGCCTTTCCCATCGAAGATATCTATTCTCTCCTGCCTTTCAATCAGAAAGAAGTTTATGACTTTGAAGAGGTATTGGCCCGGCTGGTAGATGGCAGTGAACATATGGAGTTTCGTCCGGACTATGGCCCGGAGATGTATACAGGCCTGTGCAAAGTTGACGGCATGTTGGTGGGATGTATCGGTAATCGCCAGGGCTACCTGGGTAAAGATTACCCCGAATATGGGGACTATCCTGGCATCGGCGGTAAGCTCTATCGCCAGGGTCTGATTAAAATGAATGAGTTCGTCACTTTGTGCGGGCGTGATCGTCTGCCTATTATCTGGTTTCAGGACACTAGTGGTATCGATGTCGGGGATGCGGCAGAACAGGCTGAAGTGCTAGGATTAGGCCAGGCGCTGGTCTATTCCATTCAACAAACTGAGGTGCCGATGATGCTAGTCGTCTTGCGTAAAGGCAGTGCAGCTGCACATTATGTACTTGGCGGCCCTACGGCCAATCGTCACAACGCCTTCACTCTGGGCACCCCGGCGACGGAGATTGCCGTCATGCATGGGGAAACGGCCGCCGTGGCAACCTATGCCCGTAGAGCCGTAAAGGAAAAAGATGCCGGCAGACCATTAGAGCCCATCGCTGAAAAAATGAATGAACTGGCGAAACAATATCATGACAATTCGCTCCCTGAGTTCTGTGCTCACCACGGGCTGGTGGACGAAATAGTCAGGTTGAAAGAATTACGTAACTACTTAAAAGCCTTCGCCGGTGCCGCCTACCAGAATCCAACGTCAATTTGCCCCAAACACCAGATGATTTTGCCACGCATAATAAAAGGCTGAGCATTGTGGACTTGAATCAGGCTCTCAACATCTTTCTAAACGGCATAGCGGGCGTATTTGCTGGTATATTTATTCTCTATCTCGCCATTCGCATAAATGCGTGGTCCTGCAGACACGATTCAGGAAAAACCGAATAGCAATGGTATTTTTTAACAACATGGGTCTGCTGGCCCTCACACCGGGTATGGTGATGATGTGGGTAGTGGGCCTGGTGCTTATCTATTTAGCCATTGCCAAAAAGTATGAACCGCTTTTGCTATTGCCTATTGGCTTCGGCGTTCTGTTGGCAAATTTACCTCTAACAGGATTGATGGCGGTTGATGAAGGGCTAATCTGGCGCACTTATCAACTTGGCATCAAATGGGAAATCTTCCCCCCAATTATCTTTCTCGGTCTGGGGGCACTAACCGATTTCGGCCCTTTGCTGGTGCAACCTCGCCTTATTTTCCTTGGCGCAGCAGCACAAGTGGGGGTGTATGTCACATTTTTTACGGCTTGTTACATCGGCTTTCCCATGGAAGAAGCAGCAACGATAGCCATCATTGGAGGTGCTGATGGTCCCACGACCATTTTTCTCGCCGCCCACCTGGCGCCACAATTGGTTGGTGCCTGTGCCGTTGCTGCCTATTCCTACATGGCGCTAGTCCCCGTGATCCAGCCACCTATCATGAAATTACTGACCACGGATGCTGAACGAAAAATAAAAATGCAAAAGGGTCGTAAAGTGAGTGCCCGGGAAAAAATCTGCTTCCCCATTATTGCGGTACTGGTGATTATTCTCCTCGTACCCGCATCCGCACCACTGATATCCATGTTCATGTTGGGCAATCTATTTCGTGAATCGAAAGTTGTTGACCGTCTTAGTGACACAGCACAGAACTCCTTGATGAACACAGTGACCATTTTCCTGGGGATCAGTGTTGGTGCTACCATGAGTGAAGAGAATTTTCTGCGCCAGGATGTACTAATCATTTTTTGCCTGGGTCTGTTTGCATTTATGATAAGTACGGCAAGCGGTATAATTATGGCGAAGTGCATGAATTTGTTTACTACTAATAAAATAAATCCTTTAATCGGTGCGGCAGGTGTCTCAGCAGTGCCGATGGCAGCCCGGGTGGTGCAAAAGATTGGTGCCGAAGCAGACAAGAAAAATTACCTTTTGATGTTTGCAATGGGCCCTAATATCGCTGGCGTTATCGGTACTGTGATAGCTGCAGGCATATTTTTAACGATGTTGAAATAGGAGAGTAATACTATGGCTACAGACGTAGAAGCACCTCTGGCAGGAAATATATGGGAAGTTCTGGTCAAAGTTGGTGACAAAGTTGAAGAAGATGATGAATTAGTGATTATCGAAGCATTGAAAATGGAAAATCCCGTTTATGCGCCATGTGACGGGACCATCAAGGAAATAAAAGTAAATAAAGGCGACCTTGTCGAAGAAGACGATGTGTTGATTATTATTGAATAAGCCACTCAACTAAGAGAATGTAAATATGTTTTTTGAGCTCACAGAAGAACAAAAACTGGTACAGGATACGGCACGTCGTTTTGCCGAAGAAGACATCGCACCGACCCTGGAAGAAGAAGAAAAAAACCACGAATTTCGACAGGACAGAGTTGAAAGAATGGGGGAACTTGGCTTTTTATCCTGCGTGCTTCCTGAAGAGCTCGGTGGTAACGGCATGGGGTTTTTCGAGTCTGTACTCATGACAGAGCAAATTGCAGAAGTGTCTGCGTCCTGGCGCCTCCCTTTTAATATGCAAAATCTCGGGGCACCTTTATCAGTAGCGAAATATGGCACCGATGAACAAAAAGAAAAATATATCCCCGGCTGGATAGAAGGCAAGCAAATGGGTTTCTTTGCCATGACCGAATCCAATACCGGTTCCGATGTCGCCAGCATGAAAACGCATGCCATTGATAAAGGCGACCATTGGGAACTACACGGCAGTAAAATGTGGATCACGAATGCGCATGTTGGAGACGCAGGCTTGCTCTATGCCTACACCGACAGGGAGCAAGGCAATAAAGGAATTTCGTGTTTTATCATCGAACCGAAGAAAACAGAGGGTATTAGCGCGAAAGCTATTGAAACAAAACTAGGACTGCATTGCTCACCCACAGGTGAATTTGTTTTTGAGGGAGCAAAGATCCCCAAGGATGCTCTTCTCGGTGAACTCAACAATGGCTTCAAAATGTGCATGTGGCAATTAGGGAATACACGTATTGGTTGTGCCGCGGGAGCCCTTGGTGTGGCAGGCGGTGCTTTAAAGCACGCTATTCAGTATGCCAATGAAAGAACCCAATTCGGCAAACCTATCTCAAAGCATCAAATGGTCCAGGCACAAATAGCAGAGATGACCATTGAACATCAGGCAGCACAACTGCTCGTCTACAAGGCCGCATGGTTAAAAGACCAGGGCAAACCCAACCAGTATGAAACATCCGTAGCCAAACTTTTCGCGTCGGAGGCTGCAGTGCACGCAGCAAACGAAGCCATGAAAATATTCGGTTCCTTTGGGTTTTCCACAGAGTATCCTGCCGAGCGTTATTATAGAGATGCTAAATCATTACAGGTCGTAGAAGGCACTTCAAATATTCAGAAAATTATTATCGCTGGAATGGCCTGCGGTTTCACTGAGAATCGCTAAGCCGTAATTAACCTGAACTCGGGATAAGAGAATTCTGTAATTTATTCATCATTCCCGCATGCTTTTGGCGGAGAAGTGGTGCATGGACGCACCGTCTACGGAACTAAGGATGCAAATCCAGTTTTTAAAGCATGGATTCCGGCCTAAAAGCTTACCGGAATGACGCTATTTGTTTGAATTTGTGAAACTGATCCTTTAACCCAAGTTCAGGTTAATTAGCAATATTTTTCTTCAAGATTTCCTGTCTCACGAACCGGAAATTCTTTCGGCGGTAAAGCGTGTCTATTGATTCAATTAAAAAATGGTAGGGCCGAGAAGTGGTACAGGGATGTACCGTTTACGACGCTAAGGATGCAATTCATCCGACCTGCCGGGGTCGGACAATTAAGTCAAGTGGCATGCTAATCAAAGATAAAATGCTGGAATGTAAGGCCTGACATTGTGACGAAACTCGGCCTGATTAAATTTCACGCAAATAACGAGTTAGCTACGCAGCGCTAATGACAAAAAAGCACATATTTCAATCTGGAGGGTTTACAATGTCCACACGGCACCGTATTCCAGTGAATTCCAGAACTTTAAACTTCTTGCCAAAGTAAACCTTAAATATTTTAAAATAGTAATCTGACTACCTTAGGGAAAGCCTACTTTTGTCTGAAAAGCAGAAAAACATACGTCTGACTCGAGAATCATGGGTGATTTGTGCCTTTGATACACTTTATCAAGAAGGTATAGATCAAGTTCGCATTGAACGACTTGCAAAAAAACTAAAAGTCACCAAGGGCAGTTTCTACTGGCATTTTAAAAACAGACCGGAATTGCTTGATGCACTAATCGAGTATTGGCATCTCGAAATGACAAAAACGGTTGTGGAAAATGCCCGGATGTTTCATGGTGATCCTGTACAAAGAATATTTAGCACCCTCAGAGACATCATTACTAATGAAAAAACAAAATATGATCCTGCCATCAGAGCCTGGGCCAATCACGATGTTAATGCGAGAAAATATGTCGAAAAAGCAGATAAACTCAGGCTTACCTTTTTGATTGACTTATTCACCGATGCCGGGTTTGCGGCCGAAGAGTCTGAAATTCGAGCACGCATGCTTTATTACTATGTGCTCGGCGAAGCTTATGTAACGAAAAAAGAATCACGTGCAATCCGTCTTGAAAGAATTGAGAAAAAGGCACAAATATTCACTTCCTGATTTTGACTGATGAAAATAAAACTTCATGTTTAGTTCGATTGACGAGGTAGAGCGGAAACTCGCTGAGCATAATTACATTGCAGATCGTATGCTGGCAACATCCATCTATCTTGCTGTAAAAATGCATAAGCCTTTATTGCTGGAAGGAGAGCCGGGTGTCGGAAAAACGGAAGTCGCTAAAGTCCTTGCCAAATTACTGGATACAGAACTCATTCGATTGCAATGCTATGAAGGCCTGGATACACAAACTGCCTTATACGAATGGAATTACCCTCGCCAAATGCTCGAATTACGATTACAGGAGGCGCGTGGTGCGGAGAAAAAAGAAATCGGTAGCAATATTTTTAGTGAAGAATTTTTACTCAAACGCCCATTGTTGTGTGCTATTCAATCTGAGAGCCTTACGCCTCCTGTACTATTAATCGATGAAATTGATCGATCTGATGAAGAATTTGAAGCTTTCCTGTTAGAAGTCCTGTCTGATTTTCAGATCACTATCCCTGAGATGGGTACGATTAAGGCAAAACAAGCACCGATTGTCATACTTACTTCCAACCGTACCCGAGATCTACATGAAGCCTTAAAGCGTCGTTGTCTGTTTCACTGGATAGACTACCCATCAGTGGAACGTGAAACCCGAATTGTCACCACCCGCGTCCCAACTATCCGGACTGAGTTGGCTCTACAGTTGTGCCATTTCATGAAATTAATCCGGCAGCAGGAGTTATTCAAACTTCCAGGTGTTGCAGAAACACTGGATTGGGCCGAAGCATTCTTAACACTGAATACGGATGAACTTGATACGGAAACAGCAGAACAAACACTCGGTTGTATTCTCAAATACAAGGCTGATATAGATAAAATCCAGGGCAATGAAACGGCTGAGCTGGTTAAACAGGCTAATTTGATAGCTAGTAGCAATGTGGCAGTCTCAGGGAATATATTGATGGGAGAGTGGAAAGAATGAATGCTCTCGCGACAAGTAGACAAATTCCAATATCGTCATGCTGGATTTAACCCAGCCTCGCTCACACTGAAATTGGATATTCTCTAAAGATTTAAGCCGAAGAAATACGGCAACACCAACAACTCAATAGCTCGAGGGAAAGAGACTCGGGAAAGATACATATGATTTCAAACTCTCTCCTCGCTTAGCCTGATTACTTATGAAGCCTACCCTTGATTCAAAAAGCAATGACCTGCTAAACCAGATCGTTCGCTTTTCTCGACTCCTCCATCAAGGCGGTATCCCTGTAAACTCTTCTAAACTCATCGGTCTTTGCCAGAGTATTCATTTCATTGATATTGCCAATAGAGACGACTTTTACGCGGCCACGCGGGCAAATCTTATATCGAATGCGAACGACCTTGATGCTTTCGACCTTTACTTTCAACATTTTTGGGAGAAAAAAATAAATTTCGATGACATCGTTATCAGTGACGATGACGCGGGTAGTGATGAAGAAAATGAAGATTCGCCAGGTGATACTGTGTTCACAGACAGTGCTTTACAAGATGAGCAAAATGCAACGGACGACGCCAGTCCAAGCTCCTATAGTGCCGAAGAAGTTCTGATGAAACGGGATTTAGGCATGATGTCCGAAAAAGAGATCGAAAAAGCCAGAAAACTTATCGCGCCATTAATCGCCCTGTTTGCCGAACATCAAAGCCGCCGATACCAGCGTGACAAACGTGGAGCCAGTTTCGATTTCCGTCGTATGTTACGTGGTAATGCCTTACAGGGCGGTGATGGCATTTCTCTGGCCTACCGAAATAAACGTATAAAGAAAACGAAGTTGCTGCTGCTCTGCGATGTTAGTGGCTCTATGCAGACCTACAGTAAATTCATTATTCAGTTTATCTATGCACTAAACAGAGAGTTAAATAATTTCGGCGTGGCTGTATTTTCCACACGCATGACACCCATCACCTCTTATTTAAAAAATAAGAGTGTTGAAGAGTCATTGGCATTGGTCTCCGACTACGTTCATGACTGGGCAGGCGGTACGACAATCGGCACCTGCATACAGGAGTTTAATAATAAATTCGCTCGTGACATGTTACGCTCACGTACTACCGTAATAATACTTAGTGACGGTTGGGATAGAGGTGATTCTGACTTACTTAAGACAGAAATGAAGCGCTTGCATAAACGTAGCCACAAACTCATCTGGGCAAATCCCTTATTGGGAAACGCTTTATATAAGCCCCTATGTCAAGGTATGAAAACGGCGATGCCTTTTATGGATTATTTCCTGCCGGCTCATAGCCTGGAAAGTCTAGCCGAACTGGCACGCACGTTGAAAAAGATTCAAACTTAGAATTTAACAGGCACTTAAAAAACCATACGCTTTCGTATGGTTTTGGAATATCATGACACATTTTATTGTATCAAGAATATTTGGAGGATGAGCTCAGATGAAAATTGAAAAAACCTTCTCTGTACAGGCAGCGCAGGACGTTGTATGGCAATTTATCACGTCCCCGGAACAGGTTGCGCCCTGTATTCCTGGTTGTGAGGGCGCTGAAAAAACCGGCGATTCAACATACAAAGCCAGTATCAAGGTCAAGGTTGGTCCAATTAAAACCAGGTTTGTAGTTGAAATCGAAGCTATCGAAGAACGGCCACCGGAATTTGCCTCCTATCTGACAAAAGGGGAAGAAGGCACAAAAAGCAGCCGCTTAAAAGCAAGCAGTACACTTGCATTAAAAAAACTGAATGATGCCAATACCGAAGTTACTTATACCTCCGAAATCAATTTGCTCGGAAGACTGGGGAAATTCGGTTCAGGTATGATGCAAAAAGTTGCAGATTCTATTGGTAATGAATTTGTTGCTAATCTAAAAGAACAAGTCGAAAAATAATAGATTTACTGACGATAAGAAATAGAAAATAATTACCAGGTACTAAATTGAAACGGTTTTTTTCGCATTTTTGACAAGATCTCGACCTCTTGCGGTATTGGCCACAGTGCTTGAATCGAAATCCCAAAACATGGCCAATTCTGCATTTACAGATACCCTGCCCTGCTGCTCTAAGGTCGCATGATATTCATTGACAAGCTTGTGTCGTGAGCACAAGGTTTTAACATCATCCATACTTGCTGTTGATACCGCGCTGAGACCAACAAATTTATTATGCAGTTCACTAATACTATTTGCAGCACTTCTAAAACCGGTCGACTTCGTCACTCCCATTAAACTCAGTACTGTGCCAAGCACCGGAAATACAGCGACAGAAATACCAGCATATCTAATATTATCGGTCTGCCAATAAACAATGAGACCCAGGACAACGCTGCCAAATATTATTATTAGAAAAGTAATTATTGTATCGCGTGTTGTCAGGTGTTTAATATCATTAACAAGCGCATTACGTTCCTGTTCGAGGATATCCAGTGAGGGAGGTGCCGTGTCAATATCAAAGTTCATTTGTCGTTATTGCCTTTCTGTACCTCTACCGGGGAAAGTCAAGAATAAACCCCCTTTTCCTTCGAGTCCATGATTAGAGGGCAGTTCGGCCGACTTTTTAATTATATGTGATAACGAACACACGGAAATACGGAATTAGTTCACATGTTCAGAGAATTTCTTAAACGCGATTTACATCAGTCTCCGGAAAAAACTCGACAAAAATAAACCAGAACAATTTACTTTTCAGGGTATTCACACGCTCCAGTTGAATGCCATTATGGGTGGTGCCAAAAACATCCACAT
>JBLIML010000082.1:0-16092 GCA_047638675.1 Planctomycetota bacterium | reverse complement strand
AGACCGCGGTCAATATACAAAGGAATGGAAATACTATCGATTACCAGCCAGTACAACCAATTTTCCAGGATCTTTTTCGCAACCATAAAGGTAGTGATGACGCTAGCCCAGGTGGTGAAAGAGTCAATATAAGGCCAGACAGCATGCGTATGCTCATCGAGAAAATAGCCAGATAGGAGGCTCATTATTAATATGAAGATAATGATAAGGCCATTTTGTTTAATCGTTAATCTTCGTATTGTCAGGCGACTCTTTTTATTTCCACCGTATTTCCACTGATACCAGCCATAAACCGCCATCATCATATAGTAGACGTTCAGTGCGGATTCCATCAATAAACTGACATCCCAAAACAAAAAAGTAAAAATTGCCGTGCTTAAAAGGGCGCAATACCAGCATAATATGTTCTCCCTTACCGCCAGCAACAGATAAGCAGTGGCCAGAATAACGGCACAGCCTTCCCAGATAGAAAGACTGGCGAGAAGTGATAATAGAAATTGGGGTGCTTCTTGCATTAAGACCCTGGATCGTAGCCGGGTATTAATTTGGTGACGAAAACAGCCGTACCAAAGTTTTCATAACTCCATGCAAGTGTCTCTTTTATCGCGTCCATGACAATATCGTAATCACCAATAATCGTAGTTGCCGTGGTAAAAGTATTAACCTGCATATCATCGAAGCTGTTGAGTTTTTCGATGACAGCATCAATGGGCGGGATGAAATCTTCGCGTAGGGGATACATACTTATTTCGGCTGTGATTTTCATAGTGCTTTAACCCTGGGTTTCTTCTGTCGTCCTGATATGTACTTGAACGACGATTGTACTTAAGCTGTGTTGAATATGAAAAGATACTCCAAACTTTTATTCAAAAGGAATAATTCGCATTGATGCCGTAAACCCTGGGTTCACCAAACTGATAATACGAGCGATTAACAGCAAAACCATCACGAGGGTCATTAGCGAAATACAAGCCATGGATCTGATAGTCTTTATTAAACAAATTATGAACCCACAGTTGCAGGTTCACTTTACCGATCTGATAGTTCACACTGGCATGGGCAAGCGTGTAAGCATCAATTTTGCCATTGTGATAGTAGCCAAAGAAGCTACTATCGCGGCCCTCTACGTCAATGCGGCCGTGTAAGCTCTCACTAAAGTGTAGATTGATGCCAAGATTGTATTGCCAGTTCGGTGCTTTTGTCTGGTCTCTATTGCTTCGCGTAATAAACTGACTGCTATCCAGGTCAAACACGCTTAACTCATCGACACTGGTTTCCAGATAGCCAATATTGGCAAAAAACTCCAGTCCATCTGTAAACTGATAACTCATCTCTAATTCTGCGCCGTAGTTCTCTGCATCACTGTTACTATCAAGAAAGCCAGTGAAGATAAACGTACTGGCGTCCCAGACAAAACTTTCAAGTTGAGCATTGTTTCTGTCCATATGAAACAAAGCCAGTCGCAGGGTTAACTTGTTATTCAAATAACGAGCTTTCATCCCTACTTCTTTGTTGAATAATGTTTCCGCATCGAATTGCTGACGTGATAATAGAAAAGGCTGAAAGATGGGATTAATAATGGGGAAACTCGAACTCGTTTCCGTATTCACACCACCAGGTTTAACTGAGCGGGATAAAGTAGCATAGAAAAGTGTGTTCTCGCCGTATAAGTATTCCGCGCTTAACTCACCGCTCCAATACTCGTCGCTCGAGTCGGTAATCAGAGTATTGCTATCGTTATACCTATCTTCAAAATGCTCATAACGCAGACCCGCCGTAATATTCCAGTTACTTGCGACTTCCAGTTTTAATTGTCCGTAAATTGCGTAACGTTCTGTTTCATAGTCGCTTGAGAATGCAACGAAATGTTGACGTTGCAGGTCTTCCTTACGCTTCTGCGCATAGATACCTGCTACCCAGCCAAGTCGTGTGAGATCAGATTTCAGACGAATATCGGCGGCAAGGACATCGCTACTGCGCAATAATTCATCGGTACTGGAAAATTCGAAGAGGGGATCACAACGAATGCCATCGCAAAAACCCGAAAACACCCAGTCTTCATCAAAGGCGTAATCTTCGTTGCTGTCCCGCCAGCTCAAAATAGTTTCCAGGGTAAGACCTTGCAGGATAGGCATACTGCCCTTGATCGCCAGCGCAATGGTTTCCTGTTTGTCGTTTCCCGGATTATCTGACAAGGTATTGCGAACATTATCGAGGGAAAAGGCATCATAGCCGCCATTGAGGTCAGCGTACGATGTGATGAGATTGACTTCGGCACCGTTATCACCTGACCAACGTAATTTTCCACGTACGCTTAATTCATCACGTTCATTGGTATCATCGCGATTTGCGAAATCATTTGAATAATATCCGTCGCTCTTGTTTTGCTGAACGGCCAGCCTGCCCTGAACTGATTCTGATAAAGGGCCACTTATGCTAGCCCCTACATGCCAGCTATCAAAATTGCCATAGCCAGTTTCGATATTGGCACTAAATGTTTCCGTTGGTTCGTGGGTACGAATATTGATAATGCCTGCCAGTGCATTAGCACCAAACTTTGTCCCCTGCGGCCCGCGCAACAGTTCGATTTGTGCAACATCCATCAGAACGGCGCCGGTAGCCGTGGTGCCCACTTCGATATCATCAATAGTGATGCCCACTGATGGAAAGTGCTTTGGATCAACAAACTGTTCGAGGTCGCCTACACCACGAATTTGAATAAATCGAGCACGCGTACCTCCACCAGAGGAACTAACATTGGGCAGAATGTTAACTGTCTCATCGAAGTGACGCGCGGCGCGGTCCTGAATAAGTTGTTCATCGAGCACGCTGATACTGCCAACACTTTTCATAAGCTCGGTATCGCGAAATCCAGCGGTAACGACTATTTCCTCTAAAGAATCGTCAGCGTATACGATAAAGTTTGCGCATAACTGTAGAGCAATCAGTAGCGCAAAAATAAAACGAGTCAATATATTAAGTCTCCAAAAAAAATTGCTAATCAGAGACCCGGATAGGTGGAGAGAATAAAAACTGAAAACTTATGCAGTGTCCTATTCCTACGCCGGCATTATCCGGATCAGGTTCCAGGGTCCATCAAAACGATGTCTCAGGCCTTATGGCCACCCCTTAGGTTATTCCTCCATTGAATGGAGAAGTGCGCTTAGTCTAACAAATAAAAATGGGTCTTGTGAAATATTTTAACTTTATTTCTTTTATGCCAAATTACCAGTGGCTCTCGCGAGGGCGCAATCTATTTTACTCGAATTATAATTGCGCCATCGTGCCGCCACATGCTGGTCTGGTCGGATGAGATAAAATGTGCCTGGCGTGGCGTCGTAGTGTTGTTGCAGCAAACCGTTTTTATCGATGATATCCGTTTCATCCGTGCCGATTGTGAGGATATCAAAGGGAATGCCCTGACTTTGTTGTATGTCTTCCTTAGCAGATTCGTCATTGCCAGCAAAATACAAACCGACAAAACGTTCGCCCAACTGGTTCAAAAACCAGCTATCTCCATTGTTGATTGTAATTGGCGCATCCATGCAAGGACTGCCTGGCCGTTGTTTGTCGGTAAATGTATCTTCGTCTTCCGTATTCAAAGGCGAGTAGTCCAAAGTGCAAGGAGAAGAGAGACGACCTGGATTGACTATGCCGCGTGCAAATGGAAAGTCTCTGGCCAGTTCCAGGGCGGCATCGCGGAAGGCCAGACTAATTTCACTTTTTGGTGTCATAAAATCGGTACTACGGGAGGAATTGGTAACATTTTCCTCGGCGCCATAGATGCGTTCATCATCATAACTATTGATAAACGAGGGAGGCGCAATATTCCTGAAGATAAGATCCAGCTTCCAAATCAGGTTGTCCACATCCTGCATACCGCCGTTAGCCCCTCGAGCGCCAAAAGGTGAAACGAGATGAGCCGAATCACCGGCAAAGATCACACGATTGTGCACAAACTTTTTCATACGTCTGCATTGAAAAGTATAGAGACTTACCCAATCATATTCGAATTCAATATCAGGGCCGAGAAAGGCGCGTACCCTGGCGTCAATATTCTCTTCTTTCATCACTTCTTCACGATCGATATCCCAGCCCATCTGAAAATCAATTCTCCAGATGTCATCTGCCTGTTTATGAATGAGTGATGTTTGCCCCGGGTTGAAAGGCGGGTCGAACCAAAAACGGCGAATGGCTGGAAAGTCGGCTTTCATCTTTACATCAGCGATCAAAAAATGATCCTCAAATATCCGACCTTCGAAATCCAGTCCCATCGCGGTACGAACCGGGCTTCGGTGCCCGTCAGCGGCGATCAGGTAGTCGCCACTTATCTTGTAGTTACCAGCGGGAGTCTTTACTGTCGCCGTGACTTTGTCATCCGCGTTATCTACATCAATGACCTCATTTTGCCAACGGATTTGTGTTTGCGAGTATTGCGGAAACAGGTCAATCAAATACTCTTCAGCATAAAACTGTTGCAGATTAATAAAGGCGGGATATTTCTGTTCTTTGTCCTGCAAGAGATCAAAACTGTAAATAGGTTCGGGGTCTGCACCAAAGTAAACTTTACCCTGATTCCAGGTTACGCCTTTCTCTACCATGCGGTCACCCGTACCTAGACGGTCAAAAATTTCCAGGGTTCTTTTGGCCCAGCATATTGCTCGGGAGCCATCACTAACGGTGTTGTATTTTTCTAAAACAACCGACTTAATACCATACTGGGCCAGACCAATGGCTGTGGATAATCCAATTGGGCCACCGCCAACAATCACTACCGGATAATGCTGAATCTCACTTGATTCGATTTCTTCAGGTTGGACGAAGTCATAAGTTTTACGGGCCTGTTTGGAGGTATTTTTTGCATCACCGATATCGCCATACTTTGCCATTACTTTTTTCCCGATTCGAGTCATTCCATTTTATTTACGAGCATACACAATCATGACCAATTTAAACGTCCATAGGATTAAGGACAAGGGAGTAAGGATTTATTCTCGAAGGGCAAATACCCAAATCGCACCATCGGTGGGGATCACATTTTTTTCTTTGCGTACGATGTCAAATGTTGCTTGCATGAGCTCACCTGCCAATCCCCAGCCAGCCTGTACAGCAATGTATTGCACATTATCAACCATAAAAGACACCGGAATGCCCATTACTCCGGCATTGAGCCGTGTTTCCCACAAGAGCTCTCCCGTGCTGGCATTCAAAGCCCGAAAGGCCCTGTCGTTACTACCTCCGGAGAACACCAGATTCCCCGCTGTAGTGAGTAGAGGGCCCCAGTTCATTGCATCCATTTCATAAGTCCAGACACGTTTGCGTTGATTCACATCCCAGGCCTGGATTTCGCCTATGTGAATATCTCTACCCATCCCGTCTCCACCTTCAAAACGTATCATTGACATGAGCGCCTCTATGTCAAAACCGATGTATTCCTTTCCAGCTTCATTTTCCACAGCTTTACCCGTCAATTCACTACAGAGATTTTCATGGGCAGGGATATATAACAATCCTGTTTCGGGATTAAAGGCTTCCGGTGGCCAATCTTTGCCGCCCCAGACAGAAGGACAGAATGTCACCGTTTTATCGATGCCTGGAACTTTGTCGGCGTGATAGTCTGGTCGACCACTAAGCGGGTCAATGTGACTAAACACATTTTGTGTAACAAAGGGTTTGGCATCTATGAATTCAATACTGTCCTGTTTCCTTTCCAGCCACCATAGATAACCATTGCGTCCCGCGTGTACTAATCCTTTCTTCATTTTCCCATCGTTACCTTTGACATCAATAAGAAGCGGCGGCGTGACTTCATCCCAATCCCATCCACCGTTCCAGTGATACTGATGATGGCTTTTTATCTTGCCTGTATCCGGATCAATGGCGAGAACTGAATTGGTATATAGATTGTCGCCTTTGCGCATCTCAGGCAACCAGGGGGCGGCGTTGCCGACGCCGTAATAGACCAAATTCATATTCGAATCATAGGTGCCTGTCATCCAGATGGAACCGCCGCCGGCACGCCAGGTCTCACCAGGCCAGGTCTCGTTACCGGGCTCACCGGGTTCCGGGATGGTGTAGGTTCGCCACAATTCCTTACCTGTTTGTGCATCAAGCGCCACGAGGAAACAACGTATACCAAATTCAGCACCCGAGACCCCGAACAGAATTTTTCCTTCTATGGCCAGTGGTGCAAGGGTCATATGAAATCCCAGCTTCCAGTCGGCGAGACAGTTCTCCCAAATCTGCTCTCCGCTAACGGCGTCCAGGGCTATGGCGCAGGTATCGAGGCCAGAGTAATAGACTTTGTCATCGTAAAGCGCAATTCCGCGGTTGGTGGGATGCATCGCAAAGTGATCCGGCGGTAGAGAACGTTTAAAGCGCCATAGCTCGTATCCGCTTTTTGCGTCCAGTGCAATAACCTGGTTTTCGGGTGTAGAGACGTACATAAACCCGTCATTAATAATGGGTGCCGCTTCATGTGCGCCTTTGGCACCGGTGGAATAGCTCCAGGCAAGGCTTAACTCAGAGACATTGGCCGCTGTAATTTTTTTTAGTGGACTGTAACCCCAACCCGAGTAGTTTTGACGCGATTGTAACCAGTTTCTAGCTTCGGGTTTTAGCAGACGCGCATCGCTTACCGGGCTATAACTTGCCTCTTGCGAATTATCCTTGTCGGCCAGTATAGAACCGGGCAGTAGTAGCGATGATATATAGAAAGCGAAAACAAGCGCTGTTCGAAGACGAAGTAGTTTGACCATAATGATGTATTGATGGGTGAACAGATAAAAATTATGTACTTACATCAAGGTGCATTGTACTAGTTATAACTGACTGATATGCTAATTTCATATAAGTCTGATAAATAAAATATAAAGGACACTTTGGATGAAATTATGAGCAAGAAAGATAACTATCACATGGACCTGGAAACCTTTCGTAAAAATGGCTATGCCGCTATCGATTGGGTAGTGGACTACCTTAAAAATGTTGAGGACTATCCGGTGATGTCGCAGGTAAAACCCGGCGATATCCGTAAGCTACTACCAGAATCTGCACCGGAGAAAGGAGAGAGTTTTGAAGCGATGCTAAAAGATGTGAATGAGGTTGTTATGCCAGGAATCACGCATTGGCAATCGCCGAATTTCTTTGCGTTTTTCCCCGGCAACAGCTCGCCACCGGCCATTCTTGGTGAAATTATTTCCGCTGGCCTCAGTGTTCAGGGTATGTCCTGGGTGACTAGCCCTGCCTGCACGGAAGTCGAAACCCATGTCATGGACTGGTTAGTGAAGATGCTGGGTTTACCGGAAAAATTCATGTCGCATACAAAAGGTGGCGGGGTAATACAACATTCGGCCTCCGATGCCACCTTGTGTGCCTTGATAGCCGCGCGCGAGAGAGTCAGCAAAGGAGAGGTCAATAAAAAAGGAGGTAGAGGGAAGTTAATCGCCTACACCTCTGCACAAGCACATTCCTCTATAGAAAAAGGTTGTAAGGTTGCAGGTATCGGTACAGATAACTTGCGACTCATCGAAGTTGATGAGCTATTTCGCATGCGCCCAGAAGCGCTGGATGCACAAATCCAAAAAGATAAAGAAGACGGGTTGACGCCGTTTTTTGTATGTACCTGTGTGGGAACAACGTCGTCTTTGGCTCTGGATTCAGTTGCGGAAATGGCAAAGGTCACGCAAAAGCATGGATTGTGGTTACATGTCGATGCGGCAGCCGCCGGCACCGCAGCAATTTGCCCTGAGTTTCGTTATATCAACGATGGTGTCGATCATGCTGATAGTTATACCTTCAATCCGCATAAATGGATGTTCACAAATTTTGATTGTAATGCGTTTTTTGTAGCAGATCGTGCGGCTCTCATCAATGCCCTTAGCATCTTGCCTGAATATTTAAAGAATGAGGCGACCAACGCTGGCGCCGTGATTGACTACCGGGATTGGCACATTCCCCTTGGCCGACGTTTCCGTGCGCTAAAATTATGGTTCGCTATCAGGCACTATGGTGTAGAAGGTTTGCAACACCATATTCGTTATCACGTAGAAATGTCACAGCAGTTCAAACAATGGGTGATTGATAGCGATGACTTTGAGTTGGTGGTGGATAATCCCTTAAACCTGATTTGTTTCCGGCATAAAGATGGAGATGAAATGAGCGAGGCCATCATGACGACAGTTAATAAGAGCGGGAAGGCCTATTTAACCCATACAAAATTAAATGGCTTATACACTATTCGAATGTCAATCGGTCAGACACGAACAGAAATGCGACATGTCGAAAATGCCTGGCGGCTGTTAAACGAGGCAGCAAAAAAATACAGCTGAGAAATAGGGGTCTGAGTAATCCTACCCCGGTTTGACGCACATTTTCTAAAGGGGACAATAGTTGATACGAGGATAAATCAGCCTCGTCGTGATTGTCGATAGAGTGCCCGTGGTGCAACAAAACACATTAAAAATGGTTGAGCAATATCACAAATATAACCAGGGTCTAATTTTTGAAGTGCATCAAAATTATTAACGCCGGTCATGTCGAGTACATTATTTAGTAGTTCGATGTCATATTGAAAATTTTGATCGAAGTCCTCTAACAAGTCACATGAATAATTTAACATCAATTCTCTTTCTTAATATTGCATCATAATTTCTCCGTTCGTCATTCTTCATTTTAATTTCAGGATCGGAATAAGTCTGAACGCGTTAGGAGAGAGATGAGTGCGTTTTTCCTATACCGACCCGGAAAGTCATTAGGATGCGCGAAGAATATTACAAGAGTTTGACAATACATTACCGATATTGGTCAAACCGGGATATGTCACTAAAAAATTATTGCCCGTGAAAGATACTCAGGATTTAAACCCCTTCAACATTAATACCCCTCAAACAGGCTTGATTGCGCGATACAGTGTCATGGTGCCGAAGATGGTGGATACTTCACCGAAGATTTCGACGTTTTCAAATCCGCTTATTCGCATTAATGGCGGTAAATACCCGCGAATATTATCTTCCGTGGTCTTGAAACCGTCGAGCAGTTGTATTTGATAAAATAATAACCGCATCAATCCATTAGCGGGTTTGCCCCAGTCAGCGATATGCAACTGGCCACCGGGCTTGATGACGCGAAAACACTCTCGAAACGTTCGTTCCTTGTTTTGGGTATTAAGGTGATGGAAAAACAAACTGGAGAGAACGCGGTCAAAACGTTCATCTTGATAGGGCATCTCGTAAGACATGCCATGTGTAAAATTGATATCGACACCTGCTTTTTTCGCTTTTCGCCGGGCAATACTGAGTATTTTCTCATCGCCATCTAAGCCGGTAACATAGGCGGCCCTCGTTTTTTTCTTTATCCATATGCTCAAGGTGCCCGTCCCACTGCCGACATCTAACACCTCATGACCATCGCGGATTGCCGCCTGCTTAATGAGCCGTGTTTTGAAGGCACGCTCTCTGGTTGTTAATGCGATGACCGGATCATAAATACCGGTGAGCCAATTGAATTTTAAGGCCGGTATATACGTATTATCATCTTTATTCATCGAGATGGTCCTCCATCACCTGGCAATCAGTGGGTATGCTCAGCACCGTGTCCATGCTCCGACTGTGCCCCGGGTGTCGGTACTTTACTTGTAAGGTGTGGTTGGTGTTTTTCGGGTGCCGCTTTTGATGCGTGTTCGTCACCCTCACTGTTGTTCTCGTGGGCATGACTGCCACTCGCCGATTGGACTTCGATTAATTGATGATCCGCATGCGCGTCGGGCGAGGGTGACGATAAGGAGATAGGTTCCTGGTGGCTTCCAACGTGCGTACCTGAATTGTGATCGTGTTGCGTGTCATCCTGGCTTTGCTCATCGGATTGCGTGCCATGATGGCCAAATCCTGTCGCCTTGTTTTTCAACTCCGCATACTTAACATCACTGAGATTGTTAGCCGATTGCAAGAACGCCACCACAGGCCAAATACCATTGGCATCGTGTGACGGCGAAAAAGCGGGCATGCCGGTCATACGAATACCGTTATTGATTACCCAAAATTGTTCAGCCGCATTCTCCGCGCGGCTAAGATACGCGAAATCGGGAGGCGTTGGGTTCAGTCCTTGCCGAACAATACTGTCCGGAGCACCGGGCTCGCCATGGCAACCCGCGCACATCCCGGCATAATCAGAGACGCCCGCCAGTATCATCGCCGGATCAGTGAGATCCGGTACGTCGATATCTCTTGCCCGCTTTGCTACGGATTTCTCCATGGTTTCATGCAATAACCAGTTGAGGACGGGGCCATCGTTTGTCAATGCCGAGACATTAAATAGGCCCGATTGGATAAACCCATACGCGCCGAACACAGCGATGAAGCTCACTAGCAAAAATAGTTTTAGACTCTTCATGTCACACTCCTCTCAATTTTGGTTAAGTACATAGACGCTACTGCCTGTCATACCCGTTTTGCGACGGTGCCGGGTGGGTTTTTGTACCAACCTGGATCATTGTCTTTTACCTGTCCGTCACGGACTTTGACCACGGTAAACATACCGCCCATCTCAATGGGACCAAATTGTCCTTCGCCACTCATCATCGGCAGCGTGTTACGTGGACCTTCAAAGTTGCCATGTTGCTGATCCTTCATGCCTGCCCTTCCTGCCATGCCCTTATCTTTCATGTTACCCATAGCCAAATGTTCTGCATGCTCGGCCATACCGTTTTCACCCATGGCGACATAACCGGGTAATAATGACTGCATACGATTGAGGACGGCAGATTGATCGACGCCGAGCGGACTGGCGATCCCGTGTCCCATGGCATTCATGGTGTGGTGTGACATATGACAGTGAAAGGCCCAATCGCCCGGTATGGCAATAAATTCAATATCACGAATTTGGCCTACACCGACTATCTCTGTCGTCTCGGGCTTCCAGGTTGATTTTGGCCACCGTCCGCCATCTGAGCCTGTCACCCAGTAGGTATGACCATGCAGATGAATAGGATGGTTCCACATCGACAAATTTCCTATTCGGATCCTGACGCGCTCGCCTGTTCTCGCGACAATGGACTCGATAGCAGGGAAAACTTTACTATTGAATGTCCAAAGATCAAAGTCAGTCATGATGGAAGGATCAGGACGATAGGTACCCGGATGCAGAGCCCAGTTGTGCAATAAAAAACAATAATCGCGATCGATGCGGTCTTCTTCACCCTCTTTCGGATGAATGATGAACATACCCATCATACCAACAGCCATTTGCACCATTTCATCAGCATGAGGATGGTACATGTAGGAGCCGTGTTGGTTTAAGGTGAACTCATACGCATAGGTCTCACCCGGTTGTATGTGCGGTTGTGATAAGCCACCCACCCCGTCCATCCCTGACGGCAATAAAATACCGTGCCAGTGAATTGTCGTGTGTTCTGGCAACTTGTTTGTTACCAATATACGCACCCGATCCCCTTCCACCGCTTCAATGGTGGGTCCTGGCGTCGAGCCGTTGTAACCCCAGCATTTGGCGATGCTGCCCGGTGCGAACTCATGCTCAACTTCCTCGGCAATAAGATGGAACTCTTTCACGCCCTCGACCATTCTAAATGGAAGCGTAGTGCCATTGAGGGTCTTGACCGGGGTGTAGCCAACGGCGTTTTTCTTCCTGGTGGATTGCTTTTTCGTTACGTGTGGATGGTTGTTGTCGGGGGTTTGTCCTCGTGCTTTCGCCATGAGACCCAGCCCAAAAAAACCAGAAGTAATGGAGAGAATATTTCGTCGTGTGATCATGATTAGTGTCTCGTTTTATGATGCGGTTCTGTGACGTTTTCTGAATGTTCAGCGTGTTCATCGCTCATCGACGGTGTCACTTTTGTATTGGTGATTTCAGGTAACCCTGCTCCACTTGCACGCGCAAGTGCAGTTATGGCCTCCCAATACTCAGTCAAACCATCGATGTAACCCAGGTAGGATTGCGTTGCTTGACGACGCGCAAACAATAGCTCAAAAACATCCACCAACATGTAGTTTTGCTCTTGTTGCGTGTACTTAACGACTTGCTCTTGCGCCGGGATCAAGTCATCACGATAGTATTCGACGATCTCTCTCGCGGCGCGCACCTGGTGTCCAGCGCTGATCACATCACGACGAATGTCAATGGAAAGGGCAACGAGGCGAGAACGACTTTGTGCGAGGGTAGATTCAAGACGGGCGATGGCCGCCTGGCGTTGATCGAATATCGGTAGCTCTACAGAAAAATTGGGTCCGCTCACACGTGATCCATCGGCATCTCGCTCCGTACTGACGCCCACACTCGCTCCGCCAAGCCATCGGTATTGGCGGGTGATGTTCAGCGCCTCGGTGAGCTGAATTAATTCCTGACGCTTCTCATCCAAATCCAGTCGACGTTCGATTGCCATCTCCTGCATTTGCGTTACATTCGGATCTTCACTGGGTAAGGGCATGAGTTCCTCCGTCAGTGTCCAGTGTTGCGCGTCATCGACAAGGCCGAGTAAGACATTGAGTTTATCGCGTGCTGATTGGACCGCCGCACGCGATCGCATTAGTGCGGCTGTCATCTCTGCGGCGGCACTGCGTTGTTGTGCTAATTCGAGTTCACTGAGGTTGCCCGCCTTATCAAACTGCTGGGCGAGATCGTAGGATGTCTGTGCGGCATCGGTTGCTACTGCCAATACCTGACAACGCTGTTGTTCACCCTGCAGTTGAACAAATTGTGTCTGTACCGCGCTTGCCAGTTCTAACACGCTGTTGGCGACACGTAATTTCACACGTTCAAATTCGACGTTCGCGACGCGTTGCCGTGCGGAACGCAACAGAATATCGAGAAATCCCTGGGTCAGATCAAATTCCGTGTTATTGCCACTGGCGCCATTGCTCGGAAAACGAATACTGGCGAACAACACCGGATTGCTCAGCAAGCCAGCTTGTATCAGATCAGCTTGTGCGATACCGAGAGATTCGTATTCACTTTGTAAGTGGCGATTATTTAGTAAGGCAATTTGCACCGCCGCCCGCGCTGTCAGCGGCTGTGAGAGCAGGTCATCAAGCAGGACCTGGACTTGTGCGTCGGCCTGATTATCCTGAGACCAATGTACCTTTTGTGGGATCCGCTCTCCGACAAGACGTTCAACGGTGGCGAAATCGCCATCGCGCGGAACAGTGACACAGCCACCCAGAAGCACCAGGCTAATGGGTAACAGCAGGACGCTTTTACGAGCTGGTTTTATCCAGTGAAATGGACAGGGTTTACGCATGATCAATCTCCTTGCAAGCATGTCCTGGCGAGGCCAGGTGGAAACAACAACGTCTTACAGGGAAGTGATCAGATCAGGAGTACGCGGTATTTAAGGGAAGGTGGAACAGGTCGATTGGCAGCAGGTTTTATCTTGATTGTCGTGCTGACAAGCCGCCTTGTGTGATGTGAACTCCGATCAATAATGATGGGATCGATATCAATGTCGGATGAGAGTGATGAGGCGATATACTCATCGACTGAAATCAATAAAGGTTCGACGGTGTCACAGGAAACACATTTTTCGTCATCGTACGAATTCCTCGTGTCTTTGACATTGTCCTGTGGACAGCAATCGTGGGCTCGATCATTCATCGTTGCGGCGAGGACGCACGGTGCAATGGCCAAAGATAGCCACATCCCGCTCAACGTGATGAAGAGCAGGCGGCATAAACTCTGTTTTTGGGTTCGAATTACACTGAGCATAGGCATTCGTTAATGTCTTTTACGTGGCGCACATTGAGCATCCATTTGAATTATAGACTAGAATTTGGCGAAAATGTTTATAATTCACTTGATATCATTATCAAATCTGACGCGTTTTACCTGTGGGCACCACACGTTTTGTACTAGGATACTTGATGTAGATCAATCTGCTGAAAATCATTGCGTGTTGAAATGAACCCTGGAAGAAGGCATAGGACAACCAACCCGATGGACAATACATTTGACACGATGTTATGTACAACAAGAATCGGAACTCTGGAATCGATATTAAGTACGATCAATTGATTGACGTGAAAACCTAATGCTACTTTTCTTACGCAAAACGCAGCAATGGTCAGTGTATCCGCTGATCACCTGCTTTGTGGGCGCGTGGTTAATCGTCGTTTCACAGTTTTGTGTTGCCAGCATAAATGTTGAGTCGAGTGCAGTTGAGCATGGTGATACCATGTCACCGTGTAATTTACCGGTAACCGACGATAAGGGTAGACTACCGTGTTGCGATGAATCGTCTCCATGTGGAGACATGGAAATGATGACTGACGATTCAATTTCCTTACCGATGCTCTATGAGGTGTCTTCTTTTGATTTCGCTTTTATCGCCTATAATCTACCCGATCAGTTTTCCATCCCACATACAACTTCAGTATGTTCTCTCTATCACGATCCGGAGGGTGCGAACCTTCTGCCAATTGAGCGATTCTGCGTACAGTTAAAGTAAGCACTTCTATTTTTGAGTGAGTTCGATGAACGATATCAATTTAGGAGTGTATTATGTTTATTCAAAACCGATCCCTTTGGTCGCAAACTATCTTTACCGTAACGCTGATTTTCATTGGAATAGCTAACCTCGCGTACGGCGCATCGTCTGGTGTGCATCAGAATGAAAATCAATCTGCCCAGCCGCTGGCGAACGGCAGTCCGCTGCTGACACTGGCGGACGCTATTGATCGTGCGCTTGCCGACAATCCGAATTTAGCTGAAATGCAGGCGCGGGCAGAGGCCTTTGCTGCTATCCCATCCCAGGTCGGTACGCTGCCAGATCCGATATTGAGTTTCAATGCAATGAACCTGCCCACGAATACCTTTGACCTTTCACAGGAACCCATGACGCAGACGCAATTTGGTATCAACCAGGCCTTTCCGTTTCCGGGAAAGCTGGGTCTGCGTGAAGAGGCGGCGCAATATGAGGCCGAGGCTGCCGCCAAAGACGTCGATGAAACACGGTTTCGCCTGCTACGCGATGTAAAAACGACGTGGTGGGCCGTGTTTAACCTGGATAAAGCACAGGAGATTGTATTGCGGAACCAGGCTTTACTGCGTCAATTTATACAAATTGCCCAGACAAAATACAGAGTCGGTAAGGGACTTCAACAGGATGTCTTACTGGCACAGCTCGAGCTATCCAAGTTACTGGATTTGGACTTGCGTCTGGAGGGAGCCAGGCGCAGTGAGGCCGCGCGCTTGAATGCCTTACTGTCAGTCCCACCGGATCAGCCGGCGCAGTTGCCGCGGGATGTCAGCCTGGACTTACCGCGCTTGAAGGATGAAAAGGCATTCTATCAACTGGCGGATCAATACCGGCCCTTATTAGCGACACAGGAAAGTATTATCCAGGCCTCAAGATCGCGGGTGGAGCTGGCGAAAAAGGACTACTACCCGGATTTTAATGTTGGCGCGGCTTATGGTATCCGCAGTGGTGATGACATCGGTCGCGGTTCCCGTGCCGACCTGGCGTCGTTCAGATTAAGCATGAACCTACCTATATTTACCGGTCGTAAGCAAAGCAAGGCGGTGAGTCAGCGCCGAAGTGAAATGCTGCAGCAAACATTTAAACTGCGTGATCTACGCAACTTTGTACAGGCCGACATCTCAAAAGCCCTGGCCGATTACCAGCGTGCCCGCGATCGATTCGAATTATTCAAGACCGGCATTTTGCCGCAGGCACGACAAACTGTCGCCTCCATGTTGGCCGGCTACCAGGTCAATAAAGTGGATTTTCTCAACCTGGTCAGTGCACAGGTGACGGAATACAACTATGAAATCAGCTACTGGCAGATGTTGAGTGAGGCCAACC
The DNA here is from genome assembly GCA_047638675.1 of Planctomycetota bacterium. Classification (GTDB taxonomy): domain Bacteria; phylum Pseudomonadota; class Gammaproteobacteria; order Eutrophobiales; family Eutrophobiaceae; genus WLWS01. The sequence continues at coordinate 284 of JBLIML010000082.1, read as the reverse complement.
AGGCGCTGGCAAGACTTGTTGCTGCTGTGGGTGTGGAGAATATTAATGAATAGAAAAATACTATTGGGAATTGCTGTTGTTATCGCGCTCGCGTTGGCTGCCGGGAGTGGTTACTGGTACGCATCAAGACAGGGCCAAAACAATACTGATATCAGCGTCGGCAAAGACGGCATGGTGAGAAAACCGCTGTTCTATCGTAATGCGATGAACCCGGCCATTACCTCGCCGACACCCATCAAAGATTCCATGGGCATGGATTACATAGCGGTTTACGCCGACGAAGA
>JBLIML010000081.1:0-16137 GCA_047638675.1 Planctomycetota bacterium | reverse complement strand
GCAAAGCGAAACAAAAAAAGCCGCAGGCGAATCCCGGTAGAAACAATAACAATAAAGGTAAGCGGCAAGCGTCTGGTAAACAGAACCCATACAATAAATACGGCAAAGCCGCGGCTTCAGGCAATATAAACAATAACGCCGGTAATCGTAGCAGGCGTTCAGGACCCAGTGCGGCCCCTGCGGCGTAAAATATTAAGCGACAATTAATAAATTCATATTCATACACTCAGGAATTCGACCGTGATCTCTACAGCAAACATTACGATGCAATTTGGTGCAAAGCCTTTATTTGAAAATATTTCCGTCAAATTTGGCGAGAGTAATCGTTATGGGCTTATAGGCGCTAACGGTTGCGGTAAGTCGACATTCATGAAGATTTTGGATGGCAGCCTGACACCCTCGTCCGGTAACGTTTCAATCTCTCCTAATGAACGTCTGGCAGTGTTGAACCAGAATCAATTCGCTTTTGAAGAGCACAAAGTGATCGACACGGTGATTATGGGTGATGCAGAACTATGGAAGATCAAACTGGAAAGGGACCGACTCTATGGACTGGAGGAAATGACAGAAGACGAAGGCATGCAAGTCGCCGAGCTCGAAATTCAGTTTGGCGAGCTGGATGGTTATAGTGCGGAAAGCCGTGCCGGTGAATTATTAATCAACGCAGGCATTATTGAAGAATTACACGAAGGCCCGATGAGCGAAGTAGCGCCGGGCTGGAAATTGAGAGTCTTATTGGCCCAGGCCCTCTTCTCAAACCCGGATATTCTGCTACTGGACGAGCCCACAAACAATCTCGACATCAATACCATTCGCTGGTTAGAGGCATTGCTCAACAAACGTAAGAGCACCATGGTTATCATTTCTCATGATCGACATTTTCTAAATGCGGTCTGTACGCACATTGCCGACATCGATTATGGCGAATTACGTGTTTACCCGGGCAACTACGATAATTTCATGACGGCATCGACTCAGGTTCGTGAGCGTATGCAGTCACAAAACGCCAAGAAGACCGCACAGATTGCCGACCTTCAACAGTTCGTTAGCCGATTTTCGGCGAATGCCTCAAAAGCAAAACAGGCAACTTCCCGAGCAAGACAAATTGAAAAAATTGAACTGGATGACATTAAACCCTCCAGTCGCGTCAGTCCCTTTATTCGTTTTAATCAGGAGAAAAAGCTTCATCGTCTGGCATTAACTATCGAAAATCTGGGGCATGGATACGAAAACGAAACTCTGTTCGATGGTGGAAACATGATATTGGATGCAGGAACTCGTTTGGCGGTCATCGGTGAGAACGGCGCAGGAAAATCTACTTTTCTTCGCTGTCTGATGGGTGAACTCCATGCAAATTCAGGGACAGTAAAATGGGCAGAGAACGCATCACTCGCCTACTGCCCGCAAGATACCTCAGCTGAGTTTGAATCTGACATAAAATTATTTGACTGGATGAGCCAATGGCGCAAACCTCGTCATGATGATCAGATCGTGAGAGCTACTCTGGGCCGACTTCTGTTCTCTGGTGATGATTTTGATAAAAAAGTGAGAGTCTGTTCCGGCGGCGAAAAGAACCGATTGCTGTTTGGTAAGATGATGATGATGGAGACCAATGTACTTGTGATGGATGAACCTACCAACCATCTTGATATGGAAGCTATTGAGGCATTGAACCTCGCGCTTGATCATTATGAAGGAACATTGATCTTTGTCAGCCATGATCGTGAATTTGTATCTTCACTGGCCACTCGAGTAGTTGAAATCAAGGGTCAACAGCTAGTGGATTATCAGGGAAGCTACGAGGAATACCTTGAGAGTCAACAAGACACCAGAAAGAAAGCCGCTAATTACTAAATTCCGTGAATTTAGTTCTTAAGAGGATTTCGTTGGCGCTTAACAATTGAAATACCTGGATCAAGGAGGATCACATTGACGACCATATTAGTAGTAGGAGCGACAGGCATGACCGGACAGTCGCTGGTGAAGCAGTTACTTGATCAGAATCACAAAGTACGTGTAGTCGTCCGTTCGTCCCACAAACTCCCGACTGATGTAAGAGAAAACCCAAACACGACGATTATAGAGGCGAGTGTTCTTGATTTAAGTGATGAGGAGATGTCGGAGTATACAAAGGACTGTGATGCGCTTGTCTCGTGCCTGGGACATGTTCCAAATTTCAACGGAATGTTTGGCGAACCCAGAAAGCTATGTACAGAGACGACCCGACGTTTGTGTGAGGCGATCGAAACGAACAACCCTGCCAAACCCATTAAGTATATTCTTATGAACACGGTTGGCGTACGGAACCCAAATCTCGAAGAAAAGAGGGCCTGGTTTGAAAGGGCACTCCTAATCCTATTGCGGCACACCTTGCCTCCGCACAAGGATAATGAAACTGCGGCTGAGCATCTATTTCAGAATGTAGAAAAGGAAAGCAAGCACATCGAGTGGTGTGTTGTTCGTCCAGACTCCTTAATTAATGCTGAAGTCTCTGCTTATGAGGTCAATGAATCTCCCACCACAGGTATCCTTACTGGCCGTCCTACCTCGCGATCCAATGTCGCTCACTTCATGACTGAACTGATCGAGAATGCAGAGCTTTGGAGCACATGGAAATTCAGGATGCCGGTCATCATGAACACAAAAGGGTGATAGTATTTATTGATTGTCAGGCGAAGTTGACGTGGTAGCCTGCGAATTTTCGGATATTCAAAACGCCGTTATTCAGTATCAGATATTGTCCTTTTATTCCGTTTAACACCCCTTCTATCTCAGGCGTCTTGTCGAAATTAAGTGACTTCACTTTTTCCGGATAGGATTCAATCGGGTAATTGATGTTGACGGGTTCGGCGTCGTTGAGAAATTCAATATCGCTCTCACCGACTTCTTTTTTGACTTTCTGGATTTCACTTTCGGCGGCGTGAATTAGTTCATCTCTTTTTTCCAATAGATCTACGCTATCCGATTCGGCCTTGAGCATCTTCCGCCAGTCAGTTCGATCAGAAACGTGGGCTTTGATAGCCACTTCAATTTTCCCCGATAACAAACGGTTGCTAACCCGAAATATCGGTAGGGCCTGGGTGGCACCCTGGTCGATCCAACGTGTCGGAATTTGTGTGCCTCGGGTAATACCGACCTTGATGCCGGATGAATTGGCAAGGTAGATATAATGATGTTGCATACAATGGGTTTCGCCCCATTCGGGTTCGCGGCAGGTACCCAGATGATAATGACAGGTCTCCGGCTTCATGATGCACATGTCACAGGAGGCAAGGGAAATAAAGCAGCGGTAACAATGACCTTGATTAAAACTTTTTTTGGTAAGCGAACCACAGGATACGCAGTTTATTTCTCCGCTGTGATGCAAGGAGATCGATTTACCAATAAAGTCATTCAGTGAGACAAGCTTGTCATCAATAGGTAGCTGATATTGAACGGGCGAGGTGAGCGAAGTTACCATTTTTCTGATGTGTCCAGTTGTTTTCATAAGTACAGATCCGAATTTAATCAGCGATGGGTGTTAAAACAATAATAGGGATCTCTCTTTTTGTGCTCGCCTGTAAGTCATCATAAGTGGGATAGATGCCTGCCATTAATTTCCAAAGTTGCTGGCGTTCCTCCCCCACCGCTAATCTTGCAGTAGCTGAAAACTTGTTGGCGATGACTTGTACTTCTACAGTGGGATTGGCCTGTAGGTTAAGACACCAAGCAGGGTTGACAGGCGCGCCGCCGCGAGAGGCACAAACGATGTAGTTCCCATTTGCCTCGCCATATATCAGCGGCACCATCATCGGCTCACCACTTTTACATCCGATACTTGTCAAAAGCAGAGTAGGGAGCATCCCATGATCACCGAAGCCGGTTGAATCCCACAAATAACCGTCGGCGCCGTTAGTTTTCAAATACAAACGCACATGGTCAAGGACGAAATCAGGGATATTGGCGGGTTCGCGAACGTTTTTCATGATGATTACTCCAGGTCAATTTGTGATTGAATGCTAGCAGTGATTTTTTGGTAAAAAATCAGATGACTACAGTGTATTTACGAATTCAATTATTGCTTTCGCCGTTTCTGCTGGTTTCTCAATCATGCAGTAGGTACCACCGCCTTCGGCAATCGTCTTAAGTTTTGCCTGTGGTACCTGTGACAGGAACTCGTCTGCGAGTGCACGCGTCCCGGCAGATTGGTAACCTGGATGACCTGATTTGCCCATCAGTAATAAAGAGGGGACTTTTATTTTCGCGAGATCACTAGTGAAATCGTTACTGGCAACAATGGCCATGGTCTCGGCAATGGTGTCGATAGAAAAATTACGCTGGAAACACGCCGATTCCCATTTAGCCATTTCCCCCTGGGCGGGTTGAAAAATATTTTCCCCGGCACAACCAATCCAGGAAGTTAAACAGGCGAGCGCGTCGTAGCCAAAGGTTTCGCATACACCAGAGAAGTAGGAAAAGGCCGCACGAAATCCTGCATCCGCCTTAAACATCGGATAGGTGATCATCGCCTTAACCCGTGATTGGTAGCGCGCGGTATATCGTACGGTGATGGGTGAACCGGTTGAAGTACCTCATAAGATGACATCATCTAATGCCAGTTCATTCAAAATAAATTCAAGATCATCAACCCAGCTATCCTGAGTAAAAACTTTTCCCGGCCAGGCACGGTCCGATTGTCCTGCGCCTCGATAATTCCAGTCGATGACCTTAAAGTGCGGTGTTAAATGTTCACGTATAAAATCGAATTGATTGTGAAGTAATCCGAATCCACCGGACATAACCAGAGGCTGGCCTTCACCCTTTACTTCGTACCACAACTCAGTGCCACTATCAGATACAAGAGGCATAGCTTACTCCTTTATTTTTTAGATTTTTACTAATGACCTTTATTCCTGGGAAGGGGGTCTGGATTCTCGTAACCCAGCCTCTTCAAGTCTTGGTAGAACCTCGTCGCGGAAAAAAGGAAATTCTTCTGCAAAATCGACAAAGGACAGGGTAGCACCTGCGCAACCTATCTCATGGAGTTTTCCCAGCTCGGCGACTACTTTATCGGGTGTGCCCACAAGAGGCATACCGCCATGACCACCGGCCATGCGATCGCGTAATAACTTGATCATATCTTTTGGAAAAGACTCTGCGTTGGCGAACATGAGTTCTATGACGCGATCGACAGCCTCCCAGTCTGCATTTTCTCGAGCGTAGTATTCATGATACTCATCGGCTTCTTTTTGTGTGGGTCTGCAAACCACGTATGTCAAAGCAAAAACCCCCACCTCTCGTCCAAGAGCCTTTGCCTGTTGTTTGAGATCATGTATATCTTTCCTTGATTTCTCATGTTCGATCACTGGCGTGAATAAATAATTGGCATTCCTGGTGGCAAAGGCTTTACCTTGCTCGGAACCACCGGCATTGAATATTGGAATGCTGCCGTTCACGGGTTTGGGAAAACTGTGTACGCCTTTGTGCTGAAAGAATTCTCCCTCCCAGTCAAAATCACCTTCGAAATCCGACCAACATTTTTTGACAATATCAAACCACTCCTGTCCGAGGCGATATCTTGTTTCGTGATCATCAGGTAACTTGCCGCCCAGGGCTTCATATTCGGGTTTATTCCAGCCGCACACGATATTGAGCCCCGCACGTCCATGACCTATTTGGTCCAGCGTCGCTAATTGCTTGGCTGCAATTACCGGATTGTGAAAACCCGTATGCGTCGTTGCGAAAATAGTGATGTCTTTGGTTGCGGCGAGTAAACCCGCGGCCCAGGTCAACGTTTCCAGTACGTTGCTCTGAAAATTTGTCGCGCCACCGTAGCCAATCCAGCGGGCAATGGGTAATTGAAACTCGATACCCGCAGCATCGCACAATTGCGCTTGCTTGAGGTTATTGTCCCAGGAGGAATCCCAGCGCTCGTCAATTTTGGTGATCGCCTGGCCGCTGGAGCAATTCGCGGAAAAAATACCAAGCTTCATTTTGTTCTTACTGTTAAGCAGGGCAGACATAATTCTCTATGGATATGAGTGAGTTAGGCGAAGGGCCAATGCAGACCATCAATGTGCGCTTATATTATTACAAATAGGCTGCTTTGACACGGCGAAAATGTCCTGGCTTCATCTAGTCTCATTGTCTGGCATTTGTATATATAATGTGTGGCTGCATATTTTTGTCTGGATAGAGGAATACAGAAAACAAATGAGCTTTAAAATCGGTATTGATGTCGGCGGCACGTTTACAGATTTACTGGTCTGTGACGACGAAGGACAAACGCGGATCTGTAAATCACCAACGACGCCCAAAGACCCCAGTTTGGGTGTCTTTGCCGCATTGGATCAGGCAGCCTCAGCTAATCAACTATCCACTCAGGAATTTCTGCAACAAATCGAATCCATCGTTCACGGCACCACGATAACGACGAATGCCGTACTGACGGGGACAGGCGCTCTGACCGGTTTCTTAACAACGAAAGGTTTTCGCGATCTGCTGGCACTGCGTCGTGGCATGAAAGATGGTGAACGTTATGACTTACAACTCGCGCCACCACCCCATTTAATAGAGAGAGCATTGACGCTGCCTATTACTGAACGAGTTGATGCTTCAGGTAAACAAACAACCGCCTTAATTGAAGAAGATGTTATCGCCGCGGCGACAATACTGCGTAGTGCGGGAGTTGAAGCGGTGGCGGTATCATATTTATGGTCGTTCCTCAATCCTGCACATGAATTACGTACACGAGAAATTCTGCATAAAGAACTGCCGGGTGTTTATGTGTCGCTCTCATGTGAAGTCTTACCGCAAATTCGGGTCTATGAAAGACACAGTACGACGGCACTGAATTCTTATACCGGGCCACCGCTGGCCAGCTATCTCGAGAATCTTGAGCGTCGACTAAAAGATAGTGGGTTTACCGGTGTCTTAAATATCATGCAATCCAATGGTGGTTGCATGTCACCGAAGGTCACCAGTCGTTTTGCCGTTAATACACTTTTGTCTGGTCCTGCGGGTGGTCCGGGTGCGGGTATTCATTACGGCCGCACCCATGGCTACAAAAATATTATTACCGTCGATATGGGTGGCACCAGTTTTGATGTTGCCCTGGTGCAAAATGAAACGCCTCTGGTCAGCTCGGAGAATGAAGTAGGGGGATTTCACGTTGCTGTGCCCATGCTTGATATTCACACTGTCGGCGCAGGCGGTGGATCGATTGCCGGTGTCGATGCAGGAGGCATGTTGTTTGTTGGTCCCAGCAGCGCCGGTGCCGATCCGGGCCCCGCCTGTTATGGCAATGGTGGCACAGAGCCTACCGTTACTGACGCTGATCTGGTACTGGGTTATCTGGATGCGAACTATTTTCATGGCGGTGCGATGACGCTTGATCGTGATGCCGCACTCAGCACAATCGAAGACAAGGTAGCTAAGCCGCTGGGCCTTTCTGTCATTGAAGCTGCCCACGGAATTTATCGTGTCGCTAATTCCATCATGGGCGCGGCCGTTACTGTCGTCACGGTGCAACGCGGTTTGGATCCACGGGAATTTGCCATGATCGTCGCTGGCGGTGCGGGACCCATACACGCTGTGCCCATTGCACGCGAGTTGGGAATACGGACATTATTAGTACCAAGAGAATCCTCGGTTTTTTGTGCGGCAGGTATGTTACTTTCGGATCTAAAACATACCTATGTGCGTACCTGTGCCATGCCTGGTGCGCTGGTCGATCTCAAATTAATCGAGGAACGATTGGAGGAAATGCGGACGATGGCCTTGTCCACCTTTAAAGAGGAGCTGGTCGAGGCAAAGGATGTGATGTTTAATTTCTCAGCCGATCTTCGTTACGTCGGTCAATTCAACGAAGTAGAAGTCACCGGTTTCAAGAAAGGTTTAGTGAACGAATCAGTATGGCAAGAATTGGTGGCTGATTTTCATGGGCTGCATGATGATCGTTTTGGTTACTCGCTCCCACGGGGCGAGGTAGAACTTATCAATATACGATTATCTGCCATTGGACTGACCGCAAAACCGGTTACGCCGAAATACGAAGCAGGAGGAAAGGACGCCTCGCATGCTATTAAAGGTGAACGCGAAGCCTGGTTTGATAAGGGTATGAAATCTGCGCCGGTCTATGATGGCCTGGCACTGGAACCGGGAAATGAACTACGAGGCCCGGCCATAATAGAACAACCGACGACAACCATTATTGTGCCAGAAGATACGGAACTCAGTTGTGATGATTGGGGTAATTATGTCTTGCAAATCTCACCTAACGATAAAAACGCGGAGTAGCATTTGTATGAGTAAGAAAATCGATCCCGTAGACATTGCTGTCATCAGTGCACGCATGCAATCCGTCTGTAAAGAGATGGGAGAAACCATGCTGCGTACCTCGCGCTCGCCAATTTTCTCCGAGGCGCGGGATTTCACTACGGCTATTTTCGATCATAATACGGAACTGGTGTCACAGACGATTTATATTCCTGATATCGCTGCGTGTACGCCCTTTGCAGCTAAGGCCATAGCTGAACGTTTTGCAGGCGATATTCATGAAGGTGATCTCTTTGTCTTGAACGATCCCTATCGTGGTAATAATCATCCGCCAGATCTTAATGTCATGAAACCGGTCTTTTGGGACGGTGAACTTCGTTACTGGTTATTATCCAAGGGGCATCATGCCGATATGGGCGGGGGAGGGGTTGTTGGTTACAACCCGGAGGCCCACGATGCATGGGAAGACGCATTGCGCATTCCCTGCTTACGAATCGCCGATCGCGGTGTCATGCGAGAAGATGTGCTGGATTTTATATTACTGAACATACGTGCACGGGACCTGGTTGAAGGCGACATTCAATGTCAAATAGGTGCCGTTAATCTCGGCGAGCGTCGATTGCTGGCCTTATTGGCTCAGTACGGTTTCGAAACTCTCTCGAGCGCGACGGCAGAGATCCTCAACGCGACAGAACGTCGAGTGAGGGCAAACATCGCCGCGATCCCGGATGGAGAATATTCGGCAGAACGCGCTATCGACCATGATGGTATCGAGTTCGACAAGAGTCCTGTTGTCAGACTTTGCCTTAAGGTTAAAGGTGACAGCGTCACTTTTGATTACAGCGATAGTGATCCGCAGTCTATTGGTTACATCAATAGTACACTGCCGAATACCGCCGCGATGAGTCATCTAGCCCTGTTTGCGACCCGTGCTATCAGCAATGACATTCAATTCAATGACGGTGCGGTACGACCATTAAAAATCATTGCGCCGGAAGGCACTATTGTCAATGCACGGGAGCCGGCGCCCACCTCTTGTTGTACTTTGTGTGTAGGCGAGGCAATGATCGAGGCGGTGTGGTTAGCACTTGCCCAGGTCATTCCAGAACAGGTCTCGGCAATATGGGGGCGATGGTGTGCACCGGCTAGCATGGGTATGAACCCTGGCAACAATCGTTTTTTTGCTGACATTCATTTTATGAGCAAAGGCGGTGGTGGCGCTGTGTTCGGTTACGATGGTTGGGATCATGTTGGTACGCCGGTGACACTGGGTGGTTTGCGCGCGCCGGATCCAGAACTACATGAATTGGTGACACCCTATAAACTACTACACTATGAAATTGAGCCGAACAGCGCGGGAGCAGGGCAGTGGCGCGGTGGTTTTGGTGTGCGCTACGCCTTTGAAGTCGCTGCCGACAATATTGCCTGTGCAAATTTCGGCAGTGGCGCAAGAGATTTCACGGCTCCCATAGGCATTGAGGGTGGGCTCGGTTGTGCCCCACACCAGATGAATTTATCTCACGCGGACGGATCAAATGATGAGATGGATGGCAATCGAATGTATACCTTTAATACAGGCGACAAGATAAGCATCGTGTCCAGTGGCGGTGGCGGCTATGGTGATCCGAAGAAGCGAGAGGCCAGCTCGGTATTACGAGATGTACGTAATGGACTCGTGTCCATCGAACTAGCGCGTGATCTATACGGGGTAGCCATAACAAACGATGGCACGCCGTTGGGATATACAATTGATGAAGCAGAAACGAAACAACAAAGAAGTTAAAAGTTAAAAGTAAAAAGTTGAAAGAATATAGTTATTACAGATTTTCGATCACTCGTACTTGCTTTTAACTTTCTACTTTTCACTTGTTACTTGTATAGGAATACTTCCTAAGCGTCAGGAACCTGAAGCCTAAACCCATCCCCCTTCGCCTTAACAACCCCCCACGTCGGCGTTGGGAAATGCGCAGGCATGAGTACGGTATTGGTGTCCGCAATACGTTCCAACATATTCCGACGTGTCTGCGCAGACAGCAGAGGATCCGCACAAAAGCCGCTCGACCAGTTTGGATGTACCAGCTGCAAAGGATGATGCAACATATCCCCGCTCAGCATTCCCCGATCGGATTGAGATGCCAGGCTAAAGACAAAATTACCCGGCGCATGTCCGGGTGCGGATTCCACGGTAAAGCCATCTTCAACTTCATAGCCTTCATCGATCATCTCCGCGCGATTGGCTTCAATGATGGGCAGGACGCTGTCATTAAACGACAGCTGGATTGTCCTACTGACTGCGGGAGGTATGGGGTCATTGGCGCTACCTGCTATTTCCTTATTGTATTGCTCCCATGCCTGGTATTCAGTTTTGCCAAATAGATAACGCGCCTTTGGGAAAGTCGGTACCCATCGACCATCTTCAAGTCGCGTATTCCAGCCGATATGATCCGGGTGTAGATGCGTGCACATAACAAAATCGATTTCTTCCGGTCGTACACCTGCAGTTTGTAATTTTTGTAGATAATCTGTATTGAGCTTGTGCATTTCAGGAAATTCAGGCCGTTCCTTATCATTGCCGACGCAACTATCCACCAGAATATTGTAACGAGGCGTACGGACGAGATAACTGTGATAGCTGAGGATCAAGATCCCTGAATCAGGGTCAACATAGTTTGGGAATAACCAATCTTTGTGTTCCTGCACGACATCCGGGTTCGCCTCCGGCAACAAAAAGTTCAGATCGAATGTCGGCCCGACGAATTCGACAATTTTTGTGATGTTGAAATTACCGATGCTTAGTTTTTCCATTGTTGTTTTTTTTCCGTATTCAGATTTAAATCACGTTCCTAACCGTGGGCTGTAAAGACGACGTCCACTATGTTAAAAGTTGCACATGGTTTCCATGTTCCTCGTGGGAGCGGATACCGGTATGCATTCCCACGCAGAGCATGGGAACGAGACTTATGGGCAACAGTCACTTGATAAGATTTACCGCCCATAAATGTCATAGTCATCAAGATCAACATCCCGTAATGTTGAACGTACAAACTTATCTTCCTTCGGCAATGGCACAGTCGCGTCGATGCCTAATCTTGTCCATCGATCGTTTATGGTTGATGGATTGAGGCGATGCCCGACAGAAGCAGGTGCCACAATGAGATCCTGATCAAAGCGACAGCGTGTGGCCACGGCCCATTCGACGTCGGCCATGCTGAAGATGTCTACGTCGGTATCCACCACGGTGACCATCTTGACGAAGGCCTGTGCCGTAAATGCCGCCATAATGACATTGCGCGGGATATCCTCAGACTTTTTGTCGATTTGCACCACCAGGTGATAGGGAATGGATCCATCGGATAGATGTACGGCCGTAACGGCGGGTACCAGGGCATTCACCTTTTCGAAAATGCCAGCTTCAGTAATCGTCGCAAAGGCGTTGTAGACTTCCTTGCCCGACAAAATGGAATGGAAAATTGGATGCTTACGTCGTGTGATTGCACTTGGCTCAAAGACCCATCGATTTGCGCGTTCGGCGTAGTAACCGGTCACCTCGGCATAAGGACCTTCCGGTTCCCGCACCCTTGGCAGTATTCGACCCTCTATCACAAATTGTGCATTGGCGATGGCTTCGACGCCTACCGTTTGCGCCTCGATCAATTCGACGCCTTGTCCGCGGATCTGACTGGCAATACCCAGTTCGTCGGTATCGATGGGCGCGGCCGATTCGGGAGCAGCGCCTGCCATACTCACCGCAAAATCAACGCCGTTACTCACGGTAATTTCAAGCGCTTCGCCTCTTGCCTCAGCACGTTTGTAATAATCCATGAGGTGACCGAGTTCTTCCAGTTGAATCGTCATGCGATCTTTAGCCGTCAACATCATTCTGTGTATAGATACATTACGCACACCCGAATCAGGGTCTTTTGCAATGACTACGCTGGAGGTCAGGTATCGGCCGCCATCAGCCTCGGCATGTTGCGGTATAGGGAGTTTTGTTAAGTCTATTTCGCTTTCTATAATCTCATTTGCGGGTCCTGTTTTATTGATAACCGGTTCCATCGGTTTTTTTTGCCAGGCACGGATCTCATCTTTAAGAACGAAGGGAAGTCGTTCACTGGTGGTCTCAAAAAAATCCGAAATAATATCGCGGTTCCAGTAAAGACCAATTAGCACAGGAAAATTGCTATCTTTTATTTTCTCAAATAGCACAGCTTTCCCACCTTCAAACTTCTTCGCAATGCCAGCAAGTTCGAAAACGGGATTTACCTCAGTGTGAACACGAATTAATTGATCATGCTTTTCCAGATACTCGACGTAGGATTGAAGATCGATGAGTTCTCGTTTGGCAAAATTCATAATTAAAAGTTAAAAGTTAAAAGCAGAAAGTAGTTGAATTGAACGGATATGAAAATAAACAAAGGATCCCTTCTTTACACTTTTAACTTTTAACTTCATAAGAATGGCATCACATCCTTCAAATTTTCCAACGTCAAATATTGGCGCTTCTCTTCATCAAGATAAGGAATGCCAATGTTATATTCTTGCCAGCGTTGACGAATTTTTTGTTCAAGGTCTTCTTCCAGCTTGCCCACGGGTGGAAAATTATGTCCACCCCAATCGTCATTTTTCGCCAGTTCCCAGTTTCGCGTGGCATCGACGAGGACGCGAGTCCATTTACCTGTGCGAAAGCGCGGCATATCCATTTCAGTATGGGATACGGAAGGATCCAGTGGCGAGCCAAAGGTCGGACCCACCATCATGACCTGATCCATCCCCGCATTGACACGAAAGGCCACGGCCCACTCCAGCGCCAAAGGGTCGCGTATATCGATGTCTTCTTCCACCACCATCACATGCTTGAAAAACCACTGTGCAGCACTCGTTCCCCACAAAGCCATCGCCACCTGCTGCGCATGTCCGCGGTATTGTTTACGTATTTGTACAATGATGTGCGCACCGGTGGAGACGTGAGGGCACCAGACATCGGTAACCCCAACAACACCCGCCGCTTCGAGCATATTCCAGAAGATCGCTGACCAACTATAGGAGCATAAAATAGAATCTTCAGAGGGGAAGCCGGGTCGGCAGCCTTCCAATGTGCCGCGCATAATGGGTTTGTTACGATGAGTAATACAGGTGACTTCCAAAACCGGCTTTGGCGAAGGAGCACCGGCATAGTATCCGGGATACTCGCCAAATGGGCCCTCCATTGCAAATGTCTTCGGATCAGGATCCATGAAACCTTCTATGATCACTTCCGCACCCGCTGGCACAACTAGATCAACAGTTTCACATTTAACCAGGTCTAGCGGCTTGCCGAGGATGGCGCCCATCATGTCCCATTCACAGATATGTCTTGGAAACGGGCTACCAGCGCAAAAAGGAACGACATCGTGGGCGCCATAAGCGATGGCAACTGGCATTTTTTCTTTATGATCCTTATAGCCGGTCAAGTGACCGCCACCGCCCTGAGTGGCTACCATGACCTTGGCTATCTGATTCTTGCCAACAACCTGCCCGCGGTATAAACCAATATTTTCGCGCCCGGTATTTTTATCTTTAGTGACAACGCCACAAAAGGTATCCAGGTAACGACCACCATCGAGTGCCTGCCAAATGGGTGCCGGGAATTGAGATAAATCAATGTCATCACCTTTGATGATGTTGTCTTTCACAGGCGATGTATCGACGATATTCGGAGCAATGGGATTGCTATAAGTATCTTTGAGATGGCGGACAATCTCTTTATCAGGGGTATCGCTATCAAGGCCGACTAGCAAGCTTAGTTGTGCCTTGTTACCTAGTCCACAGGTCACGAAACGTGTAGAGAGGGTGTCCTGATAATCTTTGATATTGTCAAATAATAAGGCGGGTCCGGCGAGACCCAGATTAACCCGGGTGATAGCGCCGAGTTCTAGTTTCGAGTCGACTTCGCATTGCACCTGGCTCAATTGTCCAGCGCGATGCAAGTCACTTAACCAGGAACGGAGACTGACTTCTCCATCTTCAGCTAAAGACAGCACTTTATCGATATTGATATTCTCAGTTGTAGAGTGCCTTGATTTTGGTACCGACATGCGTCATCTCCACCATTACCACAAATTTGACGGAAAATTATATCACTCAAACCTTTAAAGTTATGTCGTTTTCGCCAATAACACCCGTATTCTCGGCAAAAATCTGCGACTTACATGTTTGAATTAAGATCAATAAACGCTCATCAAATAAGTGAATACATCTGCAGTGAGAATTAACAATTAGCTTTGGCCAAAGTATATTGTCAGACAGATAAAATTCCGGCGAATAGTGATGGTTCCCTGTATTGGTCTAAATCTTGTCGCGATAAGCACGGTAAAGGCCGTCAATCCCCACTTATTGCAATGAAAACAATCCTATAACTTAATAAAATCCACAGACTATGGGATAATTCGTCAGAAAATCGTGCTTCTTACAATTCATTTTGCTGTCCTAATAACCATCCTGGAATTTCTTACCCTACAATGAAAATTCTTGTCATTGATGATTCAGTGTTTTTTAGAAAGATGATAAGCCTGTACTTGTCCAGCGAAATGGAAGACGCAATTATTGAGGCATATGACCTTGAAACCCTTGGCAAACCCGGCGTTGACTATGATTGGGGACAATATGATCTATTACTGCTGGATTATGATTTAGGGGATCATGATACTGGTCTAGATTGGCTAAAGGAATATCGTGACAGACCAGGATTCCCGCCGACAATAATGCTCGCTGGAGAGGGCAATGAGTATATAGCTACCAGGGCAATAAAAGTGGGCGCGGCAGAATACTTGAACAAAAAAGATCTGGAGGAAAGATCCATATGTGATCTGGTCCGAAAAACCCTGGAGGAATCGACACCAACAGAAGATAAAAAAAGTAATTTTTCAGATGAAGCGACACAGATATTTGATAGGTCCCGTAAGAACGATGACCTTGCTAGCAGAAAACTGAGTATAGGTTATAAATTGTATAGCAAAATTGGTGAAACCCCGTTGTCCAAAGTCTATCTGGCAGAAAAAACAGGAAATACGGATATTCTGGTAATCAAAATTCTGGATTTAAGGAAAATTAAAAATAAAAAGCTTGTTGAGCGCTTTCGACGTGAAGCACAATTCATATCGGAAATAAAGAACCCCTTTGTTGTGAAAGTCTATGAGTCAGGCATTACGGATGAATTTGGGTTTATTGCCATGGAATTCTTCTCCCGGGGTGATCTCAAGGAGCGAATCAAGACCCGGCCAACTCCTGACCTCGCACTAATATATATGCAACACATTATGCATGGGCTCGCTGCTATACATGCTAAAGGCATTATTCACCGCGATTTGAAACCGGCGAATATTATGTTTCGTTCAGACGACTCCCTGGCTTTGGCGGATTTTGGTATTTCCAAACAAATGAACGATGACATGTCAGATACCACACAAGGGAAAATCCTTGGAACGCCTTATTACATGAGTCCGGAACAGGGCAATGCTTTTGAGGTCGATGAACGATCTGATATTTACAGTGCAGGCGTACTTTTTTTCGAATTACTAAGCGGTAATAAACCTTATGTAGGAAAAACTATGGTAGATGTTGTTTATATGCACATGACAAAAGCCATTCCTCTGCTTGAATCGGGACTATCCCATTTCCAACCAGTTATAGAAAGTTTGCTTGCCAAGAAACCCGAAAAACGATACCAGTCAGCCATACAGGTGATTACCATTCTGGACGAATTGGAAAAGGAATATTTTTCCGAGTAAGTCAGGATCAATTTGAGGCAATTTGTATTTCTTCATCTATCAAAGATAATTGTTTTATCAAAAAGCATAACTATATTGGCCTAATGATATTTGTTTCCTGTAGATTAACAAACGT
>JBLIML010000080.1:0-16178 GCA_047638675.1 Planctomycetota bacterium | reverse complement strand
GGTGCGGTCTCGGGAATGTACTCTGGTTCCCACGGTCCTCCGTGGGAATCCATACCTGCGTTGAGGTCGTATGCATTCCCACGTACCCATCCGGGCATAAACTCCGCATGGGAACGAGACAGAGACACAGACCGTTGAGGAGAGTGACGGAGCCTTTCGGAGGATTGTCGAGTTGACATAATTTATCGATAGCTATATGGTAATACCAATTACGTATCGATGAGGTTAATGTCATGAATTCAGTTACAGTTTCCCCTAAATACCAGGTTGTTATTCCAAAGCAGATAAGAGAGTCACTGGGTATTGTGTCCGGGCAGAAAATACAAATGATGACTTATCGAAATCGTATTGAATTAATACCCATCAAGCCAATGAAGAAAATGAAAGGTTTTTTGAAAGGCCTTGATTCAAATGTAAAGCGAGATCGCGATAGAGTATGAATGTAGTCGATTCCTCGGCATGGCTTTCGTATTTTGCCGGAGACGCAAACGCAAACGTGTTTTCCGTAGCGATTGAAAATCAGGAAGACCTGCTGGTTCCCAGCATTACAATAACGGAAGTATTTAAAAATATATTCCGTCAACGCGAAGAGGAAGTGGCTTTACAGGCTATAGCCCACATGCAATTGGGAAGGGTGATTTCATTGGATGCTGAACTGGCCCTCGATGCTGCCCATTATGGAATAGAATTTAAGTTACCATTCGCTGACAGCATCATATATGCCACGGCTAAAAAGTATGATGCCCTGATATGGACGCAGGATGCGGATTTCAAGTCACTGAAAGACGTTAAGTATTATCCAAAGACTAAATAAATGACTCATCAAACAGTTATCCTCCTGGGCCATCCCTGATGGCCCTATTGGTCTGGAAAACGTCTCGGGTTTTCCTCGGCTGTTCGCCACCTTGATTTGTCATGGCTGGAGCGAGGTTGAGCTCAGCAAGCTTGCTGGTCAGAATTTGTTGCGGGTGATGCGTCGGGTGGAAGCGGTCACGGTTAGACTGCAACATGAAACGGCGCCATCCAATCTTACTATCGATCAGCTGGATCATCCCTCTGTGGCAAAATAGTTCAAGCCATCCAGTCTGGATATAGGCGACACTTTAATTATGTGGGAACAAAAGCGACTTCATAAACGTCAGCACTGGATATTTGATCTGGACGGTACTCTGACGGTCAGCGCACATGACTTCGACTTTATTCGTTCTGAACTTGGTCTCAAAGAAAAGGCGCCCATACTTGAGGCACTCAATGCGATGCCCGCAGAACAATCGGCACCGTTGTGGCAAAGACTGAACGAACTCGAGTGCCATTTTGCAGGCAAGGCAACGATTATGGACGGTAGTCGGGATATCCTGGAAAAGCTCGCCGCGCGTGGGGCTCGACTGGGTATTTTGACACGCAATGTGATGCCGGTTGTCATTGAGACATTAAAGGCCTGTGATATCGCGCATTTGTTTCCTGCCGACTGCATTGTCGATCGAGATCTCTGTACGCCAAAACCCTCTCCAGACGGGATTCATCATCTACGCAAATTATGGCAGGCGGATCCTGAGGATACGGTGATGGTTGGTGACTATCTGTATGATTTGCAGTCAGGTAAAAGTGCGGGTGTGACGACTATTCACCTTGATAGCAGACGCGATACAACCTGGCCGGAGTACACTGACGTTTATATTCGGAATTTCGCCGAACTCACGGCACTTGTGGGATAAACTCTTAAGCCTCCAGGCAATAGCTCACCATCCTTCGTCAATTCCGAAGCCTGTCTGATATTTTTGTGCTTTAGCCCCATGCTGACGCTAAGCGCGACAATTGCTTTGTAGTGTGATTAGCAAGACGGAAATCCGCGGACGGCGTGAGCGTGGGCGACTTCTGCTCTCACAGTCGCCCGCGGGATCTGGTGTTTTTGAGAATAGGGCGGTTAAATTGTTAATCCTAAAATGACTTACTGATGCCGGCAATCACTCTATAATCAGGTTCGCTCTGTTCACCGTTAATATCATTTACTAAAGGAATACCGACAGAGGCAAATACCGACCACGAATGAGCCAGTCCTACTCTTACACCCGGTGACAAATAGAGTATGTGTCCACCAGTATTTTCTTCCTTGTCTCCCGCAATCACTGATTTTTGTCTGTTATCACCATTTAATTCAATAAGCAGATCGACATAATCAATAATACCTGCGCCGTGTGCGTGCGTGCCATGGTCATGTCCACCTTCAGGATAAAACACGCGATGACTCAAGGCCAAATTATAGTTAAATACATCTCCTAAATCTGTATTCTGCGTTCCCTCACTAGTCAATGTATAAAGGATATTGGCAGATAGCCCAGTGTTACCCCAACTTTTGTCAATCGCTATACCGACGAAGGGATCCCATGAGTCTGAACCGGGTTGCTGCTCTGCTTCGAAAAGCCCGCCTTCGAGCTCACGCTCATCAGTATCACCCGTGGGTGTTTTTACCCCCGCTAAAAATGCCGCATGAGTTGAATCTCGAGAAAAAAATCGATACTGAGCAAACAGCGTCATGTCACCCAGACCTGAGGCATCGCCAGCAAGTTCAGCTTCCCCCCGCCCATATCATGATGTGCCTCTCTGACATCTGTCCGCTCGACATATGGCAGGGCTAATCCAACCGTCAAATTATCCGTAACACCATAGGCAATACTGCCTTTCAGATTTAATAGACTGGCAGTGCTGTGCACCTCTTCCTCGGCTGCGCCCAGTTGTTCCAGTCTTTCATCTGGTATCTCATCCAGGCTCAGGAATTGCATGCCCAGGCCAATGACCCACTTGCCCCTGGGAAGTGTTGATCCCGATTGCGTTACGATGGCACCTGCTGATCCTGTTTCGAAAGTGGCGCTGGTATGATCGGCCAACACTGATGTTGCGTAAGAAAGTGTAATGAATAAAATAAACCTGCTAAAAACCATTGTCGAGTCTCCTGACTAATTTGTTTAAACGCGCATATACGCGCGCACAAAGCGCCCGATATTCGGGAGCTTTCGTGTTCTAAATTTTGTGTTTCAGGAGAGCTGAGGGGGACCGCGAATATAACTGTTGTGATAAAAACGTTGTTCTACATATTGTAGTTTATAGGAAGACTGTTCGAGCCTTGACAGGTGTAATGTTGTTGCTGGCTCAAAGTTGGTATTGACGGCGAGAATACTACTGGCAGCCCAATGAGTGCACATGGGTGAAATATGCACTGCCTGCTGATCGGTATCCGCTGTATTGTGATGATCATGACCTGATGCATGGTCTTCGCCCTGGCTGATTAAAGAAACGGGGCCATCACAAAAGACTAATGCCAGTCCCTCCTCCGCAGAGGCGCTGATCATAAAGCCCGGGGCGATAAAGGAGCGAAGAATAATTGCGATTGCAATTACACTGCTAATTTTAGGGATGATTTTTTTTCTTCTCAGGTAGTTCACAAGAGAATGATATTGTATTTAAGGTTTATAATCTACTCATACAGGGAGTGACGAGAAGCGAAAAGTCACATAGTTTGTTAAGATTCCTGTCCATTTATAAAAATAAATTTAAGTTTTTATAGGTGTTGAAAAACGCTACCTTTACATATCGGTGCCCTGTCGAATCGGGTAAAGAGTCAACAATAATTAATATTACTTGGGAGTTATCTACATGCGTCTTGTTTCCTGGAATGTAAATGGTATTCGTGCGGCGATGAAGAAAGATTTTCACGGCTCGTTGAAAGCGATGAAGACGGACGTGCTTTGTCTGCAGGAGACCAAGGCGCAGGATGATCAGGTGCTTGAAGCACTGGAGGGAATCGATGGTTATCATATATATACAAACTCGGCGGAGAAGAAAGGCTATTCCGGCACCGCTATTCTCACGAAAAAAGAACCCCTCGCGCTTCGTTATGATATGGGTATTAAAGAACACGATCTGGAAGGTCGTGTAATCGCAGCGGAGTTTGAAGATTATTTTCTGGTAACGGTTTATACACCTAACTCCGGAAGTGAGTTAAAGCGTCTTGCTTATCGACAAACCTGGGATGCGGATTTTCTTCGTTATATAAAGAAACTGGAAAAGCAAAAACCCGTCATTGTTTGTGGCGATTTAAATGTTGCCCATCAAGATATTGACCTCGCCCGTGCCAAACCCAATTACAACAAGAGTGCGGGTTACATGCAGGAAGAGATCGATGGTCTGGATAATATTGTTGCGGCCAATTTTATTGATACTTTTCGCTACATGAAACCTGAAGAAATAAAATATAGTTGGTGGAGCTACAGAGCCGGAGCCCGCACAAAGAATGTAGGATGGAGAATTGATTATTTTCTAAGCTCAGCCTCCTTGGCCGATAAAATCAAACATGTTGATATTTTGAATGAGATCATCGGATCGGATCATTGCCCGGTGCTTTTGGACTTAAAAAAGGTCTTTTAAAGCGTTTTTTAGGGTTTAAGATTGATTAATACGCGTTTTAAGCGTAAAAAGACGATTCTGTTTATGTTGCGAATTTAAATTAAACTATGGGGAATAAAAATGATTAAACTTCAAATACTTAGCGTCCTGCTGGTGCTATCTTTAGCGGGCTGCGGTGGAGATGACAAAGGTTCAGCTTCAAAGGCAATGGAAAAGGCTGCACCGGCTGTCGAACATGCTGCTGGATCCATAAGCGAATCAGCTGAAGAGGCGATGACGGAAATGAGTTCTGAGATGGGCGACGCTGCTGATGAAGCTGCGGACATGATGGAAGGTGCAGAAGAAGAGTCAGCTGGCATGGTGGACGAGGCAATGGATATGGCAAAAGATGCAGCGATGGACTTTGTGGACGAAAACAAGGACGCGGCGATGGATATGGCCAAAGATCAAGCAGGCGACATGATGAAAGATCAAGCTGCCGATATGGTGAAGGAAGAAGCAAAGGATGGTGCAATGGACGCTGCGAAAGATATGCTTAAGAAAAGTATGTAAGTTTCCGCAATTTTTTTTTCGTTTTATCTTGATGATGGGCCAGTTTACTGGCCCATTTTTTTTTCGTTTAATCTCTTAATGGTTTAATTCCATCCAAAGCTTTGTTGCCGGTGTAATACGCCATTTAAAGAATAAACAACGGTGTGACATGCCATTCAAGTGGCTTACTACAAAGAAAACTGCTGCCATCCCGACCTCATTCGACTCCGCTCAGGGTAAATTCCGTGGAGGGGTCTTGTCAGCGAAGCCATTGTAATCCCGATCGTAACATGAGCGAATCCATTGTCATCCCGACCGTAACATAAGCGAAGCCATTGTCATCCCGACAGGAGCGTCAGCGAAGTGGAGGGATCTCAAGAACCTCGACTCCGTTCCCGACGTGTTTCAACTACCTACGCCTCGCAGTTATTACGGGGATGGGGTCGGCGTGACAATATCCCGTTCGCTTGCGCAGGGTAGTTTAATTAACAACTTTTTCTTCGCTTACCTCATTTTTCCGAACGTTTACTTTTCCTTCTCCCAATAAGAATTCCAGTCCTTTCTTCTCGCAGCTGGCGATGATAAATATATTTTCATCGTTAACGGGAAGATTATTCTCTTCGAGTATTAAGGTCGCCCTGGGGATCCCTGGTTCCGGTAAATCGAGGGGATCGCCATCAAACACTGGTTTTTTACGCTGCTTTACGGCCTTTGCTACGATCTCAGGATCGGGGGCTACGGGTGTTCTGCCAAAGTAGCCCAGCACCATGTCGCCATAGTCTGGCGTAATTCTTTTCCATCGGCCCATGGTGACGTTGGCATAAGCCTGTTGGAAGTAGAATTGTGAGACAGGTGTAACGGAGGTACCAAAGCCGCCGCGGCGTACCACTTCCGGCATTTCTTTGAGCACCTTGGGAAACAAATGCAGGGTATTGATGTCACGCATCATCATTGTGTTGGCGGTAAGTGCACCGCCCGGCATGGGCGCGATGGCAACGACAGGGGTGACCTGTTTTGCTTCCGGTGGCACGTAGTAATCTTTCATGCAGTCTTCAAACACGTCAGAGGCCACCAGTACTTTTTCATAATCCAGATCAAGTGAGTAGTCTGTGCCTTTCAATGCGTGCCACATGCTGATGATATCCGGCTGGGATGTCCCACCTGAGACCGGGCTTTTCGCCAGATCAATACCGTCCGCGCCCGCTTCAATCGCAGCGAGGTAAGAAGAGATCCCACAACCAACTGTATCGTGAGTGTGTAGACGAATATGAGTATCGGCAGGCAGCATCTTCCGGGCACCCAGGATAGTGTTGTAAATCTTTCGTGGATTCGAGGTACCGGTAGCATCTTTGAAACAAATCGAGTCAAAGGGTACTTCCAGATCAAGGATCGTTTTTAATCTTTCCAGATAAAACTCTGGTGTGTGGGCGCCTTCGCAACCTGGCGGCAGGTCCATAATAGCGATAACGATTTCATGCTTTAGACCATGATGTTTGATTCGTTCAGCAGAGTATTGCAGGTTTCTAATATCGTTGAGGGCATCAAAATTTCTGATGGTAGTCATGCCGTGTTTTTTGAACATTTTCGCGTGCAGATCAATGATGTCGCGCGGTTGCTGACTGAGGGCTACCACATTAATGCCTCTGGCCAGGGTTTGCAGGTTAGCATCTGGCCCGGTCTTTTCACGAAAGGCATCCATCATGTCGAAGGCAGATTCATTGCAGTAGAAAAACAGACTTTGAAAGCGTGCACCACCACCGGCTTCAAAGTGAGTGATGCCAGCTTCAACGCTGGCTTCCAGTGCCGGTAGAAAATCTTTTGTTAAAACACGCGCACCATAAACGGATTGGAATCCATCTCGGAATGAGGTATCCATCACTTTAATGACTTTACTCAACGAAACTTCTCCCTGGTTTTTATTAGGTTAGTTAACATTATTTTTATCAGCATTGCTGTCGTCCTCGCGCCGCAGTTTGTTCTAGGGGCCTTGAATGAATAAAGGATCCCATAATCATCTATAAACAACGGGAATTCCAAACTGGAGGTGATGGCAGAAGTAGTATTGTATTACGGATCCCCGAGGTGATGCCACTTTTACGAAGTTAATGACCATACAGAACCTAAGGCTATCGGCCTAAAATTAAACAGATTTGTTAATTGTCAGCACGTTATTCTTGTCTTCCAATAAATAGTACGTTTAGAAAATCACTCATGAATAATCTTAGACCCGTATCACTTGAAGAACTGCATGCCGCGGCTCAGCGGATTAAATCAGTAATCAATCGAACGCCATTAATAAAATTAAATGTGCAAGATGCGCCTGCTGAGATTTATTTGAAAATGGAAAATCTTCAGGCAATTGGTTCATTCAAGATCCGTCCTGGCGCAAGTGTGATTTTGAATGTCGAGAAAGAGAAAATCGCCGATGGCGTCTATACCGCGAGCTCCGGCAATATGGCTCAAGGCGTCGCTTATGCCGCGAGAGAAGCAGGTGTTGCAGCGACTGTCTTGTTACCACAGAACGCAGCCGCCAATAAAGTCGCTGCGATCGAAAGACTAGGCGCAAGCATTCGCTTTATGAAAGATGAGGAATGGTGGCAGGTTCTAAAAGATCACGGACACCCGGAAATTAAAGGACTGTTTATCCACCCCGTTGCAAATCAGGACGTGCTTGCTGGTGATGCTACAGTCGGGCTGGAAATAATTGAAGATTTGCCCGATGTGGACACCGTTCTTGTGCCCTTCGGTGGGGGTGGTTTAGCATGTGGCATTGCCTCAGCTTTTAGAGCACTGGGTAGTCCAGCTCGTGTACTCGGCGCGGAATCGCTACACTGTGCGCCGCTAGAAGCTGCATTGTCGGCAGGCAAGCCATTGGATTTACCTGTTGTACCCAGTTTTATTTCCGGCATTGGTATCGGACATGTGCTCGATGAAATGTGGCCCTTGATTGAGGATTTGGTAACGGGCTCTGTGGTAGCAAGTCTGGAAGAGATTGCGAATAGCATTAAAATTCTCTTCGAGCGCAATCGCATCATCGCTGAAGGTGCGGGCGCATCAGGTGTTGCATCGGCATTGGCGGGAAGAGGCGGAACAGGAAAAGTAGTTTGTGTTATTTCCGGTGGTAATTTAGATGAGAAATATTTGATTGATATTTTGCAGGGTAGGGTGCCTGCTGCTTAGGTAAATGTTCTGATATTTAATCTTCACGGGTTAAATTACATTCTGAACTCTGTAAATGGCACGTTGTCGATGAAGATAACCGAGGTCAATGTGCTACGACACTTAGTGGCTTTCAACAAAGAAGACCCTTGTCATCCCGACCGGAGCGTCAGCGAAGCGGAGGGATCTTAAAATCTCGATTCCGTTGGTAAGACCCCATTGTGGTGGGGGTGACAATTCCCGTGCGCTTGCAGCAGAGTAGTTTATTATAGAACGAGCATTTATCATTCGCGCGGCCCAGGATGCAGACGTTAATGAGAATAAGAGCGAGAAGACATCAAATCATTTTGGACTTAGTCTCAAGCCAGAACAACGACTGCTTATAAATTGGAATCCTTCAATACATTTTGGGCAGACGCGGTTTCATTAGTGTGGGGCTTGCCGCTGGTCTTTTTATTAACAGGCGCCGGTGTCTATTTCACCATTGTTACTCGCTTCCTTCCTTTTCGTACATTCAGACATGCCATTGAGATAATACGTGGCAAGTATGACAACCCGGATGACCCCGGGGAGATTTCGCATTTTCAGGCCTTGAGTTCTGCACTCTCCTCCACGATAGGCATGGGCAACATCGCCGGTGTTGCCGTCGCAGTGGCGGTAGGTGGACCAGGGGCGGTATTCTGGATGTGGGTCTCGGGCCTGGTGGGCATGACCACCAAATTTTTCACCTGCTCATTGGCCTGTATGTATCGCAAAGTGGATGAGGATGGCATCGCACAGGGTGGACCGATGTATTTTATCGAACTCGGTCTTGGCAAACGCTATAAATTCCTCGCTGTCATGTTTTCCATCTGCGGCATGGTCGGTACTTTGAGTATTTTTCAATCCAACCAGCTATCGAGTTTATTATCAGTTGACTGGGGCATTCCCCGGCTCATGACTGGCACGGTGTCAATGGTTTTGGTGGGCATGGTTGTGCTTGGCGGTATAACCCGAATAGGGAAAGCGACGTCGCGCATTGTTCCAGTGATGTGCCTGCTATATTTCGGCGCCTGTTTATATGTTGTGTTCTCGAACCTTGGCGAAGTGCCAATGCTATTAATGCGCATTATCAATAATGGATTAGGCCTCGAAGCGGCGCTGGGTGGTGCTGCGGGTCTGGCTTTAAAGGAAGTAATGACGACCGGTATTCAGCGCGCCGCGTTTTCTAATGAGGCGGGGATAGGGACCGCACCGATGGCGCATGGTGCAGCAAAGACGAAGGAGCCTGTACGAGAGGGCTTGGTCGCAATGCTTGGTCCTTTTGTCGATACGCACATCATTTGTACATTAACAGCACTGGTGATTCTTATTTCGGGCGTCTCTACCGATGGCGGTGGCATCGTCATGACAGCGCAAGCCTTCGAGAAGGCCATGCCCGGTTTTGGTAAAATCATACTCACTGTGGTGGTGGTGATGTTTGCTATCTCCTCTATGATTTCGCTGTCGTATTACGGCGTAAAGTGCGCACAGTATCTATTTGGAAAACGCCTGGGATGGTATTACGTCTATGTCTACCTTCTTACACTGCCATTGGCCGCGGTCTGGAGTCAGGCAGCTGTTCTCAACATCGTTGATACGGCTTTTGCTTTGATGGCGATCCCGACGATCACTTCAACCTTGATGCTTTCGCCAAAAGTTCTAGCTGCTTTGAAAGATTATCTGCAGCGTATGAATTTGTAAGTTACATCACATTGATACGCTAACTATGCAATTACTTTGTCGTGCTCACTGGCACCTGTCTTTTCTACACAATCTGGTTCCCATGCTCCCGCGTGGGGATCCATACCTTCGCTAAGATCGTATGTATTCCCACGCAGGAGCGTGGGAACGAGACGAAGGTTGATGCTTACGTGAAAGGTTCTGGCTGCTTTGAAAGATTATCTACAACGCATGCAGTTGTAAGGAAAAACACATTGATACGCCGACTATGCAATCACTTCGTCGTGCTCGCTGGCGCCTGTCTTTTCTGCATTATTCTGGTTCCCATACGCCTGCGTGGGGATCCATACCTGCGTTAAGATTGTATGCATTACCACGCAGGCGCGTGGGAACGAGACAAACGTTGATGCTTTCGCCAAAGGTTCTGGCTGCTTTGAAAGATTATCTACAACGCATGCAGTTGTAAGGAAAAACACATTGATACGCCGACTATGCAATCACTTCGTCGTGCTCGCTGGCGCCTGTCTTTTCTGCATTATTCTGGTTCCCATGCGCCTGCGTGGGGATCCATACCTGCGTTAAGATTGTATGCATTACCACGCAGGAGCGTGGGAACGAGACAAACGTTGATGCTTTCGCCAAAGGTTCTGGCTGCTTTGAAAGATTATCTACAACGTATGAATTTGTAAGTTAAAAGTGAAAAGTGAAAAGGGAATCAGTGACAATAATGATCCAGATATATCGCAGGGAATAATTACGTTTTAAAGTAGATTAGCAACGAAGATGCCGAAGATGCCGATGATGGCGATCGGGGCGACGAATTTTCGCTGGCGCCTGTCGTTTCTACGCTAATCTGGTTCCCATGCTCCCGCGTGGGAATCCATACCTGCGTTAAGATTGTATGCATTACCACGCGGGAGCGTGGGAACGAGATATTTCACTGGGTTCCCGCCAAAAGCACGCGGGAATGACGATTTCTTTTGTAATCAAACAAGATTAACAACAAAGATGCCGATGATGGCAATCGGTGCGACGAATTTAATCAGGAATCGTAAGAGCCCAAGCAGTACGGGATTATCTTTCCATCCAAGTTCATCGGCAAGCGACTCACGCGAAAACGCCCACCCGGCAAACAGGGCAAGCAGTAATCCACCCATGGGTATCACCAGGTTGGCGACAAAAAAGTCCATCAGGTCGAAAATAGTTTTGCCTTCGAACAGGGCGAATTGATCAAGTGGTTTAAAGCCTGACAGCACATTAAAGGACAACAGTGCAGGTAGGCCACAAAGCCAGATAAGCGTTCCCATGCCCATGGCAATTTGAGTACGTGTAAAACGGCGCTTCTCCTCCAGATAAGAAACCACAGGTTCCAACATACCCAGAGCAGAGGTTAGGGCCGCGACTGACATCAACACAAAAAACAATGTGCCGAACAGAAGCCCTGCTGGCATCTGCCCAAAGGCAATGGGCAGTGTTACAAACACGAGTCCAGGTCCTTCACCTACAGTCAGACCGTAACTGAAGACCAATGGGAAAATAATCAGCCCCATCATCAGGGCAACACCCGTATCGGCAAGCGCAATGACACCGGTGACACGTGGGATGGAAATGTGTTTGGGCATATAGGCGCCATAGGTGATTAACGCACCGACAGCGACGTTGACCGAAAAAAAGGCCTGTCCGACCGCCATCAAGACGACGTCGGCGGTGACTTTC
Source organism: Planctomycetota bacterium (assembly GCA_047638675.1). Lineage (GTDB taxonomy): Bacteria > Pseudomonadota > Gammaproteobacteria > Eutrophobiales > Eutrophobiaceae > WLWS01. The sequence continues at coordinate 4,670 of JBLIML010000080.1, read as the reverse complement.
GAAAAGTCGGGCTTGAACATAAACTTTGCCGCGCCGCTGAAATCGGCAGTCACAGCTGTGTAGGCGACAAGCAAAAGTAAAATAGCAAAAAGACTGGGCATTAAGTATGAAATGGCTTTTTCGAGACCTTTCTTAATCCCGCGAGAGACAATAGCCACCGTCAGCGCGATAAATACTGTATGCCAAAATACGAGACGCAGCGGATTTGCCATTAAGGAGGAAAATTTTTCACTCGACCCTGCAGCATCAATACCGGCGAAGCCACCGGTAATCGTTGAAAAGGCGTAGTCAAAGGTCCAGCCAGCAACAACGCTGTAATACATCAGGCCGATAGTGGGGGCAATGATCGCCTGCCAGCCGACGCTGTGCCAGAAGGTGCTGGATTTTTCTTCTGAGCTAAGTTTCTCCATGGTGCGGATTGGGCTTTCACCGCCGCGCCGCCCGATGGCGATCTCCGCCATTAACAGTGGCATGGCGATAATAAGAATACAGGCACAGTAAATCAGAACAAAGGCACCGCCGCCATTGACGCCGGTAATATAAGGAAAGCGCCAGACATTACCCAGACCAATGGCACTGCCAATCGCTGCTAAGAGGAAAGCTCGGCGAGACGACCACTTTTCGTGCGTAAAATCATTTGCCATTGTTGTTATTTCCGTTCAAAACGAGATTTGTATGATTATTGAGTAGTTTATAACACTAGTAAATCAAATTTCGACCGTATGAGAATGATTGTCGTCGCCAAGGTTGTATGACTGTCTGTATGGGAGTAAGGTCAGATATATGGGTGTCGGAGAGACGTATCCATGAATACCTGAAGGAAATTCGAATATTCAGAAGATTGAGTATTCTCGAGCCGGTATCGAGTTGTATCACTTAATAGTGTGTGCAACAGCCTTCCAGCTTAGTTTAAATACCCTTAAGGTGAGATTTCCCAAGGTATTTACATTTGGTCGTATAAAATTTAAACCTTACAAAACAAGCAAGCATCATTAATCTATCAATCTCTTGTGCTCATCGATGAGAGAACTGATTGTCACTGTGATTGTTAATAAGTATAAATAATAGGAGAGGGGACATGATTAGTAATATTCGGATACGAAACAATATTTTCATTAAAGCGTTCAGCACACTTGGTCTGGGTGCTTTGTTTGTAGTATTTACCACGCTAAATATTGCGGTAGCCCAGGAAGTTGAAAACGCGACATTCTATGGAAACATGCAAACCGTCACTCAGGACATGCTGGATAATGCATCGGGTGATTCAAATAACTTTCTGCATACCAATGGCAACTATGATCAAACACGGTTTTATCCTGCGGAGCAGATCAACCTTGAAAATGTTCACAATCTGAAGCGTACCTGGTCTTTCAAAATGGAAGTGATCGATTCGCTTGAAACTTCTCCAATTATTGTGAACGGCACCATGTACGTCACATCCTCTTTTAACCATGTCTATGCCCTGGATGCAAAAACAGGTAAGCAAAAGTGGCATTACAAACACGAGATGGGTCCAATAACGACCTATTGTTGTGGCCCAAATAACCGCGGTGTTTTCCCTTATGAAGGCATGTTGTATATGGGAACGCTGGATGCCAAATTGGTGGCAATTGATGCAAGTTCCGGCAAAAAAGTATGGGAAACAGAAATTGCCGATCCTGAGCTCGGCTACAGTGAGACTATGGCACCGACTGTTGTAGACGGCAAAGTGTTGATCGGTACCAATGGTGGTGAGTATGGTATTCGCGGGTTCGTAAAAGCTTTTGATGCAAAAACCGGCAAATTACTTTGGAATTTTCACACTATTCCAGAAGACTCTAGCGGTGTCTGGGCAGAAAATGATGCCACAGGTTTATACATGCATCGCGATATTGCCGCAGAAAAAGCAGCGTTGAAAAAAATGGGCGACCCCTACAAAACACTCGGTGGTGGTGTCTGGCAGAACATGGCTATTGACCGCGATAATGGTCGTGTCTACTTTGTCGTTGGTAACCCCTCTCCGGATTTGTATGGCGCGATTCGTCCAGGAGACAACCTATACACAAACTCACTCGTCTCAATTGATTTGGAAACAGGCCAGAAACAATGTCATTTCCAGTATATTGCGCATGATGTATGGGATCTGGATGCAGTTAGCCCACCTATACTTGTTCCCGTTAAGGATAACGATGGCACCACGGTAAAGGGTGTCTTGCATGCCGGTAAGACAGGTTATGTTTATGTTCACCGCGCATCTGATTGCAGCTTGATTCGTCATTCAGAGGCCATGGTGTTACAGCAGGAACGATGGGTTTTGCCGACAAAGGAAGGCGCACGTATGCTACCTGGCGCCAATGGCGGCGTTGAATGGTCACCAATGGCCATTGATCCTGGTCAAGGACTCGCTTTTGCAATAAATCTCCATCAACCGATGACCTATCATGTTGAAGAGACGCCTTATCCCGACGGTAAACTCTGGTTAGGCGGTGCTTTTAAAGTCATCGAATCAGAGGAACAGTGGGGTAATGTAAGTGCAGTGGATTACAATACCGGTAAGATTAAGTGGAAGGTAAAAACGCAACAGCCGATGATCGGCGGCATACTTGCTACCGGGGGCGGACTTGTTTTTACAGGTGAAGGTAATGGTTTGTTTAAAGCCTATAATTCATCTACCGGAGAGTTGATGTGGCAGGATCAAACCAAAGCGGGTGTTAATGCACCTCCTTCTTCCTATAACGTTGCTGGTGAGCAATACATCGTTGTTGGTTCTGGCGGTAATGCTCAGCTGAATTATAAAAGAGGCAACGAAATCATCGCTTACAAGTTGAAAAAATAATAAGTTTCTCAGTATTTTATTTACTGATTAGTTAATAAAATGAGTGGCCGCCTTTTTTAAAAAAGGTGGCCATTTTTTTAAGTTATTTTTAATGGCTCTTCCCCAGAATCTGTGGGTTAAAAGGAAAGAAGAGTTTTGTTTTTCCAAGCTCAAAAGAACATTATGTTTTCAGCCGCAGATTCTGCGGAAGACCCTTTTTAATGAACTTTAAATAACAATTAGCATTCTAATAAATTAATTAAAAAAACTAATTCGAAAAATGCTCAAATCAAATATTAATTATCTGGCATTCGTATTAATGTTTCTATTCTCTGGCACAGTATTTTCCGAGGAAGACAAATATGCAAGTGTAAGAGGCACCCTGCAAACCTGTACGGTGTGTCATGGTGAAAGTGGCGTGTCTGAAACAGGTGCCTACCCCATTCTTGCCGGACAGGAGTTTTATTACATTTATGTGCAACTTAAAGATTTTAAATCCGGGCTTAGACAGAACGACATCATGTCACCGCTTGTCGCGAATCTGGAAAAAAGTGAATTGAAGTTGATGGCGGAGTTTTTTTCCAAACAGGAGTGGCCTAAAAGCAATCATAAAGGAAACGCGGACACCAAAAGGCTGGCACTAAAAGTTGTCAATGCAGGACAATGCGCTGCCTGTCACCTAGGTTCCTTCGCTGGCAACAGTCGAAACCCGCGGCTGGCTAATCAGCATAAGGAGTATCTAAGTAATACCATGTTCGATTTCAAGAACAGAATCAGAAAAAATGCACAACCTATGAATGCCTTATTCGCGACATTTAGTGATGAAGAGATAACAGCCCTTGCCGACTACCTCCATGCCTTCAAGGATTAGAGCGATGTCTATCTTCAGTTCTTCTCAGATAAAGAGAATCACGACGCTTGTCTTTTTACTGGTTTCTATGAGTTTCTCCACTGTCGATGCAGACGAGTTTCGAGATTTGAATTTCAAGCTTTTTGATGCTGCCAAAGAGGGTGATCTGAGTCTGGTGAAACAACTTATTGATCAGGGAGCATCGGTCAAAGCGCGTAATCGATTTGGTAACTCAGCACTTATATATGCATCAAGGACAGGTAAGCTGGAACTCGTAAGCTATCTGCTTGATAAAGGTTCCGAAATTAATTTGCTCAATACAAAGGGCGAAAATGTGTTGATGGGGGCATCAAAGGCAGGTCATCTGGCGCTAGTAAAATATTTGTTAGAACAGGGCGCAGAGATTAACCATTTTAGTCTGAAGAGGGTAACTGCTTTGGCGGAGGCTGTGTACGCCGAGCATAGCGAGGTAGTTCAATTGCTATTGGAGAATCATGCCAGGGTGGATATTGTCGATAATACAGGAAAGACGGCCTTAATCTATTCTGCAGCCAGTGGTAATACGGAAATCATTAAACTACTTCTTCCCCACACAGAAAATGTAGACCAGAAATATGGTCATGACTTGACCGTATTGATGTGGGCTTCAGGTTATGGACAACTCGATGCCGTCAACTTGTTTTTAAATGCAGACGCCGATGCCAACCTTCAGGACGACAGAGGGCGTAGTGCCTTAATGATGGCGGCCGAAGCGGGCCATACTGAAGCGGTTGAAACCTTATTAAAGCGAGGAGCAAAAGCTTCTCTTAAGGACAAAAATGGCAAAACAGCGTTTGATTTGGCTGTGGACGCGAACAAGAAAGATGTTGCCAGGCTCTTATCCTCACCATAAACATCAAATCCCTCGAACGCCGTTCGGTCTCTGTTCGGTCTCTGCTCGGTCTCTGCTCGGTCTCTGCTCGGTCTCTGTTCCAGACTCGACTCTACCACTCACTTCCATGTGAGTGTCCAGACTCGACTCTACCA
>JBLIML010000079.1:0-16235 GCA_047638675.1 Planctomycetota bacterium | reverse complement strand
CCATGTGCCACTACTCCGCTAAAAACATGCGGGAATGACGGGGTTTTATTTTTTTCACCCTCAAAAGAACTGTTATGTTTTCACCCACAGTTTCTGCTGAAGATCCTATAAATTATAGTTAGATTGCTCGCACCGCCTCGGCGGCTGATTCGAAACTTCCCTGGTTTCAAAACCTTAGAGCGGCTGTCGCAGAGCAATCTCCTACCTACTATCCACTTTTTCTATTTGAATAGATTTTTTATTCTCCGTTAACTGAATCCTGGCAGCGGCGAAGGTTATAGCCATTAACCACCAAAACATCGATGACCAATACGAACCATAAAAAGCCATATGCGTATTTAGGGGAAATATGACAACCACAATAGCCAACAACCAGGGGAACAAGGGCATCCCCAGATCTTGCGCCTTAATATATCGGTAAAAAAACAGACTAAACAATAATAAGCCTGAAAAACCAATTGTTCCGGTTTCGGCCAGCACCTCAAGTATTAATTGATGAGGATGTGTTTGACCCGATGTGTACCAATAATTATCGGCATCACTGTATTGTTGATAAACATAGCGGAAACCCCGTGGCCCGACGCCATTTATCCAGTTGTTCCGGAATATATTTAAGGAGGTCTCCCACAATGGCAATCGTCTCGCAGTTGCAATATCGGCTAACTCGTAGTCGCCACTAAATATATTGGCCGTAGTTTGCAAACGCTTTTGTAAGGGCTGGTTTGAAGCAATTATTAAACCCAGAGAAACGAAAACGATACCGCCAAACAAACAGACTTTTTTTAATAAGCGTACATCGTAGTTATGTAATTTCAGGTAATAGAACAGATAGCCAATATTGCTTACCGCGAGCATAATCCAGGCTGCACGACGACCACTTAATAGAATTACGGCGAAAAGTGGGATAAGCATTATCCATAGCCATCTATGTTTATTGCTGTGTACTCTTATCGAATCAAAGTACAAGGGAGACAGGGCAGCGGTAATGTGTCCGATAGTTAAATTTGGATAAAACAACCCAGTGACGTAACCATGCGTATACGGATATCCAAATAAATTCGTCTTAAAGAGGTATTGAATAAGCCCATCTACACACCAGAATCCGACTATGCAGAATATGAGAATATTAAGTTTACTTAATACTTTTGGTTTGCCAACAGCATGTATGACATAAATACCCATAAACAAAAATCGTAAGTAAGAAATAACCGATTTTGAAGAATGATCGAGGTTCACGGCATCTATCAAGGAAATAAGCAGCGGGACCCACAGACATAGAAATAGAATTATAAATATTCTGATTGTCGGATTTTGCCACGTTAGAATAGGTGCTTTTAGCAAGAGAAACAGACCTGCCACGGCCATGATACCTATGGGAATATTGTAGAGCGATTTACTGACGAATAATATTAATGTCGCCAGCAGCAAAATGTAAACCGGGTTAAATCTTGGCAATTAAAAATATTTCTCTAGTTAACAAATAAAATTTTAACTGATTATTGACAACGACTGGTTGTATCTCATCCCCGGGATCTGCAAACTTCATTTGCACTTTTGACACTGTGCCGGGTGATCTGAAATCAAGGCGAAAGGCTGTTTCCATCAGGAATACATGCTTAAGGTATCGAAATATACCAACCTTAGTTAGTGCTTTCTCTGCTTAGTTTTCCTGGAGTTGCGATTACTGCCTGCCTCAATTGAAGAGCCGCTTATTACCGAAATTATAAAATTTCCCGATTCAACGGAACAACGTTGTCAGATAGATCTCCTGGCATTATTTTCTCTAATATTCCAATCAGTTTTTCTTCATCAAAAACTTTCGATGCGTGAGTTAATTCCTCTAAACTCTGTATAAGATGCTTTATATTTATTTCAGGATGTCTGGCCAGTAATATTTTTTCATTAGATGTACCTTCCTGCCGCTCGTCATCATGGAAAAGTTCCTCATTAAGTTTCTCGCCTGGGCGTAAACCTGTATATTCGATTTTTATATCCTTCCCTGGAATTACTCCTGACAGCCTTATCAATTGTTCGGCAAGATAAGAAATCTTGACCGGTTCTCCCATATCCAGAACAAATATCTCTCCTCCCTTTGCCATTGTGCTGGCCTGAAGAATAAGCTGGCAGGATTCACGTATGGTCATGAAAAAGCGCTTTACTTGAGGATGTGTAACGGTAACGGGTCCTCCACGCTTAATCTGATCCTGAAAAAGTGGTACTACACTGCCGTCAGAACCAAGCACATTGCCAAATCTAACGGTTACATAACAGCAATCTGATCCTTTATTCATATACTCACAGAACATTTCAGCAACACGCTTAGTCAACCCCAGTACATTAACGGGATTCACTGCCTTATCCGTCGATATAAGAATAAACTTTTCGCATTGATATTTATCAGCAGCATTGGCAAGTTTGACCGTACCAAAAATATTATTATTTACCGCTTCACGAACCTGGTTTTGAAGAATAGGAACGTGTTTATAGGCCGCCGCGTGGAACACTACATTTGGTCTATACAGCTTCAAGGTGTGTTCTAGTTTATCTCCATCACATATATCTCCCAAAATCCCCCTGATATTCAATGAAGGGTAGGACAATGCAAGTTGTTGCTGAATTTTGTATAAATTGAATTCACTTCGCTCAAAGATAATCAGGCTTTTCGGTCCGAGCTCAGCAATTTGCTGACATAACTCGGCCCCGATAGAACCTCCGCCTCCGCTAACAAACACTATCTTGTTTATCAAACCATCCTGGATCACCTTCCAGTCCAGTTCTACTTTCTCCCTGCCCAACAAATCTTCAATAGATAAATCCCTTAATTTATCCAGAGACGGTGTTCCTGACGCCATATCTGTTAACTTCGGCAATGTCCTTACCGGTATTGTTGTCTCTTCACAAAAACCCACGATGCGTTGCATTTGCTCATTCGTTGCAGAAGGAATGGCTATTACGATAATTGAAGGGGCGTACTTTCCAACTATTTCACTTAATCTTTCTATGGTGCCTAACACACGGATACCATGAATTTCTGAGTTACTTAATGCAGGGTTATTATCGATAAACCCGACAGGAAGATAACTTCCACTTCTTAACATATCTCTGGCCAGCATTTCACCCGCTCGCCCCGCACCGATTATCAGTGCCCTGTGTTCATTTGTAATTGCTTTAAGATTAAAAGTTTTATCTTTCCACAATCTATATCCTAACCTCGGTCCGCCAAGTAAAAAAGTGAGAAATACTGGATACAAGATCAGGACAGATCTGGGTACACCATCCAGGCGAAATAAAATAAATAGAATTAAGGTAATACATACCCCCCCTAGCATGCTGGCGCGGGATATGTTCGATAAATCAGGCAAGCTGGCAAAGCGCCAAATTCCCCGGTAAAGGTTCATGCGCCAAAATATAATCGCCTGGACGATTACGACATAAGGCAAGGTGATCAGGCTTACCTTCCATTCAGGAAAGGGAAAATCAAAATTAAATCTCGCCCACCATGCTATTTGCCAGGCAAATGCCGACATCAATAAATCATGGATGATGACGGTATGACGATTATTAATTTTCTTTATCACACATTAATTCCCGGTGCTTTTCATGTCCTTAAACCGTGATTGTATAACTAACCATGTTACTGTTACCAGTATAATAGCTATTAAAGTCATATAGATAGATAATGTTTTTTGATTATATGCCAACAAAGCCAGTGGCCAAAGTATGACGACGTTAGTAAAAAGCACCCATAGAGCAAGTTTCTTATGGCTTGCTCCCAATTGGACAAAACGCTGATAGGCATGAGATTTGTGTGCACTATACCAAGACTTCTTTTGCAACATTCTGCGAAACAACGTTAAAGTCGCATCACAAATAAACACGGCTAACATAATTATCCATAATAAAATGGGAACGCTATCGGTTTTTTCACCAATTAGAGCTAGTGTTCCAAATGAAAAACCAATCAGGCAACTCCCAACATCCCCCATAAAAATCCTGGCTGGTGGCCAATTCCAGACAAGAAAGCCTGAGCTTGCGGCCATCAAGATAAAACACAGCATGGCCATCCCATGTTGAGCGCTTATCCAAAATAACACCCCCGATAAAAAGGCTGTACTAGATGCCTGTACACCTGCAATTCCATCCGTGCCATCCATGAAATTGAATAAATTGGTCATCCAGGTAATGCCTAGTACTGCCAGTAAATTGAGAACGTATGGGTTTCGTATTTCATAAACGCCCAAATCAATCGAATTAAACCCGTCAATCCAGAAAAGCGCCCACACAGCAGCAAGCAAATAGAATGTTCCGCGCCAAATGGGAAGAATATTTTTATAGTCATCCATCCAGGCAACGATGGATACCAATAGTCCACCACCGCCCAGAGCCACCGCAATATTCACAGGAATGATTGAGCACACAGCAAGCAAGATGATGCCCATCAAAAAGCAAAGACTAATCGATATTCCACCACCAACGGGTGTAGGGTTTGAGTGAGAACTCCGGTCATTGGGCTCGTCCATGACAGCATGCTTAAGCGCGAATCGCCTTACAATTCCCGTCAGTAGTATTGAGGATAAAAATATAATTATAACGCCAATAATTACATTTGTTGCGTCCAGAGTACTGTGTTGAGTTATCACGGGTGAAGCCTATACCAATCAACAGTGGATGCTAAACCCTCCTCCACGGTGAAGGAAGGCGACCAATTAAGCTTTTTTCTTATTTTTGAATTATTGATAACTAGCGACTGTGTTAATCGTTCAATATTTCCACTCTTGGCAATTAGTCCTGCGATGGCTCTAAGGATTGTAATTGGGAAAGGAATCAAAATTACCTTACGCCGCATGGCCGATGCCAATTTCCGAATAAGTTCGGGTACAGAAACATCACAATCGCTGATCAAAAATAATTCATTCGCTGCATCTGCATGTTCCAGGCAAGCAAGAATTCCTTTGCATAGATTCTCAACGAATATAATGCTTCGCAAATTTTCAATCGATGCCAGCGGCAAAGGAAAGCCTCGATCAACAATTTTGAGTAAATGCAGGAAATTAGCCTTAACACCAGGCCCGTATATTAGTGGTGACCGAAGTATTACCAATTCCATTTTGCTTTTTTGACAAACAGTGCGAATAACTTGCTCCGCCTCGAATTTGCTTTGCGAATAGCCATCCTGGGGATTGGCCAAATCATTCTCATTAAATCCGTGGAGGTCGGAGTGATTATTAGCGGCGGTAAATTCTCCATTAACCTTTATGGTGCTCAGAAATATAAATCGCTTTACCCCCTGCCGGGCCGCTTGCTCTGCCAGTAATTTGGTGCCTTCAACATTCGTTGTTAAATATCTCCCATAATCATTTTTGCTTTTATTGTCCATATGGACTCGAGCAGCCAAATGAACAACATATTGCACGTCGTCCAGAAGTTGAACGTAATCATTTTCGCTGCTGTCCAGTTCAAAGGCAACGCGATCTGTGACTGGAAAGTTTTCTGCGAGTGTGTATTTAGATTTTTCTCGAATGGCGGCTCGTACCTGGAATCCTTCACTGAGCAGGAGTCTTGTCATTGATTGGCCGACGAAGCCGTTTGCACCAGTAACAAGTACCCGGCTCATTCAATACTACAAAAAGAATAATTAGTTTTCATTATGCCTACCATAATCGTCCTCAAAACGAACAATATCATCTTCGCCAAGGTAGGATCCTGACTGCACTTCTATCACCTCCAGTAGCTCGTCCTCAGTATTTTCCAGGCGGTGCTTTTCGCCAAGGGGAATATAGGTTGATTCATTCTCTTTTAGCTTGAATGTCCTGTCACCGCAGGTCACGGTCGCAATCCCTCTAACTACTACCCAATGCTCCGCCCTGTGATGATGTAGTTGGAGCGACAATTTTTTCCCTGGTTTAATGGACAATCGCTTGACCTGAAATGTTTCGCCGCTATCAATGGATTCATAGCTTCCCCATGGTCGATATACTTTCGTATGCAAGAGTCGTTCGCTGCGTTTATCTTGTTTGAGTTTGTTGACAATATGTTTGACGTCCTGCGATTTTTTCCTGTCACCCACTAATATCGCATCAGCTGTCTCAACTATGATCATATCCTTGCAACCAATCGTTGCGATCAATCGATTGTTGGAAAAGACCATCGTGTCACTTGTATCTAATGCAATGACATCACCCATAAGGACATTATTATCCTCATCCCTGGTATTAACATCCCAGACAGCAGACCACGAGCCAATATCAGACCAGCCAGCATCCAATTCCACCAGGGCAGCCTCATATTCATCGTCTTCGCAGATTTTTTCCATCACTGCATAGTCGATCGAGTCGGATGGACAAGACAGGAATGCCTCTTTGTCGAGTCTGTAGAAGATGCCATCATCTACGCCGTTTGCGAAGGCCTTGATACATGCCGTCAAAATATCTTCCCGATACTTGCCTATTGCCTGTAGCCACACGGAGGCTTTCATCATAAATATCCCGCTATTCCACAGGTACTCATTCGTTTGCAGATATTTTTCGGCCGTATCCGCGTCAGGCTTTTCTACAAATTCCTCAATGAGATAGGCTGACGATTCCCCTTCCTGGTTTAATTGCGCCGCCATCTTGATGTAGCCATAACCTGTTTCGGGATGAGTCGGCTTGATACCAAATGTGACCAGTATCCCCTCCTCAGCAAGCTGCATCCCTGTTTTTACCGCGTTCTGAAATCCTGTTGTATCTTCAATCAAATGATCCGCGGGCATCATCAGGATAATCGGATCTTTTTCTTTGACCAACAAAGCTGCAATTGTGAGTGCTGGCGCGGTGTTTCTCCCTGTCGGTTCCAGAACGATACTGTCTAGTTCTACACCAATCTGCGATGCGTGTTCCTCAACAAGAAAACGGTGTTCTTCATTGCACACTACCAGAGGTTTAAACATCGACTGATCGGACGTCAGACCTTCAAGTCTTTTCAAGGTCAACTGCAACATTGACTCTTTATCATTAAACGAAAGAAACTGTTTCGGATAGAGATCCCGGGACAGGGGCCAAAGTCTCGTTCCCCCTCCACCCGCAAGAATTACAGTAAATAGCGATGTCATTTTCAGAATTTACTCAGTGATTTGGTTTGAAAAATAGTCTGCTCCACTTCAATCTGTCGAAAATTATCATGATAACAAAGACCTGTTTACGAAGTGAATAACAGTGTGAAACAGACATTTTCTAAGTGTTTAATGCCTGTTCGTATAATGCAAGTGTTTGACTGATGATAATATCAACGGAAAATTCTGACTCGACGAGTTTTCGTCCATTTTCACCCATGCGTAGACGCAGAGGTTTATCTTCAACAAGTCGCGTAATTGCCTGCGCAAGGCTCTTCGCATTTTTTGCAGGTACCAATAAGCCGTTTTCTTCATTTATAACAATCTCCCGACATCCGGGTACATCCGTTGCGATAATAGATCTACCTGAGGCTGCCGCTTCAAGCAAGGTTTTAGGTAAACCTTCACGGTGATAATTTGGCAGGCAAACGATACTTGCTTTTTCCATAATGGCTGGCATGTCATCTCGATGTCCCCACCACTCGACGAGGCCCTCCTCGTGCCATTTTTCAAGTTCCTGACTTCGCAATGAACTTGGGTTTTCCAAATCCACATCTCCAACCAGAACAAACCTTGCCTCTAAACCCGCTTTAAGACACAAGCTTGCTGCCTCAACAAAATCATTTATGCCTTTATAACGAAGCATTCTAGCAGCGAGTATTACCAGGGGGATTTGGTCACCTTCAATAGAATAATTGAAATTTTTCAGATCAACTCCCGCACCCTTGATTAATATACTGCGTTCCGCCCGCATACCATGCTCAATCAGATCCTTCTGGTCATCCTTATTTTGCAATATTATCCAACTGTTCCTGCGATTCAGCAACGATATCAACACAGGTTTTACTAGCATACGCAACATCGCTATGCCTTTATCTCTCTGCAAGAATAAATTTCCCAGGCCGGTTACAGCATTAATTACAACAGGAACAAGATTAATCAAGCTCGCAAGCGATCCAATTAATATCGCTTTAAGAGCGACATGATGAACAATGTCAGGTTTTATTTTTCTGTAAATCCTGGAGACGCTAAATAATAATAGTAAGTCATCGAACGGATTTCCGGCAGCACGACGGAAATTAACATCTATCAGGTTAATACCAGCCTCTCTAATAACCCCCGCATGACGGCCAACCCTGGTGATGAGTGTTACCTCGTAACCCTGTTTGATAGACGCCTTCGCCAAATCAAATCGATGACTGTAAAAATACCAGTCCTCCGACACCAGGTAGACAATTTTTATTGGTTTCACTCCATCCAACGCTCATGCCATGCCTGAAACATCAAAATATCCCATAGATAGTATTGCCAGTTTCTTTCACCGGAAAGATGCTCAGTCCATTTTTCTCTCACACGGAGCGGATCAAAATAACCTTGTTCTCTTAGTTTACTTTCGTCCAGCAAGGACTCTGCCCAATCCCTTAGCGGCCCACGTAACCATGAATTAATGGGAACACCAAAGCCCATTTTTGGTCGATCAATTAGAGTGACGGGTAAATATTTTTCGAGCACTCTTCTCAACAACCATTTACCCTTGCCGTTTTTCACTTTCATTGAAAGTGGCAAAGTCCACGCATATTCAATAACCCTATGATCCAGCAGCGGTACCCGTGCTTCCAATGACACCGCCATACTGGCACGGTCAACTTTGGTTAATATATCATCGTGCAAATAACTTATAGTATCCAAATATTGCATCTGTTCGACATATTCAGTCATCGTTGAAATAAACTGGTTTTCTGAGATGGCACTTTTTGCTTCTTGTGAATCAAGTACGATTTTATCAGGCTTATCCCAGTGACTGACCAGTTTAAGGTATCTCGCATATTTGTCATCAAGCAGGACGTCTGCCAGTTTATATAATTTATCTCCGACTTGAGGTATTTTGAGCCTGGCGGGTAGATGCTTCAATATTTTGCTCCATGTATCAGCAGAACAAAGATGTAAGGAACGCTGTAGGATTTTACACCCCGGTCGACCGATCAGATTGATTGTCCTGTCCAGTCTATCGGCAAGAAAATAACGGGAATAACCTGCGAACACTTCATCACCGCCATCCCCGGTTAATGCTACCGTCACATGTTCTCTGGTCATTTTCGAGATAAGATAAGTGGGGATCTGGGAAGAATCAGAAAACGGTTCGTCATATATCTCCGGTAAATCCGGAATCACTTTCATCGCATCCTCTGGCGTGACATAAAACTCATTGTGCTCGGTTCCGAGATAGGCAGCAACTTTTGCGGCATAGTCAGCTTCATTGTAATCCGGCTCACTAAACCCTATTGTAAAAGTCTTTACTGGCCGATCACTGTGCTTTTGCATTAACGATACGACAAGTGAAGAATCAATACCTCCGGAGAGGAAGGCACCAAGTGGTACATCGGCGATCATTCTTCTGCATACTGCATTTTCAATAATGTCTTCCATATTTTGCAACTGAGTTTCTTCATTAACATCGCTACTCTGTTTTCCCTGTGATATCACCTGTTCCATATCCCAATATTGCTGAATCTCATTAGCTTCACCTGGTTTAATGGTTAGCATAGAACCAGGCTTTAACTTAAAAATATTTTTATAGATTGAATGTGGCGTCGGCACATAACTGTGACGCAGGTAGGCGCTAAGGGCATTTCTATCCACCTCAGGCGTCCAGCCCGGATGTTCCCGCAGGGACTTTAACTCTGAGCCAAACAAAAAGAGACCGTCGAAACTGCCCCAGTAGAGGGGTTTTATCCCTAGTCTGTCGCGCACCAGATAAAGAGTAAGCTCTGTTTTATCCCATAAGGCAAAAGCAAACATTCCTATCAATTCATTCACCGTTTTCGTAATGCCCCAGGTGGCACAGGCTTCAACAATCACTTCCGTATCGGAGTACCCACAAAACTTTTTCCCAATTGAGATCAACTTTTTTCTGATCTCTTCAGTATTGTAAACCTCTCCATTATAAATGATGCAGTATCGCCCACACGCAGAGTGCATTGGCTGATTTCCGGCAGGAGATAAATCGACTATGGATAATCGCTGGTGTCCAAAATAAAGATGGTTTTCCAGATCGCACCAGACACCCTGATTATCCGGCCCTCGATGCTTTAATGCAGATGTCATCGACTCGATAATCGTAGTCGACTCTTGTTTAGTTGAAATAAATCCCGCTATACCACACATGGAAATCTGTCCTGCTAAAACTTCAAGGTTGAAAAAGCGACAGGAAAACGTTCTGCTGGCGCTGGATAGTATATGATTCCTCTACATTCGCACGTGCGCATAAAGACATTTCCCTGTAGAGTTTTTTATTCTCTATTAACTGCTTTATCGCGCCAATCCACTCATCGTCGTCGTCGACCAGAAACCCTTCTTTGCCCTGCTCTACTACTTTACTATTAGCGCCAAATCGGGTCGCCACAACGGGAAGGCCACAGGCCATATACTGGATCAGTTTATAAGCACACTTCCCCTTCTCCCATTCTGTCTGGAATAACGGCATGATACCTATGTCCAAACTTCGTAACTCTTTCGCCTCTGACGCTTCAGACCATTTTACGGATTTCACTTCCACGCCATTAATATAAAAGTCATCCAGTCCTATGGTCACTAGAATTATTTTATGTTCACTGCCGAGGGTTTTTAACACCTTAGACATTGATTCCAGATAGTTTCTGGTCGCTGGCGATCCTATCCAGCCGATTCGAAAAACATCCTGAGCCTCATCTGTCCTTACATGATATTTCTCGATGTCTACGACGGAGGGTAAAAACCGAACGTCACGGGCGCCGCATGCCTCTGCGTAATCTTTCAAGTAAGCATTACCGACCGTGACGATATCAGCTGAACCCATAATATTGGCTATTTTATTACCCAACAACCATTTCACTATGCCGTATCGATGTTTTGTGTAATTTAAGAATATGGCATCGTCATAGTCCAGGATTGTTCGCGACCAATTTTTATAAAATATTTTTTCTACCCATGCCGGAACAAAGGGCCATATTTCCTTTTCTATCCAGACAACGTCATATTTATTTGAGCGCAAAAGTAATAGCAATCTGCGCAGGTACGCCCAGGCGATCGCCAGATAATTTCTCTTTCCTGATTGATACAGCCTGGCAATATAGTGGGGAGGAAGCAAAGGTGAAACCGTAAATTTAATACCCTGCTGAGAGCACCAGGGAAGGTATTGCAGAATTCTTACTCTGCTACTGGCACCGTCTTTATCATAGCGGCTTAATACAAGTACTGAGATATCAGGCATTGATGTATTTAGCTACCTTCAATCGGGTCCATTTTGCCCAAAAAACCATGCACAATGCCCTTTAATAAATATTTTATCTGACTAAAGCGATCGGCCGGAAGCAACAGTAACAGAAAAAATAGTTTAAGCAGATAGGCTAGTTGCAGGAATTTCCAGGCCAGGGGAATATGTGCGAGGCCTAGAACACGGATACTGTTTCGGTAAATATAATAATGTCGAACAGGAGGACGATAAGACACTTTTATTAGTGGCAAAGTTCGGGAGCCGAAACGATGATCCATTTTTGCATCGCAAACAACATAGCAACACCAGCCTAGTGAACGTGCACGCAGGCACCATTCTGTATCAACAAGATCAATGAATAGTTCCTCCCGCATCAGTCCCACTGTTTCAATGGCGACCCTGGAGATCAGCGAGCCAGACGTCATGAGGTATTCACTGCGAAAACGCTCGCCTCCAATAGAGGAACAGTGATGACGTTCCGTCCTGATCCCGCGAAAGACGGGATACACACCAGTCTTCCCTGTCACCTTATCCACGAAACACGGTCCAACTGCCGCCACTCGTTCCCCGGCCGAGAGTAAGTCTTTATATGCCTGTAACATATTCGTAAGCGCATCATTCTCAAATGTACTGTCATCGTCCATGAGCAAGAAAAAATCTGCATCGCTCGCGAGCGCCTTTTCCACTCCCTGATTAATCGCAACTGCGATGCCACGATTAACCTCATTATTAATAAGAATGAAGTTCTCTCCTGCCTTGTTAACGGCATTTTCAAGCGCTTCATTTTTTTTGCCCTCTGAGTTGTCCACTACAACACCACCGCAGCACTCAAGGGCAAGTCTGTTAACATTTTCGATCAACAACTCAGGGTCAGACTCGTAGCAGACGATAATAAAATAAACCCGACTATTCATACCCTTCCCCGGGACCAAGAATGTCTCGCAAGGTGTGTATGTTGATTCTTCGTTCCAGCTGAGATCTCCAACGATCCATTAAGACGCTGGGCAATTCCTTCAATGCGTCCCTGGTTGCCCTGAGCATTAATCGCAGCTTTCCCAGGCGGTAACCACGAACAAGGCCACCCACCAGATACAAAATATGTTTGGGTAAATAGAGGAATAGCAGCAGTGCTGGCATATTTTTAAAAAATGTCCAAACAAAGTTTCTCTGGCAATAAAAAAGTGAGTGATCATTGTTCACTCCACCTGTTGTCCCACCCCCAACATGGGAAATTCTTGCGGCGGGCACAAGCAGACACTTATAACCCAGAAGTTGCAGCCGAAAACCCAGATCGATATCTTCATAGTAACAAAAGAATCTTTCGTCAAAGCCACCAACCTCGATCAGTGACTCCCTCCGATAAAGGGCGCCAGCACCAGCAGCTGCAAATACTTCTATAGGGAAAGTATTCACTTTATTTATATTCTGGCCATGCAAACGATGTACTCCTCTGCCATCATTGAGATAAGCGTCTCCAGCAGAATCAATAATCGTAGGGTCATTGTGCGAAACAATTAGCGAGGCAAAAGAATGGTGTTCGGATGAGCCCTTGGCTATATTGACAAGTGTGGTTAACCAATCGGGTTCTGGAAATGCATCGGGGTTGAGTAGTGCAATCCACTGACAATCATGGAGATGTGATACCCCCTGGTTACAGGCAACGGCAAAACCAGGATTATTTGAATTGCAAATAATTTCCGTGTCTGGATAGAGCTCACGGATCATAACTAAGGATTCGTCAGTGCTGTTGTTGTCAACAACAAGGATACGAGGATTCACATCTTTTTGCAGGTCGAGATGTCGAAGACATTCAAGAATCGACTCCCCACCGTTCCAATTGACGATAATAACGCCGGTTTTACCCATAATATAACCTGAGAGTATATCTATGGATATTGCTTACGTGCCTGTTACGTTTCCAAAATCTCATCGAGACACAAATGCAGACACTGCTTCCAATCCGGCAATTGAATGGCAAAACGAGATTCCAGTTTCTCCGTTGACATACAGGAGTTCGCGGGTCGCGTGGCTATCTGCGGATACTCTGCTGATGCAACAGGATGGATGACAGATATTTTATTATATTCTTCGGGCTTGTACTGACGGGTATATCGAAGGATCTCATTTGCGAAATTATACCACGATGTGTTGCCCACAGATGTTAAATGGTAGCTTGTCGATTCATAGCTATCAGCTTTCCGCATCTGAATAATCTGCATAAGAATTTGCGCGCTGGTATCGGCTATTAATCTTGCCCATGTCGGGGATCCGATCTGGTCGACAACAATCTTTAACTCTTCACGTTCTTTAAAAAGTCTTAGCATCGTTTTAACAAAATTTCCACCGCGAGCGGAATACACCCATGACGTGCGTAAGATTAAATAATCACATCCTATTGAGCGAATTGCCAGTTCCCCCTGTAATTTACTGCGGCCATATACGTTTAGCGGGCCGGTGACATCGTCTTCAGTATAAGGTTCCAGTTTTTCACCATTGAAAACATAATCCGTTCCATAGTGAATAAGAAGTGCTTTAACCCGTTCAGCTTCTTCCGCCAGAATACCTGGGGCTACGCCGTTTATAGCGACGGCTAAGGCCTCTTCCGTCTCTGCCTGATCTACCATGGTATAGGCTGCTGCATTGACAATGACATCTGGACGTATTTCCCGGATGACTGAGCGGAATGAATCTGCATTAGCCATATCGAATTGATTGCGGTTTACCGCAAATATGTCACCCAGAGGCAATAGGCTGCGATAAAGCTCCCACCCCACTTGACCCGTTGAACCCGTGAGTAATATTCTCATGCAAACACCTCAATGACTATTAACTATTTGGCTCAACAAATCCTTGTTCTAATTCGATATGAATACTGCTTTGGATTAGCTCTAATAAGATAGATACTCGATCTTTCGCAGATATTGACTGGAATATTGCCTCGTATCCTGCAAATGGACCTTCAGATATCCTTACTCTATCTCCCTTTTTGTAATCTCGCAGTGGCAAGAGACACAAGCCAGTTTCATCCTCGCGCAACCTTATTTGACTAATGAAATGATCGGGAACTTTTGCCGGAGTTTGCCCAAATCGAATTAGACTGGATACGCCTAATGTGGATCGTATGGGCCTCCAGTCGTCTGTCTTTTCGCTAAGTTGTATGAAGAGATATCTTGGAAACATGGCGCCTACTGCACTGCCTGTTTTGCGACCAGTTCGACGTTTAACAGAAGTGACCGGCAGATAGGTTGTATAACCCTGGCGCTCCAGGTTTTCTTGTGCAAGAGACTCCTGACGTGGTTTGGAATGAATCAAATACCAGGCTTTCATTCGGAAGACAGTTCAAGATTCATTGTTAGTTGGTTAAATTTCGGTCCTTAAGCCATATCATCATTAAAAAATCCTGCTCTGGTTAATTGATGAAACAGTTTTTTCATCTCCCTGATTTATTCCCAGACTTAAATACTTTCAAATCGTTCTATTTCTCACGTTTCGTACCAGCCCTCGAAACTCGAACCTTGAAATTGGAACGCCAAACTATCTTCCTACGCAATGATAGTTGAATCCAATAGATTTCATTTCATCGACTTCATAAACATTTCTAAGATCGATGAATGTATTGCCTGACATACTCTCCAACACCCGTCGCATGTTCATACCTCGATAAACATTCCATTCAGTCAATAATATAATGGCATCAACATCCTTATACGCCTCATTGATATTATCAAAATATACGACGGACTCCGGTAATAAAGCCTTCGCTTCTTTCATTCCCTGTGGATCATGGGCGTGCACTTTCATGCCATTTTCGATCAATTTTGGCAATATCGACAAAGCGGGAGCTTCACGCATATCATCGGTCTCCGGCTTAAAGGTCAAGCCAAGCACTGCAACCGTCTTTTTGGATTCATCACCACCCAATGCTTTACGAATTTTATTAATCATCCGTGCCTTTTGTGCTTCGTTCACTTCAATCACAGATTCAACGATTCGACTTGCCGCACCATGTTCCTGAGCGATGCGTGCGAGAGCTCTTGTATCTTTGGGAAAGCACGATCCACCGTATCCAGGTCCTGGATGTAGAAATTTCCTGCCTATTCTCCCATCCAGCCCCATACCTTTTGACACGTCATGTACATCAGCACCCACCGCCTCACACAGAGCTGCCATTTCGTTTATGAAACTGATCTTGGTTGCCAGAAAAGCATTAGAGGCATATTTAATCAACTCTGCCGTTTCAAGCCCGGTGGTCATTACAGGTGATTCAATGAGGTTCAATGGTCGATAAAGTTCTCGCAGCAATTTTTCTGCTCTTTCACTTTCTACGCCTATTACAACTCGATCCGGTCGCATAAAATCAGATATAGCCGCCCCTTCGCGTAGAAACTCCGGATTTGATGCAAGGTCAAAATCAGCGTCAGGATTTTCTTCTGCTATTATTCGCTTTACGTTGCGTGCAGTTCCGACCGGTACCGTAGATTTATCTACTATAACAGTATAGCCCTTTAAATGAGGTGCGATATCCTTCGCGGCCTGGAACACATAACTTAAATCGGCATGCCCATCTCCGTGTCTTGACGGCGTCCCTACGGCAATAAAGATTAGATCACTGGCACCAATTATGTCGTGATAATCACTGCTAAACTGCAAAAGTCCTTGTTCAACATTTTTTTTAACGAGATCGTCTAGACCCGGTTCATATATTGGAATCTCACCTGCCTGTAGTCGCTCTATCTTTGCAACATCGACATCTACACAGGTAACGTTCGCACCAAACTCGGCAAAACACGCCCCTGAGACAAGACCCACGTAGCCGCTTCCTAACATTGTTACGTTCAAAACTATTCCCCTATTGTTACAATCTTTTTAACAAGATCCCATCTGGACGGGTAT
>JBLIML010000078.1:0-16370 GCA_047638675.1 Planctomycetota bacterium | reverse complement strand
CGACGGATTTGGAGACGATTTCGGAATCTGAAACGAGGATAAAATTTGCCGGCGTGGTAAAGGCCTCTGGCCTCGGCGGGGCAATTGTAGAAAAAGTGGCAGCAGGACAAATGGACAGTTTGTTTGTGGAGTTTGAAAATAATATTAAACAGACCCTGGGTGATACAGGCGAAAGTGGTGGCTAGTTCGCATAGCCGAATTAAGTAAACGCAATTAATCAGAGAGCAATACGATGGAATACTATAGTCCAACAGATTTAAATGAAGCCTACGCCTTATTGAGCAAATACGGTGATACAGCCATACCCATCGCTGGTAGCACGTTTTTTATGGGCCATCGCGAAGAGCTTTTTGATGAGGTGGAAGCCGTCATCAATATTAAGAAACTGGGTCTCGGTTATATCAAGCTTGAAGATGATGTCCTGAAAATAGGCGCCACCACGACGCTGGCTGAAATTTATGAATCCGATGTGACTTCACAAGGCGTGTTCAAAATATTTGCAGAAACCGTTAACGAATTAAACATCAAGGAAGTCCGTAATATGGCCACCATCGGTGGTGAAGTGTGTATTGCAGGGGAAGTCGATATGCCAACTACCTTACTTGCCTATGATGCAAATATTATTATTGGGGGTAGTGAAGGAACACGGGTGATGTCCATGTCCGATTTTCATATCGGCTATCTTAATAACGCACTGGAAGTGACTGAGATGGTGATCGAGGTGCAGATCCCTAAACCGCCAGCGAATACCGGTGGCGGCTTTCACAAATTTGAAAGGACAGCAGCGGATTTACCCATCGTCAATGTTGCTGTGCGCTTAACTCTTGGCAAAGACGGTAGCTGCGAAGATGTAAGAGTCGTTGTCGGTGCCGCCACCTTGTCTGGTGTGCCCCAACGTTCAGCTGCGGCCGAGGCCGTTCTGTTGAATCAAAAGATTGATGATGCATTGATTATGAAAGCCGCGGAGGCATCGAGTGACATTGAATGCATTGATGATTTTCGCACACCTGCCGTAGTCAGAAGTTTATGGGTTAAATGCAGTATAGAAGATGCCCTGAAAAAAGCCCTTGTTGAAGCTGGTAAAGGAGAATAACTGTGATACCTATCAATTTAAATATTAATGGCGAAGATTGTCCTACCTACGTAAAGCCGCATTGGTCTCTTGCTTATGTGATTAGAGAAAAAATAGGTTTAACGGGGACAAAAACCGGTTGTGAGATGGGCACCTGTGGATCTTGCACAGTACTGTTTGACGGCAAACCGATTTTTTCCTGTTTAAGGATCGCTGCAGATGCTGAAGGTCATAAAATACAAACTATTGAAGGGATTGAAACAGATGGGGTCTTGCATCCATTGCAAGCGGCCTTCATTGAAGATCACGGTATGCAGTGTGGCTTCTGTACACCGGGAATGATTGTTGCCGCAAAGGCACTGTTGGATAAAAACCCGGATCCAAGTGAGCAGGAAGTTAAAGAAGCCATTGGTGGTCACTTATGTCGATGTGGGACTTATGTGAGAATTGTTAAATCAATATTGCATGGTGCAGAAATCGCGAGGAACTCAAAATGAAAGAAGAGACATCTATAATAGGTAAGAGTCTGCCCATGATTGATGGGTATGAGAAAGTCACGGGCAGATTGAAATATGCGGGCGATCTGCCTCCTCAGCAAAGGATGCACTATGTCAAAGTATTACGCAGTCCCTATGCACACGCGAAAGTGACTCACATCGATGTTTCAAAAGCTGAAGCCATGCCCGGTGTTAGTGCCGTCATCACGCACAAGGATTATATTGGCGGAAAGGCAAAAACCTGCGGTACACCCTGGGTAGATCCCAGCTTCAATTTCAGAGGACCAATGATTTCTGAGGAAGTATGCTTTGTCGGTGATGAAGTGGCTGCGGTATCCGCGGTTGACGAAGAAACAGCGAAAGCCGCACTGGAATTGATTGAAGTTGAATATGAAGAGTTGCCGGCAGTATTCGGCCTTGAAGAAGCCATGGAACCAGACGCACCACAGGTCAGACCCTGGGGGCCTAACCGCCTGGACTCTTCTTTGTTTGAATGGGGTGATATCGAAAAGGGCTTTAGTGAATCTGATATCATCATCGAAAATCGGATCTCCATGGGAAACCAGCAACACGCACCGCTGGACAGGAATGCCTGTACGGCCAGTTGGCAGGGGGATTCGCTTTCAGTCTGGACGTCTACGCAGGCCTTGTTCTGGATCAGGGATGCGATGACAGATTTTTTCGAATTGTCTCCCAGCAAAGTTAGAGTGTATAGCACACCCACAGGCGGTTCGTTCGGCATGTGGTGGGGCAATAATTTTATGTTCATCGCGGCAGCCATTGCGAGAAAGGCGCGCAGACCGGTGCGATTAATTTTGACCCGGGACGAAGTGCAAACTACCGTGAAACGACGTGAACGTCCTTTAATCGATGCCAAAATTGGCATAAAGAAAGACGGTACGATGGTGTCACAATCCTATCGACACATTCTTGACAATGGGGCTTACGGAAATAAGTTTGATCCTTACCAGTCCGTTGCGGACATCTACACAACTGAACACGGACGCGCGGAATTTATCGGCGTCTCGACAAATCTTCTGACAGCCGGTTGTATGCGTGGAGTAGGTGATCTGACGCTTGCCTATGCGATGGAGCAAACTGTCGATATGTGCGCAGAAAGAATCAACATGGATCCTGTTGAGTTCAAGCTTAAGAATCACTGGAAGACGGGAGATATTTGTCACACTTCACAGGAAGTCTTATTTGCAAAATTATTATTCAACAAGGCACCCATAGTCCCATTGACCAGTTCGGGTCTGGCCGAATGCATTACCAAAGGTGCTGAAAAATTTGGCTGGAAAGAAAAGTGGAAAGGCTGGGGTACGCCATCATCGGTTGATGGCACAAAGATTAGAGGCGTGGGTATGGGTATTTCAACTCATATCAGTGGTCTATCATTTTTCGGATTTAACGGTATTACGATCAAGGTGAATCCCGACGGCACCATGGCGCTGACAACAGGCATTGGTCGTATGGGGCAGGGCGGCGATACTACACAGGCGATGGTTGCCGCTGAAGTGCTCGGTATCGAGCTCGAAGATGTTAATGTTATTGATGGTGATACAGAAGTCTGTGGGCACACCATGGTCACCTTCGGCAGCAACGGTATGCATATGGTAGCGCGTGCCACCAAGGCCGCCGCAGAGGATGCCAAACGCCAATTACTGGACTTCGCAGCTAAACATCTGGAAGCCAATCCGGCAGATCTCGTCATGAAAGACCGACGAATTTTTGTCAAAGGCAGTCCCGATCAGGGCATGTCATTAAAGGATTTGATGAGTACGCCCATCTACGAATACCTGTCCCCGCCAGAGGTCATTGGTCGTGCCTCCCAGGGAGTCGAATTTGATAAGGCAGGCAAAATGATGATCGCGGATTTTGCCGAAGTGGAAATCGACACACGAACGGCGCAGGTAAAATTAATCAAAATGCTCGCCTATCACGATAGTGGCACGGTGGTAAACCCAGCCATTTGTGAAAACCAGGTCGCTGGCGGTTACTTTCAATCCATGGGTCTGTGTATGACAGAGAACATGATATTCGATGAAGACACAGGTGCCATCCTCAACCCGAATTTTATGGATTACAAAATAATGGGGCCTCTGGATTTGCCCGACCCGGATATCAATTTCGAGGAAGTCTATGATGAGGATGGTCCCTTCGGCGCCAAAGGCATTGGTGAGGGTGTAACTTGTGCCGTGCCTATCGCATTTGCCAACGCTGTTTATAATGCCATTGGGGTCAGGTTTGATTTACCTATCACGCCTGCAAAAATACTAAAGGCATTACAGGACAAAGCAAAGTAAGTCTTTCTATAAGCTTCAATTCCAGGGTTGTCGTTGCAAAGCGAATAATGAAATTATAGGGGGAAGTATATTTAGTCTACTTGCGCTATAATTTTTATCGTAGATTTACTCGAAAGATATAAACTCATTCATATGATGAGTCAGGATAAAAAATATGAGCAGGGGCAACAATAACGGGGAAACCGACAGTAAAGGAGTGGAAGACGCTATTGAGTTATTGAGAAATGAAATCCAACAAGGTCGATTCGCTCCAGGCCAACGTTTAATTGAAATTGACGTGATGCACCACCTGGGTATCACCCGTGGTCGCGTGCGGGAAGTTTTTAAACGTCTTGAGTCAGATGGCCTGGTACAAATAGACAAAAACCGGGGTGCCTCAGTACGCAAGGCTTCAAAACATGAAGTAGAAAATATTTTTGAAGTACTTGAAGAAATATCCATTCTGATAGTGAAGAAAGTCGCACGTCAATTAGACGAACAACAGAATCGGAAGCGTTTGCAGGAATCTCTCAAAATCGCGAAGAAGTTTCATCTCGATACTGAAAAAATATTGAAAGTGCAGGACTATATGGATGAGAATGCCCGCTTCTGGGGAACATTGGCAGATATATCGGGCAATACTATTTTGTCCGATATACGTATTCGTTTGCAGTCACCGCTATTTCGTTTGGCAATGGAAGGCCTGACGGTTAACTCCAAACATGAGCAATGGATCACGCGACATGAGGACATCATTAGTGCGATTTTGGATCATGATGTAAGCCTCGCTTCACGTCATGCGCGCAAATCCATGCATGATGTCTGGAAGGCAATTCTGGCTTTACCCGACAGTGCCTTTGCGCGCTAATTATTTCTTACCGATGTTGACTGTGCTCTGAGCAAAGCCAAGAGCTGTGCCTTTTAAATTATTTTTTCTCGTTGTAATACAGATTAATTCGTTAAATTTGTAAATACTATTGATGCTTGAATTCATAATATAGCCATCGAGAGCCCAAAAATTGACAGCGTTTAAAGAATACTCTGAATACGATGCAATGGGTCTGGCAGACCTCATTGCACGCAAACAAGTCACCGCTGCAGAAGTACTTGAAGCGGCAATTGCCATGATTGAAAACCTGAACCCCGGACTTAATGCCATCATTCATACTATGTATGAGGAGGCGCGAGAAACGATCAAGGCCGGATTGCCGGAGACAAAGGTTGCCGGTGTGCCCTACGCACTGAAAGACATAGGCATGTTTTATACGGGTGTGCCGACACGTTGCGGCAGCCGCCTGTTCAATAATTTTATTCCAGATCATGATAGTACACTCGTTGAACGCTTACGCCGTGGAGGAGTGGTGATTCTTGGAAAAACGAATACACCCGAGTTTGCTTTGACAGCTGCGACAGAACCAGACTTATTCGGTCCGACTGAAAATCCATGGAAGCGAGGTTATAGCTGTGGTGGTTCCAGCGGTGGCTCAGTCGCCGCAGTTGCCGCAAGAATGTTACCTGCAGCCCATGCCGGTGATGGTGGTGGTTCAATCCGAGTGCCTGCCGCCCACTGTGGGCTTGTGGGCTTCAAGCCAACTCGTGCACGCAATCCGCAGGGTCCTGACCTCGGCGAAGGCTGGAGCGGTGTTGGCGTTGACCATGCGGTAACAAGAACAGTACGAGATACGGCCGTGTTACTCGATACAACGCAGGGTCCGGCGAGCGGCGATCCCTATTGTGCACCGATGCCACCTTGTGCGTTTATTGATGAAGTTGGAAAGGATCCCGCTTGTTTACGCATTGCCTTTACCACTGTGGCCCCAAATGGTGTTCCAGTACATGATGAATGCAAAGCGGCGGCGGCAGATGCCGCCCAACTATGCTCTGATCTGGGTCACAAGGTAGAAGAAGCCGCTTTCAACTTTGATATGGCAGCGATGGTGTGGGCATATCGAGTCATTGTCGCATCCAATATGCACAATGTGATTAAAGCGCGATTGCAACAACTAGGCAGAGACCTGCAAGACGACGATCTCGAACAGATCACGCGTTTACGGGCGGAGGAATATGAACGCTTTACGGGTGCCGATTATGCGAGGGCGACACAAATATTTCACAGCATTGGGCGGCAAGTCGGCACATTCTTTGAGAAATATGACATATTGTTAACGCCAACGGCGGCGCAACCACCATTAGCACTAGGCGTCATTGATATGGGCGCTGGTGATCTTGATGCTTTCGATGATGCCTTATTCCGACATGCACCATTTACCGCACACTTCAATGTCTCCGGAAACCCCGCAATTTCCTTACCATTACATATGAGCAAAGAAGGCCTTCCCGTTGGCGTTCATTTTGGTGGCCGTTTTGGCGAAGATGGAAATATGCTACGTCTTGCTGCCCAAATTGAAAAGATAGCGCCCTGGAGCGACCGGCGTCCAGCTATCGCGACAGAAATGTAAATTGAAAAAAAAGAGAATATCTGGAATTAGATAATGAATGATACAGCAACGGAGAATTCGACAACAACCCTCTCTGTTAAGGAATATTATTCAGAAGATTTTTTCGAAAAAGAGAAAAAAGCAGTCTGGTCGAATTCGTGGTTGCTTGCAGGCCGTGTCGGTGATTTGTCGAAGCCTGGTGATTTTATAGTTTTTGAAGTGGCAGTAATTGAGACTTCCATTTTGATTATTTGTGGGAAGGATAATAAACTCCGCGCGTTCTATAACGCCTGTGTCCATCAAGGCGCCAGGCTTTCCTATGAGTCAAAGGGCTCCTGTAGCAGGCTACGCTGTTCTTTTCATGGCTGGAATTATAATTTTGAAGGCAAGTTGACCGGTGTCCCATTTCAAGAACTTTTTCCTGGACTGGAAGTAGACAAGTTACGGATGAAGGAAGTTAATCTGGAAACATGGGGCGGGTTTATTTTTATCCATCCGGGAGAGAATCCTCAACATAGCTTGCATGAGACATTACAATCCATGCCACCTGAGCTGGAAGCGTATCTTGCGAAAGAAGACTGGCAATGGCATGCCGGGTATAAGGGGCAGTACAAGGCAAACTGGAAAATCTTCGTTGATAATCAATGTGAAGGGCACCATGCCAATTTTCTGCATAGCAAATCGATTGGCGGCTATTTTGAATTAGAGGATATCCCACATACGGTCTTTCCCGAGAGCTCTGGTGTTATGTCGAAAATTGAAGTCTCTCGCCCCAAAAGTTCCTCAGATGGTGCAGTCAAACAGACCGAGGTTTCTAAGATTGCTGCAAAATTCAGCAAACATGGTATGTGGACCGAGAAAGACGGCAGTGCGGTTGCCCACAAGTACGAAGGTGCACTTAACAGAAAAAAATGTGATCGCTGGGTTTTTGATTTGTACGTGCTATTCCCCAATGTTGTGTTCTTATTCGAAGACGATCAATTTGTAATTCAGCGTATCTGGCCAATTAAGCCGAATCTAACAAGCTGGGAACTGGATCATTTTTATGTCGGAAAGCCGAAGAATTTCGGTGAACTTTTTAACCGGGAACTTTCTCTATTACAGCAGATGGATACCGCAAGTGAGGATACTTCTGTATCGGAAGGGATACATCGAAATTATAGCTGCGGCGCCATAGACAAGGCTTACTTATCTGATTTACAGAAAGGCATGAGGGCATTTCAACAGAAAATTCGAACGATGGTAAAGGAGGCGAAATAAAGTGAGCAAGACCGACTTTTCCAATCTAGATCAATATGTCGCAGCATGGGGGTTGCCCACTGTGGAAGAACGGATCGTCAAGCGCACGACAAGTACGCTTGATGAGATGCAGAAGTTTCATGATGCGATGTTACCCAGCCTGGAGAACATCATAAACTTTCTCAATGAGTTTCCTTGTGAAGAGATTCCTGAGGAGTATGTTCCGTTAAAAAATACCGTGCTTTCTCTTTTGCATGTAGACCGGTCAGTCAACAAATGGCATAAAACATTATTGGATGACGCGCGCGATCCTCGTTCATTTCAGATGAAAACAAGTTTTTATGATGGAGCCCCATCGGGTAACTGAAAGCGTAATTTCACAAGCAGGATGACGATCAGACTTAGCAGCAGGTTTTGAGGTTTAACAAACAAACAGTTGAATCGTATCAGGTGACTTAATTGACGCACAAAAAAACGCCGTTGTTGAATATCAACAACGGCGTAATATTTTAATATAGATACTTACTTATTTGTCAAAATGCCAGTTCGCCTGTACACCAATGGTGCGTGGTTGTACTGTAAAAAATCTAAAGGTATCCGGTCCCGCTGCACCATCGATATCAACAGCGGCACGTTCATCGGTCACGTTATTCACAAATAAACGTAAATCCCAATTGCCATAGTTTATGTTCGCACTAAGGTTTAACAGAAAGTAATCCCCAATTTCTATAAAACCGGGAAAATTGCTATTGAAAAAAGTATCAGAACTGCCTGTATAAGAAAAATTACCACGCAGTGAGCCTTCAACATGACTACCCATCATAGTAAGCGGGAATGTATATTCACCGGTACCGGAAAAGGCCCATTCAGGCACTTTTGGAATACCGTCGCCATCCACACCCAGTGGTGGAGCAAAGCCTGGAGCCGTGAGGGTTGGATCAATCACCTGGTCTTCAGTTAGCTCCGCGTTTATCCAGGTGACACCAAAGTTCATAAAGAACTGGTCTGTTGGTTGAGCACTAATCTCAAGCTCAAACCCGTCCACTTCAGCTTTTGCCGCATTAGAGATAAATTCAACGGCACCGGTTGGCTCTACACCTGGTACCTGAATATCTTTCCAGAACATTTTGAAGTAGGTGGCATTGAAGGTCACTCGATTATCAAACCAGGAGGTCTTCGCCCCAAATTCAATACTGGTGACTTCATCAGAGGTAAATCCGCCGGGAATGGCAATTCCAAAAGCGGCTGCGGTAGCCGCATCATTGATGCCGCCTTGTCTGATACCGGTGCCTGCCTTGAAATAGTAAAGTTGATTATCATTTAATTCGTAAGACGCTACCGCATCCCAGGTAAGTTCATCTGATTTAACGGTACTGTCGACAGTGGTTATGGGTACCGTCTGGATTGGCCCGCCGAATAAAGGTGGGATGGTGAAAGCGATGCTGCCCTGGAATGCCTGGAGCAGTAGCTCAAGGTTTTTCTGCTCTGAATCAAAATATCGGAAACCACCACCCAGAGTGATTTGATCAGTCACTTCATAGTCGACATGACCAAATAAGGCAAAGAATTCAAAGTCGATATCCTGACTGCGTGCAAATGCCAGAGGATTGAAGGGCAAGGAACCCGCATTGGCATTACACTCGTCGCGACTAAAACAGGTGGGTATGCCTGTTACCGCATCACTAGCCAGAATGTTCAATTCCGTGCTGGTCTCGTCATCCTCATAGAAAAAACCCGTAACGAAATTGAGGGGGCCATCAAAATCCGAACTAAAGCGAATTTCAGCGTTTACTACATCACGGTCCTGGAATTGATGAATACCATAGGGACCTATCGCCGGAGCGCCAAAGGCCGGTGGGAAACCGAAAGACATGGCCGTGGCAGAAGTATCTTCTGTGGCAGTGATGTTGCGTTCAAATTTAGATACGGTACCTATAACCGAACCAAAACCCAGATCATAATTGACAGTTACACCATACATATCGATATTGTCATGAAAAGGCTCCTGGGCGCCAACTGATGTTGTCAAATCTCCAAATTGGCCTGCGAATGCAGGTATAAATAAAGGAAAGGGGACAACGATAACCTGCGTTGGCGTGAGTAGACCACTGGCAACCGGGGAAAAGTGCTGGATGCCGTCTACGTCGGTTCGTTGTAACTGGTAAAACGCATCGACAGTGAGATCCTCGTTCGGTGTCCAACGGGCCATTAGACGACCGCCTGTGACTTCGGCATCATTGGCATCATTGATTTGAGTGGGTCCGTCGAGACCTGCAAATTGGTCAATGTAACCACCTTGCTTTTTATTCCAACCGACAAGCCTTAATGCTAATTCATCTTTAATCAGAGGAATGTTAATTGCGCCATTCACGCCGTAGCCGCCATTTCCACTCTTGGTTGATTCGCCACCAATAGAAATATTCGCGTCTAATCCAGATGCATCCGGTTTATTCGTTATGATTCTAACGGTACCACTCATGGAACTGGCGCCAAATAATGTGCCCTGTGGACCTTTCAAGACCTCAATACGCTCTATGTCATAGGCACCAATGTCAGGCGTACGACCACCACCATCCTGAAAGTTACCACCTGTGATTGGGGTTTCATCAAAATACACACCCACTGTGCTATCACCAGGAGACGAAATACCACGGATGATTAATTGCGTGTCACCAAAACCTTGTGTGGAGTATTGCAGCGAAGGCTCGAGACGGGTGATATCTTCAATCGAACGTAAATCGTATTTCTCAATAGTGTCACCCGAAATAGCCCGGATACCACCAGCATAATCCTGTACCGATACGGCACCACGCTTGGTTGCTGTAACAACGATTTCTTCCAAAACACTCTGGGCATATAGGGTAGATGAAAATAGCAGTGAAGTGATCAGTGCGTAAAGTGGAAATAAAAATAGCTTTTTTATCTTCACAACAAAATAAAAAAACAAACTTCCGAATTTCTGATTAATCATGTCTTTAACGCCCCCTGGTTGAATTAAAACCCTTTATTTAAACGCCGCAATGTAACGACTTTATATTATTCATAATATTGTAAATGATATTAAATGTAGCTTCCACCACTAGAAACACTATCGAGCAACAGGGCCTGGTTCACATTGAATACATAATATAATTATCTATATAAAACAATGGGTTATTTTAAATTAATGCAAATCTATGATTGTAGTTTTACCACAACAACACATTAGTGGATGTTGGTCTTCCAGAGGCAATTCAAATAGGTGATTAACCCACAGATTCTGCGGAAGAGCCTAATTTTCTGTACTTGTTACGAATTATAGGCACGTGCCAGACGTGCGTGGAATATCTTCGCGAGTTCATCCCAATGAGGCGCGAACGTACAATGAACCATTCCCTTGCTTCGTCTCGCTGCCTGTTGGTCGGCTAGAATGGTCATATCTTGTTCATTGATAAGGGCCATCTGTTCATTATATGCACTACGAAGGTCAGCATACTCAGCATCAAGTGCGGCATCGCCGACGAGGTAGAAGGCAAGATTTTCTGAACTGGCATCAACACTGTCGGGAAACACAGAGATCACCTGAAACCATTCTGGTGCAAGGCCAACAAGTGTATTTGGAAAAAGATAAAGAAAATGATGAGAATTTTTAAGATCATCGGAGAGTTTCTCAAAGCCCGGTAAAGATTTCGTACTTCTTGGCCGCTCTGACTTGCCACGGGGAATGAAGGCGCCGAATATATCTTCTGAATACTGCGCTGTTTTAAAATCGATACCGGCTTCCGGTGAGCCTATCTGGCTGTGTACCCAGGGCACATGATAGCCGTCGAGAAAATTCTCGCATACCAGTTTCCAGTTGGATTGCGGTTGGTAGTCAGTTCTGAGCATGGATGGTCGCAATTGCGTTTGATCGACACTAGCCCAGTAATCAGATAGTGGTTTAATAAACACCTCGAAGGGTTCTGCAGTACCCGAAATATTAACGAATATCGTATCGAACCAAAGCGCGGATTTTATGCGGTTTAACGCTAATGACTTCATGGTCTTTTTGTCCGGTGCTGAGCCGGCGCTACGGTCCCAATACGGTGCTTTCTGTAGAGCGCCGTCCAAAGAATATGACCAGGTGTGATAAGGACAGGTGATCAGACCGTTACGATGAGAACCTGCTGACTTCACCAATTTTGTGCCACGATGTCGACATATGTTATTAAATACATGCACAGTGCCGTCTTCCGCGCGAGTGATCAGCAGTAATTGTCCAGCAACTTCTAGTGGATATACATCTCCGGGCCTGGGTACTTGCGCACCAACGGCAACGCTGATCCAGTTATTGGTGAAAAAATCGGAGAGTTCATGCTCAAGTACACCTGCATCGGTATAGAGTGTTGCTGGCAGCTGTATTGACTCGTCAGTGTCTGTATTGCGTGTCTGTTTCATGGTGGACCTGAGACAAAGCGGAAGGAAAGAATAGCATGTGGGATTATAAGATTGTTAATTAAATTATTAATCATTAGACTCTGTCTAACCAGATCACAGGGGATTTTGTACTAAAAAAATGTATAGAGTCCAGCTTCAGGTCTTTAACAGAAAATGAAAGTTGGTAAATAGAGAACTATATTTGAGGTGGTTTTGTAATTAGCTAGCTAAATGAGAAGCAATATCCCTGTTATGGATTACCAATAGAAGAGGAGAGCAGTAATGAATGCCCCGGAAAAAATTGAAAACGCCAGCGCTGATTTAAAGGCCAGTCAACATGTAGAACAGGTGCGCGATAATATGCGCGACTTCATCGAGTGGTTGAAGGAAACAGATGAAATCATTGTTGTGACCGAGGAAGTCGATCCGCGAAATTTCGAATTATCGGCGATAGTGCAACATGCCGAGAATACACACAATAAGGCGGTGCTTTTTGAGAATGTGAAAGGATTCGATATGCCGGTTGTATCGAACCTGTACGGGACCATCCACCGCTCCGCAATGGCGCTCGGTATCGAACCTACCGATGAGCAGATAGAACGTTTTAAGGATGATCCCCGCGGCAGTCCCGGTTGCATGGGGGGTATGTCGGGCCGCAAAATGAACGGCTTCGCCATGGATCCGCGATCACGGGCCGAGCTAATACTGATAAAGGAAATGC
This sequence comes from Planctomycetota bacterium, assembly GCA_047638675.1. GTDB lineage: Bacteria > Pseudomonadota > Gammaproteobacteria > Eutrophobiales > Eutrophobiaceae > WLWS01. The sequence goes on along the minus strand of JBLIML010000078.1, from coordinate 3,723 downwards.
TGTTGAATGCGGACACGCGCGCCTATAACAAGGAGAGACCTTATGTCATGGTCGATTCCGGTCCTTGCCAGGAAGTGGTGATCACCGACAATATCGACGTCCTGGGCATGCTGCCGGTCGTCTGGCACCTCAAGGAGGACGCCAGCCCTTATATCACAATTGGCGGTCTGGTACAGAAGGACCCGGATAACGGTTTGCTCAACATAGGCGTCCGCAGACACATGGTGAGTCATGAACGTTACAAGCCGGATCAAATCGGCGTACAGATCGGTGCCCAGACCCCGGGCGGGAAAATCATCCAGAAATACCATGACAAGGGTGAGCCATGCCCCATGGCAATCTGTCTCGGGCCGGATCCTGTCACCCAGCTACTATCTGTTTATTCCTCGCCCCATTACTGGATGGAACCACCCTACAGCGAATTCGACATGACCGGTGTGATTAGTGGCAAAGCGCTGGAACTGGTGAAATGCAAGACAATCGATCTTGAAGTCCCGGCCAACACACATATTGTTATCGAGGGTCTTTCGCCACCACCACCTGACAACAAGATTGACGAGGGGCCGATGATGGAATTCACCGATTATTCCGGTACCGTCGTCGCGGCCATTCCCTACATGCAGATCACTGCCATTACCTACAGGAAGGACGCCATTTACCATACTTGCATGTCCGGCAATTCCGAGGAGCACAGGGTGGGTTGTATCTGGGCTTACCTGGGCTATGAACAGATGGGACTCGAGCAAATAAAGAAACAGTTTCCCCGCGTTGTCGATATAGGCATTACCGCCGGTTCCCACGGTTTCAGCGCAGTGGTCTCCCTGAAAAAAGGCTACGAAGGCGAAGACCGGCAGGTGTTGCAGTACCTGCTGGCAACACAATACTTCAAGTTTGTAACGGTCGTCGATGATGATATCGATCCCCACAACAGTGAACAGGTGGAGTGGGCCAAGGCAACACGAACCGGGAGACGGCCCGAGGATTATATCGTCTCTCCACAGATGCCCACCTGGGAAATGGATCCAGAAATAGACGAGCATTGGCGTGTGACTAAACTCGGTATTCTCGCAACCCGTGACATTGGTGAAGAGTATTCGCAGCCCGCACCGTCTGCAGAAATGATGGAGAAAATGAAACCGATTTTCGACAAGTATGGCAGCTAGCTAAGGAAAAAAACCAGTGATGCTCTCTAACAAGATTCACTGGTTTTTACTCACCGCGCTAAGAGAATAGCGCATTTTTTTTGATCGGTTTATCGAGACAATTTTGATCAAATGAGCGCAAGTCGTCGATCCTTCCTTGCAAAAACTATTGGTTTGCTACTTGGCAGCATTACAAATTGCTTTGCCAGTGCTAAAAAACAGACCGTCCCGCAAAAGCAGATAGCAGTTAGTCTGCCGAACAATGAAGTTTACCTGCGTGGTGACAAGGCCTACGAAGCCCAACGACGAGCGGCTGTTTGGCAGTCCATCAAACCTGAACGCTTTCCTGACCAGATTATCAAGGCACGTTCAGAGGCTGATATTGTCGAGATAATCAAATATGCAAACGCCAACAAGTTGCCGGTGTCAGTGCGATGCGGAGGACACAGCTACGTGGCCAGTCCCTTACGCAATGGCGGCATCCTTCTCGATGTTTCAGCCTTACGTGACATTGAGATAGACCCTGAAAAACGCCAGGTCAAAACACAACCCGGTATAGGCAGCGCTGAGTTTAGTGCCATGCTTGAAGAACATGGATTGGGATTTCCCATAGCCCATTGTCCCACCGTCACTCTGGGCGGATATCTTTTGGGTGGTGGCATGGGTTGGAATGGCGGTTACTGGGGACAATTTGCCTGCTTTAACGTGAGGGCAGTCGATTTGGTTATGGCGAATGGTGAGCTTATACATGCGGATGAAAATTCACACGCAGATTTGTTTTGGGCCGCACGCGGTGCCGGTCCCGCTTTTTGCGCAGTGGTGACGCAATACTACCTTGATGTGTTTCCCATGCCCAAAGCGATCACTTCCAGCACTTATATTTATTCGATGGATGCGCTTGATAGCGTAGTCGACTGGCTTGAAGCATATAAATCACAACAACATCTAAAAATTGAATTGACGGTTATATTTACCACCGATGACAGTTCAAAATCATCTGATCCAGCTAAAGATCGGCAATGCATCGTGTCGGCCATTTGTTTTGCCGATGACAAAAATGAGGCTGCGATGCTTCTTGAGGAAATAGCACGAGATGCTCCGAATAACAGTCGCCTATATAGTGCTGAATATGAGTCGAAGACGATGCAAGCGATTCTCGCCACAAGTAAAGCGGTGGTTCCACATCGTCATGCAGTAGATACGATGTGGACCAGTCATACTGATCAGGCATTACGTGAGATTGGCGAACATTTTATAAATACACCTTCATCGGAAACACATGTCTTTGCCAACTATCGTGCGGAATCAACATTGATAAAGGATGCTGCCTATTCGATTATGGCGCCGATGTTTATATTGTCCAGCTCTACCTGGGCCGCACAGGAAGACGATGCAGAATGCTTGCGCTGGTCAGATGAGTTGATGGAAAAGCTAAAGCCCATTAACGAGGGATCTTATATCAATGAAACGGATTTCATTCGGCATCCGGAACGTGCACAACAATGTTTTTCCTCAGCGAGCTTGTCACAACTCAAGACAGTGTGTGATCGCTATGATCCAGAAGGCATGTTTACCTCGCCCTTTGAACTTGGATGATAATTATCTCAGAATAATAGTTAGTCAAATAGAACTTGGGAACCTTCGACTATTCTCGATTTTATGTGACCGTTTGTTGCGCTACTAAATGTAGTTTTCAATATTTGTGGAGAACGCACAATGCTTAGCTCTCTTAGCCGAAAATCTATCTTTGCCGTGTTGCTTGTCTTTCTTGGTGTTTTTATTTCTCGTCACGCGCTTGCTGACGATTGGTACCCTTCTCGGTATGGGAAAGATGACCTGATTGGAGCCGCAAACAATCTAAGCGTAGATAAAGTACGCAATGCCGCAAGTTTGGTGGACACAGGTAAAGTTTATTCGCTTGCAGTCAACTTGAATTCACATTGGCCTGCAACAAGAGGTCGAACCTTTCATTTAAATGTAAGTGCAGAGATAAATCCTCTCGGTCCTAATCAATTGACGGGTCATGATGATCTGCTCATTTCACATCTGGCATTAGGGACATCAGTAGATGGTCTGGGACATGTTGGGATCAACTATCGATATTATAATGGTCTGAAAGAGGAGGCAGTATATTCAGTTAAGGGATTGAAAAAACTTGGTTTGCATGATGTACCTCCAATCGTCACCAAAGGGGTATTGTTGGACATGGCGCGTAACGCAGGTGTAGAAAGATTGGAAGCAGGTACCCAATTCAACTCCATGGAAATTAAGGCTGCTGCTGCGCGTCAGGGCGTACACATTGACAAAGGCGATGTTGTGCTTTTTCACACAGGTTGGATGGCGATGCTGGAGAGCGATCCCAAACGCTATATGTCTGAACAGCCAGGACTAGGAAAGGAGGGGGCGCAATATTTAGCAAATCTCGGCATTGTGTTAGTCGGGTCAGACACCAGAACCCTTGAAGTTCAACCCTACGCAGATGGCGAAGTGGCTCCGGTACACCAAATACTTCTTGCCAGGAACGGCGTTTATATACTCGAACATGTTAAAACAAAAAACCTGGCCGCAGATCAGACCTACG
>JBLIML010000077.1:0-16370 GCA_047638675.1 Planctomycetota bacterium | reverse complement strand
GCGATAATCGATGTCACCACCTCCGGAAGGGAGGTGCCGACGGCAACAATGGTCAGACCGATTATCAGTTCACTGACACCCATGTATTGTGCCAGCGCCACCGCACCATCCACCAGCCAGCGTGAGCCCAGCACCAGCAGGGCGAGACCACCGAGAATAAGAGCGGTGTTCCGCAGAAGGGTGCCTGTCGAGGTTTCTGCGCCCGATGCCTCGTCCCTGGCGTCTTTTCCCGCCAGGCCTTCTTTACGGCCGAGGTAAACCAGCACACTGATGTAAACAGCGAGTCCCATGAGCAATACGGCACCATCAATCCAGCCCAGGTTCCCATCCAGTGCAAACAGGAGCACCAGAAAGGAGACGGCTATCATCAGGGGGACATCCAGTCGGACGAGCTGTCTGGAGACCGCGAGTGGCACGATCAGGGCTGAGACGCCGAGAATGAAAAGGACGTTGAAAATATTGCTGCCGATGACGTTACCGAGGGCAAGATCGGCCTTGCCCGCCAGCGCAGCCTTGATGCTGACCGCCAGTTCCGGTGAACTCGTGCCCAGGGCGACAACGGTCAGACCGATGACCAGCGGGGAGATGCCGATGCCCGCAGCGAGCCGGGAAGAACCCTTCACCAGTGACTCGGCGCCGACGATCATCAGCAGCAGACCGGCAAGAAACAGGGCAAGGGTGGTAATCATGGTGTCGTCGAATCGTGTTTTATAAAACCGCCGGGGGCAAAAGGTGTGGCAATGATACACCTGTCGCAGGCGTAATTCTCTAAGGCTCGGGGTCAAGCCTTAGGCTCGGGGTCAGGCCTTACATTTTACACATTGGTCAGAAATATAATTCGTATAGCATGTCAATTGTAAGGCCTGGCTCCGAACCCGGCATTATTATCTCTCTCTGACACCTTTTTCATTAACCTGGAGTGTACTCAGGGGATTTACATTTTTTTTGGTTGGGAAAATCATTGCGTGTAACCCAGGCGAAGATCAATTGCTAAAGTAATCCGGCTCTGCGTAAATGACGATTGATGCAACGTTCAACTTCATCAAAGTGTGGTACTTTATCGGGCACGTGTTCATGCAACTCATCTTCCCATCGCTGCCGGTACAGTTCCATGCGTTCACCGTAGCGTCCAGCAAACGAGTCGGGATTTATGTTTCGGTGTTCTGTCGCCGGGGTCACCCATTAGCCGTTCCCTCAATTTGACATGATACGGATAATCCAACAACCTTTGATGTCAATAAACTCTATCAAATATCCATGACAATTGAACTGGGCATAATGCCGCCGAAGTACCTCCGCTGCTACCCGCTCTCAGAAGACACAATGACGGGCGCATCGACAACACCTGTCCCGGTGCTTATCGAAAAAGCCTTTGCTAAAGGCATTGGTGATGGTTTATTTGCTTTAGCCACCTATAAAAATACGGTAGAACTTCCCTCCGGATTTCGGTTTTGGCGTGAATTTGCCTGTGCTTATATGACGGCTCGTTGCCACCTTCCCAACTCGGCTTCACAGCACCTCGACGCTATCGAGTTCACGGCACTACCGGAGTTTAGCCAACTTTTAACAAGCGCACCGCCCATGAAGGGAGCTGAATACCTTTCCCTGATGGTCTTTGAGCACACCTGGGTATTGCTGGACAACTGGCTTTGTGAACAAGTGCATGAGGAAGGCAATAGCCTGACGAAATTTCTAAAAAGAAAAGCACCACTTTGGCATCAAGTGGGTCGCGTTTGCTTTCACCTGGCCGAGAATAAACAGGATAGCGATTACCCTTTCGCCTTTATGGCAACGTATATTGCGCAACTTTCCGGGCAAGGAAACGCAAAACACCAAGCCCTGGGCAAAGCTCTACAGCAATACGCAGGTGCCGAACATAAAAAACAGTTAATCAATCTACTTTCTCCCGTTTATTTAGCCTCTAAAAGCAGCTCGTTAATTAAGGAACTGCTCGACTCGGGAGATATCTATCATCCTTTGATCTGGACACCCGCTGAAGCTTATCAATTTATCAAAGAGCTACCGGAGTATGAAGCAGCTGGTCTTTCGGTCAGGCTACCGGACTGGTGGAAGAAACGCTCTCGCCCTCAAGTCAGAGTCAATATCGGCAACAAAACACAGAAAAATTTTAACGCTGACTCCCTGTTAGATTTCGACGTCACACTCACACTGGGTGATGAAGCTTTAAGCCGTAACGAATGGGAACAATTGATGGCCTCTGAAGAGGGACTGGTTCTGTTAAAAGGTCAGTGGGTGGAGGTTGATAAGGAAAAACTGAACGAAGCACTAACTCACTGGAAAAACGTGGAGCAAAGTGTCGCCGAAGACGGTATCTCCTTTGTCGAGGGGATGCGTTTATTGGCGGGTTCTTCAATCGATTTATCAACAGTCAATAACGACGAGCCTGAGCAAATATGGTCGTCGGTTCAAGCGGGGGCAGGTTTAAGTCAAATACTGGATAACTTGCGTAACCCTGATACACAAGCCTTAACACAGGTTGGCAAAACATTGCACGCGACACTGCGCCCCTACCAACAAAGAGGTCTAAATTGGCTCTGGCATTTAAGCCAGTTGAAATTGGGTGCTTGTCTGGCTGACGATATGGGTTTGGGGAAAACCATTCAAGTGCTCGCTCTCTTGTTAGTACTCAAGAAGAAGCGCGTTAGCAAACCCTCGCTATTAGTACTGCCCGCGTCTCTGTTGGGCAACTGGAAGGACGAACTGGAAAAGTTTGCTCCATCTATCGATTATCTTTTTATTCACCCGTCTCAAGCCAGGAACGAAAATGGTGGCATGAGCAAAAAAGGCATCGCCAGGGATCATGTTTCCGGTAAAGATCTTGTTATCACCACCTATGGTATGTTGTTACGTCAAACGTGGATACTTGAAGAACAATGGCAACTCGTTGTATTGGACGAAGCGCAAGCCATCAAAAACCCTGGCACCCGTCAGGCGAAAGCGGTTAAACAACTTAAAGCCGAGTCCCGAATGGCACTAACAGGAACTCCGGTGGAAAACCGGCTTGCCGACTTATGGTCGCTATTTGATTTTATTTGTCCGGGCTTATTGGGCTCTGCCAAGCGTTTTCAAAACTTCGTTAAATCACTGGAAGCGCGCAAGCAGGATCAATATGCCCCTCTCAGAAATCTGGTACAGCCCTATATTCTACGTCGCCTTAAAACCGATAAGAGCATTATTAGCGATCTACCTGATAAAACTGAAGTCCATGCCTATTGTGGGCTTAGCAAGAAACAGGCGGCATTCTATGAAAAATCCGTACGGGAACTGGCGTACGCACTGGAGACACCAGAAGGCATAAAAAGAAAAGGGCTGGTGCTGTCCTATCTACTACGCTTTAAACAGATATGTAACCACCCCTCCCAGTGGCTGGGCGATGGCAACTACCTGCCGCAAGACAGTGGTAAATTTTCCCGACTGGCCGAGCTCTGCGAGGAAATCGCCTCGCGCCAGGAAAAAGTGTTGGTATTTACCCAATTTCGTGAAATGACGGAGCCGCTTGCGGAATTTCTAGCCACTTGCTTTGGCCAACCCGGTTTGATTTTGCATGGCGGCACCCCCATACCACAACGCAAAAAAAACGTTGATCTTTTCCAGCAAGAAGAAGGTCCACCTTTTTTTATACTCTCGATAAAAGCCGGTGGTACCGGTTTGAACTTGACAGAAGCTTCTCATGTGATCCATTTTGATCGCTGGTGGAATCCGGCAGTCGAAAATCAAGCCACTGACCGTGCTTTCCGTATTGGTCAAAAGCGCAATGTCCTGGTGCATAAAATGGTTTGCCAGGGAACAATAGAAGACAAGATAGATAAACTAATTACCGAAAAAAACGCATTGGCTGATGATATCCTTACTGGCAGCGCAGAAACTCTATTGACGGAAATGAGCAATGAAGACTTAATTAAGTTGGTCACACTTGACGTCAATAAAATACAACCCTGATAGCGAAGAGTAAATAATATGGCATATGATTACTGGCCGCCTTATGTATCCGTCGCCGAACGGCGGGCTAAGGCCCAACGAGAAATGAATAAACTACACAAAAAGGGTATTAATCTTTGTCCCATTGAAATAACAGGTCAAAAAATTACTCACACTTTTTGGGGCGAGGCATGGTGTAAGCATTTGGAAAAATTCAGTGATTACGACAACCGCCTGCCCCGTGGCAAGACCTATGTACGCAATGGTTCTGTATGTCATTTAGAAATCAGCAAAGGTAAAATCATGGCCATTGTCAGCGGCTCTGAGCTGTATGATATCAAGATCAATATCAAACCTTTACAAAGCAATCACTGGAAGGCTATCCAAAAACGTTGCATGGGCCAAATAGGTTCCATCCTGGAACTGCTGCAAGGAAAACTATCTGATAGCGTTATGGCAGTTGTCACTCAACCAAAAACGGGGTTATTTCCGCAGGCCAAAGATATCCAGCTAAATTGCAACTGCCCCGACTGGGCCGACCTCTGCAAACACCTTGCCGCCGTGCTCTACGGTGTGGGTGCCCTGCTGGATAAGCAGCCCGAGCTACTCTTCAAACTGCGAGGGGTCGATCATGAAGAGTTGATCAGCACCAATATAACGATACCAGCAGGCACCGGTAAACGGCGGCGTCTCGAAAGTAATATCGGCGATGTATTTGGCATCGAATTTGACAGTAGTGTTGACAATAATTTGCGTGACAGCGCCGGCCAGCAGATTAACAAAAATTCCTCAGCGAGAAATAAACGTGCTCAAATGAAGAAGGTCGATAAAAGCCATTCTGCCCTCTCCAATACCCGTCAACCCACACGAAAAAAACCGTTTAATCCCACCAGTACAACCGTGTCCCGCCTGCGTAAACGATTGGGGTTGAATTGCGCACAGTTCGCACAATTAATCGGAGTCAGCAGTGCCTCTATTACTTGTTGGGAAAACAAAGGTGGTCGCCTGAATTTGCGAGAGAGTTCAAAACAAGCATTGTCGATGGCCGTTGAACTGGAAAAACCTGAGGCGCGGAAAAAGTTGGGATTAAGATAAGTTTATCGTAGTTGGTTTTCCTCTCAGTCGCCGGGTAGAGTAAAGAACAGGCATCATATTTCCGTAGGCCAGACCTATTTGTTACCGCCTCTTTCGTCTGGCGGTGCCTCAATAGTCCAAGCATAGTCATGCTAGCCTACCACCCATCAAACCGTGCATACAGTTTTCCTGTACACGGCTTTCCGATGTTCTTCACACCGGCGCATGCACAGCTTCATGCTGCTTGACCAAGGCGTATAGCTTCCTCTGTTATGTGCTGAACATACTCGGTGTAGCTAGCCTTACGGCAATCACCTGTTCCTCCATTTTTCGAATGCACATTGCCCTTGGGAAACTTACAACCCCCCGATTACCCGGACGCTACTTCCCGGTACTAAAAAGGTGCACGGAAAACTCCTTTCACGGAACTTTAACCCGCTGGAAAAACAACCGTTTACAGCATACCGTCAGGCCCTAATTTTCACGCATTGGTCAGAAATATCATTCGTATAGTATATGAATTGTAAGGCCTGCCCCGTACCCTTTCTACCAACTAATCCCGTACATGGTGGGTAGCAGCAATGACAACCCAAGCCAGACAATGATAGTGAGCGGCGTACCAACGCGTACAAAGTCCATAAAGGTATAACCGCCGGCATTCATTACCAGCAGATTGGTTTTGTAGGCCATGGGTGTCGCGTAACTCATGTTGGCGCCGAAGAGCACGGCGATGACGAAGGGTTCCGGATCGAGTTGCAGTTGATGTGCGATGCTGATGGCGATGGGTGTGCCGATGACGGCGGCGGCGTTGTTGGACACAATGTTGGTGAGGACAGCCATTAATAACATAAGCCCCGAGAGGATGACGGCCGGTGACGCGCCGGTGGTGATGGCGACGAACACTTGTGCGAGGTATTCGGCGCCGCCTGTTTTGAGAAGTGCCGAGCCCAATGCCAAACTGGCGACGACGATGAGGATAACCTGGGTGCTGAGGGACAGTGAGGCCTGTTGCCAGGTTAAACAACGGGTGACCAGCATTAATAACACGCCACACATGGCACTGATAGCGATGGGCGCGAGCCCGAATGCGGCGACGATGACAATGCCGGCCATGATGAACAGTGCCGTGTAGGCTTTGTCGGTATGCGGCAGGTCAGCGGTGGCATCGAGCACCAGTAGTTCACCGGCGCGTTTGGTTTCGGCGATGGTGTCGTTGTGGCCCTGTACCAGCAGGATATCGCCGCTACGCAAACGGACTTGATTTAATTTCTCACGCAGGGTTTCCAGGGTACTGCCTGCCCGGTGTATCGCCAGCACCAATAACTGGTAACGATTGGCAAAGTTGAGTTGCCGGAGTGTCATGCCGAGTAAGGGTGAGCCCTGCATGACGACAATTTCTGCTATCTGTTGGCCTTCGTCGGAGAGTGGGTGTTCTTCATCGACCGCAGTATCGCCGACATAGAGTGTGGCATTGAGTCCGCTTTCGAATTCTTTCAGGTTCTCCGGTGTGTCGCTGACTAACAATCTGTCGCCGGCGCGGATAATGGCATCCGGTAATGGTTGTATGAAGGTGCCGCTGCCTCGCATGATGCGTGATACTTCTAACATGCCGCCGGTTTTTTCGATGAGTTCTGAAAGTTTTTTGCCGACGCCGAAACTGTCTTCTGGTACCGCAAGCTGCGCGGAAAATATTCTGGGTGAAGTATCGCTGAGTGAAGCCTGGCGTTCGGGCAGCAGGCGTGGCGCTATCAACCACAGGTAAACAATGGCGATACCGGCGACGATGGCGGTAGGTGCAAAAAAATCAAACATCTCAAGTCTGCGCATGCCCATGTCTGCTGCCACTGACACCACGAGCAGGTTGGTTGAGGTGCCAATGGTGGTGCTCATGCCACCGACCAGGGTCGCAAAACCCATGGGCATTAACATGCCGGATGCCGGTGCACCGGTACGCAATGCCACGCTGGTGAGTATAGGCAACAACAAGACGACGATGGGCACATTGTTGACGAAAGCGCTAAGGAACGCGCCGACGATAAGTGTGAGCAACATGCTGAACGCAGGGCTGAGTTTCCACATGCGCGCGAGGCTTCGACCGAGCGGTTCGAGTGCGCCGGTGCACACCAGGCCGTTGCCAGCGATCATAAGTGCACATACCGCGATCAGTGCTTCGTGCCCGAAGCCACTGAAGAAATCCACAGCTTCGAGGTGATCGCCCTGTGCTGTTACATAAGGAAAAGCAACAAAACCGCTGGTGAGTAAAACCAGTATGAATAGACTGGAGGTTTCAATGGCAATACGCTCGCGGCTAAACAGGTACAGCGCAAGCACGACCAGCGCCAGTACCGCAAGCGCATGGGTGTCGGGAAGTGGTGGCAGTGTCATTGCGCCATGGTAGACGAAGTGACAATGAAAAGCAGGGAAACTAGTGAAAAGTGTCAATCAAAAAAGGGTATGCAGGCTTGGCTTCCCGTAGCGTTGAGTCAGGTAAGCACATAGCGGTACCAATACTGACTGAAGCCACTTCAGCATTCGCGTATCGCTTACCCGTTGCCGAAAGGCACCTATCAAATGAGCTTGTGCATACTGGGTGTAAAACGTTTTGAAATCCCGGTGCCGATAGCGGTGAAAGAGGATTAACAAGGTCATCACCTCGCTTGTGGACAAGCGCGAAGGCTTACATCGATGTTTATCGCCACTCTCCAGCAACGACGCTTCCCATGCAGGGATAAATTGTTGACAGAAGTCATCGACCTCAACAAATAGTTGTTCTAAATTGACCATGCTTATCCTCTTTTCTTGTCGTGATTGATCCGAAAATCAACTACTTCACGATCTGATCAGGGGATAAGCGTTTAGTTCCGCTTATGCGCAGCTGAGGTTATTTACGGAGAGTCCAGTAGCGCCCTTTCGGTGTATCCACCGGTTTAAGGCCAAAGCGGGTATCGGCCCGCTGACCGGTCAACAAGATAGCGTAAATATCTTCCATAATGCGCCGATCCTCTGCAAAGTAGGAATGCCCCAACAGTCCGCCGGAAGTCTCGCTGGCGTCAATGGTCTCGACTCCTGGTACCAGAACCAGTTCTTCCCCGGAATCCCCCGCGCGTTGGTAACCATGGAATGCCTTGGACGCCATCAATGCGCGATCATTCGAAGATGCATACAAGGTGACATGGATGCCGGACCGGGTAATGGATGGGGCTGAATCCTCGCGAAATAAATCCGCATCTATATCAGGTGCGACCAGGATCATTTCATCGATCACCGCATGGATATTGTCCGGAAGCTCATTCGTTATGTTTTTGTAAGCACGGGTCAAGGCACGGCTTCCCATGCTATGGGCAACCAGGAATATCTGCCTGGCGCTGACATTGTCCAGCAGCAATGTCAGAACCTCGGTCAATGCGGTTTGCGACCATTCGACATTGGTTTCGTCTTTCAGGTAACCCGTGAGCGTACCCTGAGAAGGCCATGAAAAAAGCACAATGGGGCCATCGAATTTCAGATCCGTAGCGAACTGCGCCAGACGCAGGCTTGCCAACTGGAAACTTGCGTTGTAACCATGTACAAAAAACATGATCTTTTTACTGGAAGACGCATTGACCGCCTGACGCATACGTTGCAGAAACCCGGTTTGCTCGAAGGTTTCTACACCCCGTAACGAGATGTGCTTCCGCTCATCCGCTGTCCACTCGAACTTGAAAACCGAGGGTTTCTCATAGCCACCGATTACGTGGTTTTGTGGAATACCAATTTTGGCGATACCGAAAGACAGGTCACCACGCTCACGCCCAAAATAGGTTCCCGGATTGGTATCGGGCGCGCGGTTTGTCGCGTAAAAGATTTCTACAGACTGCGGCCCCAAAGCCTGGTTTGCGGGTACTGTTTCGGTGATCGGCGCAGCGCCACAGGCGGCCAGCAGGATGGTGGGCAGCAGATAAAAGAAGAACCTGGTCCACACTGTTGCACACATCCGCCTGGCCTTCCTGAAAGCAAATAAACCCAGGTCGTCAGCGAATATCAAGCCGCTTCGAATAAACGCCAGGATTTGATTTGCAGCGCCTGCTGCAACAGGTTTTTTTGATACGATTAACATGATTGCCAGGGTTTGGAGAATATAGAACCTAATCAGGTAAAAGTCAGGTCCGGCCACCGGTCATGAAACATGAAGAAGTGGTTACAGAACCAGAGGTCTGTGGAATTAACGATACCAATATAGGCGTGTGATGTTTAGATAACAAGACGTAAATGGAAACAGATACTCAAGTATAAGTTTTAGCTGCAAAACCTGACACCGCTTTATTCCGGTCTGACCCCAATATTAAAGCCGCCACCGCCGCTGCTGCTGCTGCCGCCCCGGGTCAATCGCGGAGGGAGCGTACCTGGTAACATTTTTGGCACTTGAATCGCGCCTCGCACTGTTTCAATTGCGTGGCATAATCCGCGGCCGTCCGTTCCACCCGCTCGGCAATCTTGAGCAGTGCGGGCTTGTTTTTGTAGCTGCCGCGACTGTAGCCACCGCGGCCCTCGTGATAGGCGAGGTAAAGGTGTTTTGCATTCCATCTGGAGATACCCAGTTGCCGGTGACTCTTGTCGTTATACCAGCCGATGAAATCGAGGGCGTTCTCCATATCGCCCCGGTTTTTGAATAATGGGGGACACTGATTAGATAATAAGTTAATCCAATCATAGTCGTTATCTTATTATCTAATCAGTGTCCTCTTTCCAGGTGACGGACGAATTAAGGCACAATTTAAAAAAACACTACGCTCAGGCCGAATGCGCAGAAATAATGGCGACGATCTCTGTTTTCTCCTGTTTCCAGACATGGAACGACACAAACGGGACACTACTGGAACCCCGTGTTATCGAAGTTGCAGATAAATATCTGGCGGAAAGAGATCATCTTGACAAGGGAAAGTATCATCGCCTGAAGTCATAGGGACCATAAAGCATAAAGCGGTGTCAGGTCTCACATTGCAACATTTGTTCGTTAATATGAGACCTGACACTTTTTCACACCAATTGAAATACTTTAAAGAGCCCATGAGTGCCCATAATACAAACCAAAAAAACAAGGCCCCCGCCAACTCTGCTGGTTCAGCAAAGATAAGCAAGCGAATTTACTCGAATGAAGAAACTACTGTTACGAGTTCCTGGTTTTTTCCGATCATATTTAATGGCATCTTTATTGGATTAGCCTACTATTTATACTTAACCCCGAAGGAAAATCCCTTCATTGGGCTGTCTACACATTCATCGGCATATTCCTGACCATGGGGCTTTAAATGCTTTACAGCTACTTTCATCGATCACTCGGCTGGGGAAAATTTGGACAATCCCCTTTGAGTGTAGAAAGCGATCCGCTCTATCCAGGAGGCAAACTAAAAGCTTACGTTAAAGTTGAAAAGGCCTACCAAAGACAACCACGGTTAGCGTGGAACTGGAATGTATTGAAAGAGTTTGGCCTGAAAGAATGCAATCGTCCGGAAGTGGTAGTCGGCACGTTCTCCAACCAAGCAAAGTAATTCATTGGTCAAAGAAAAAGATGTGTAGAGCAGTCAATGGTCACTTGAGTTTCGATTTCGACATTCCAGTTGATTGTCCGATAACAAATATGCCAAAAGACTCAGATAAAGAAAGCATCGTCATCCCAAAACGCAAATACTATCGAGGGTAACTACGTGTTCATGCTGATATACCAGGCGTCGACCTCGTCCGAACATATGAAATCGATGTGATTTCTCCTGAATAGGCGTTTGAAAATAATGTTGGATTGTGAGATCTGACACCGCTTTTCTAAGATTATGCAACAGGCATATGAGCCGCAAATCTATAAAAATGTTATACACTGAATACTTATTAACTTGTCGGTACCTTTAAAATGACATCATGAGCACCTTTGTAGACACTGACTATAAGAAGTACTTATTACCACGACGCTTTATATTTTTTGATCTCGATGGCACTATCATTCCTTCCACGGCCGAGTCGGGTCGTCGTATCGCCATCAGCCTATCCACCTATCAACAGGTCCAGACTTTTGCACTCGAACACCTGAAGTTACCCGCCCTCCCCTCACTGAACGAAGAACAATGCAGTCTCTGGTACCGCGCCAACGGCGGTCCACAGGGTCTGATAAAAAAAGTGCTCGAGGAGACGCCTATGCCCGCCGAGGTCAAGGAGTGCCTGAGTTTCTATTTCAACGGCCTGTTTAACCAGCGTTTGACCCGCTACCTGCGTGAGGACCTGAAACATGACACGGTGCCGCAGTCGCACCTTGAGTTTTTGAAGTCGCTGGCGGACAGGGCCAATATGATCCTGGTGTCCTATCGCTACCAATCGCAGTTTGATTTTCTCAATTCACTCGAGGACCTGGGCCTCAGCCAGGGAAGTTTGTTCGGCCCCAATAATGCCTTCGCCGTCGGTGGTCCGGGTACCTCCTCAGACGGTTCTAAATCACGCTTTGTCGGGGCCATGTGGAAGCACGAAATCCGCGCGCAACGGCGCCTGACCTCGGACATCGGTAAGACATTTCCGCCTATTGTCATCGGCGATTCCATACGGGACGTGCAGTTTGCCGTCGATATCGGCGGCATATTCTTCGGCGTTTCCGAAACTGGCGAGGACTCCCATGACAGCCTTGTTGCCGAGATCAAGAGCCAGGGTGAGAATCTTAGTTCCCGTTCGCGAGTATTCGACTCGCTTGCAGATCCCCAACTACAAAAGCGCTTGCTGGAAGAATGTGATGCCTATCGTGAAACGGTAGCTGCGCTGAATAAACAGGAGCCGGGTTGAGTGCCAAGGTGCGAGGTCAATCTCTTTGCATGGCGTTATGGGTATTCAACTTGAGACGCCCTGTTCGCACAAGAGACGAGTTTGGATTGATAGTCTTTATCACCCATGAGTGACTGATACAACGCTAAGGCTTGGTTACTGACAATGATCTGTATGCCTTTTTTCATTGCCTGACGCATTCTGTTTCTAATTTTCGGCATGGGTTGTTGACCAATCATCGACTCAATACTATCGACCCTACCATAACTACTGGCCAGCACTGAGACACCAAGCTCATTGAGTGAATGATAGAAATCGGAATTATCTTTTTCAGCGCCGCTCAATCCGATCAATGACGAATTAATATCCAGGTTCAACACCTTTGCAAGGCCAGCATCCTCTTTGACCGAGATCGATACAAGGGTGTTGGGAATTTTCTCCAGCACACGCAGTGCGTCATCAATAGAATACAGAATAAAAACGACTCTACCTTGCGCATTCTTCGCAAGAACCAGGTTAATGACATCGTTGATTGATGTGGGTGCTTTAACATCTAGCTGCAGTAATGCCTTATCCTTACTCCATATCAACACTTCTTCAAACGATGGAAGGGTAAAGCCTGTTTCCTTTCCGTCCTTGTCGACTAAAGTCAATCGGCGCAATGTGTCCCAGTTTAACGCCGTGGCAGATCCATTTCCGGTTGTGGTTCTCTCCAGGTTTTTATCATGATGTAAGAATAAGACCCCATCACGGCTTTGCATCACATCCAATTCAACAAAAACAGGTGCGAGCTCACTAATTCTGATGACACTCTCCAGTGCATTCTCTGGAAAACCCGTCACAGGTCCTCCACGATGAGCACTGATAATACCGATCTCACTTTCTCTGATGCATTCGATAAACGTAGGGAGTCGTCCTTCTATTTTCTCCACTAAATAGGCAGCATTCAGCCTGGCGGGCGAGAGTGAATTAGCTGTTGTCGTAGAAGAACCATTAATTGCGAATAAACAGCAGTACAACAAAATAAACGTGGACAGTGACCCGCTTTGTTGACCCCCTGGTTTTCGATAGGGCTCCATCTAGTGGCTAAGCTCGACATAGTTGAATTTCGTTTAAATCATACTCTTTTGGCTGATTTGAGATAGAGGACACTGTGATTTTACCTCCTGCTCCGAGGCTGAGCGGGTTTTTTATGCCACTGAAAATGCTAAGCTCGTCAATGTCATTCCGGGCATGTAGCAAGTTCCTAATGCTGCACAAATAGCAACTTATCCGTCGCAAAGCCCAGTGATTTCGCCTTTACTACCAGCTCATCAATAACGGTCTGTGGCAAGGTCGGCGTACGCGAGAGGATCCAGAGATAGTCAAGATCCGGCCCGACGACGAGGGCATAACCGTAGCCATCTTTGTCCAGTTCAACAATGTTGTATGCACCATAGAAGGGGCCAAAGAACGAAACCTTCAGTTGCCCGACGTCCTTTGCGCCGATGAAATAGGCCTTGCCTTCAGCCTCGTCCCACTTACGTTTCTCCGCATCATAGCCGCGGTTAATGACCTTGACGCCGCCATCATCGCGCAGGCTGTAGTCCGCCGTGACTTTGCTCAGTCCGCGCTCAAAGCTGTGATCCAGCCGCGCAATCTCATACCAGCGCCCCAGGTAGCGATCCAGTTCAAAGCCACGCACCGGTTCCACGCCGTCCGGTACACCGATACAGGCTGTAAGAAGGAAAAGTAAAATTAATAAACAGTTAACACGTATCAAGCGCGTATTCATTTTTCATCATTCCGGGCTATCAGGCTATTGCAGGGGAAAAACGGAACTCGTCAGCAGCATTAATATACACAGGGCATCATAAATCAGTATTGTTGATTAGCATCCAAAATTTATCCAGGGAGGGTGCGGCTATTTAAAGCGGTATCAGGTCTCACATTCCAACATTTATTTATACGATGTGGGTTACTGCGTGCGCTGAATTGGGATCGCCAATGGTCGAACAGGCGAACCCGTCGCACCGCGTAATTTTAAAGGTGAGGCAATGAAAAGAAATTCATAGACCTTATCCTTTGCCAATTCTTCCAGCCAGACGACTTCTAAAAATGACACGCCTTTCTCGCCCAACAGATAGGTATGCAGGGGGGCAAAATTTGTCTTGTTGCTTGAAGGAAAACTCTCAAGACCAAAATTGTCTGCGCCAAGTAGCATGGCTTTCTGATTCTCTACCAACCATTGTGCGGCCTCGAGGCCGAGACCGGCTTGATCATTCATGCGATATTTTGATGAGTCCGGCCATTGCGCAATCAATCCTGTTCGTATTAGCACCACATCACCGGGTTGAAGCGTGCTGTCTTGTTTTTCCAAAGCGTCTTTTAAATCCGAGACGGTAATCACATAGGAGGCTGGCAGGTGTTCTTTCTCCATAGCTCCCGCCACATCAATGAGTACTCCGCGAGCAACAATGGGTGGGTACTTGTCCGCACCTGACTTGCTCCAGCCATCTATACCAAGTGCATCATCCGTGCTCACCTCATTCCAGATCTTTCCTTTAAGACCAAAATGATTAAGCGTATCAATATGGGTACCAATATGAGTGGACATAGAGATAGTGTCCCCTGAATAGGTAATGGGTTCTTTCTTATCCCCTTGCGCTGGTCTTTGCGTCATTTTGATCTGGTAGTCTGTAGCACCAAGCTGTGCACAACAATTGGGCATGCCTATGAATAAATCGACTCCCAGATCATAGAGTTTACCGCTGGCGATCTGTTTGAGTATCTCAAAACTGGAGTCAGCACTCATCATATTGAGCGTGCCAATTTCATCCTCAGCTCCCCATGGACTCTTGCCTACTTCATTACTGGCAATGTCCGCATGTGCGCCGGTATGCAAGACCACTATTAAGACGAAAATATTAACTGCAAGGGTGATGAGTGTTTTCACTTTATTTGCTCCTGCCTGATGTAAGTGTTCTTTGTTGAACGGTTGATAGTGTAAGAATAGTTATTGCATTAACGCAAGAGGGTATTCCAGAGACAGTTTACTTAATTATGATTTGAATAAAGGTAAATGAGTAAACTACGCCGGAAATTCCCTAAAAGGTTGGCTGCTCGATGATCTGCTACACTGCAGCTCCCGCACAACAATACGAGAATCTTCATGGCACGAAAACAATCGAACCTGAACGACGGTGAGCTGGTCATCCTGGAACATGAGTCGCGCGTGCTACGCGATAATCCACTGGATGATCCCCATGTACGCAAATTACCCGTCTGGTTACCACCACAGTACTCCTCCGGAAGTGATACGAAACACTTTCCGGTGCTTTATGATCTGGTGGGTTATACCGGCTCGGGATGGTCTCATGTGGCTTGGAAGAGCTTCGAGGAAAACCTGCCGGAGCGCGCGGCACGTCTGATCCATGAGCGTAAGATGGGGCCTTGCATTCTCGTCTTCCCCGATTGTTTCACTGCCCTTGGCGGTAACCAGTACATCAACTCCCCGGCGATTGGCCGCTACGCAGATTATCTGACGCGCGAATTGATCCCCTTCGTCGACAAGGAATTCCGTACCCTGGCTTCGCGCGATCACCGCGGCTGCTTCGGCAAGTCTTCCGGTGGCTATGGTGCCATCGTGCACGGCATGAAATATCCACAGTACTGGGGGGCTGTTGCGGACCATTCCGGCGACGCCTGTTTCGACATTGTCTACCAGCACGACTGGCCGAACACGCTGAATGAACTTGCGAAGTACCGCAGGCCGGCGCTTAAGGCCGGTGCGTATAAGCCGAAAACCAATTTAAAACCAGGACACGACGACGGGCGTGCGCGCCGATTCCTGGAACACATTTGGGCCACGACCAAACTGACGGGAGCGGAGGTGCATTGCCTGATGAACCTGTGCATGGCTGCGACTTACGATCCATCACCATCAGCGCCGAACGGCTTCAATCTGCCCTTCAACCTGGAAACCGGTGAGCGTATCGACGCGCGATGGCGCAAATGGATCGAGCATGATCCGGTACGACTGGTATCGAAATACAAAAAGGAATTAAAAACCCTGAAAGGAATATACATCGATTGCGGCTGGCGCGATCAATATCACATTCATTATGGCTGCCGCCAATTGTCAGCACAGCTCACGAAAGCCGGCGTCGCGCATCGCTACGAGGAATTCAATGACGATCATTCCGGTGTCGACTACCGCATGGAAGTGAGTCTGCCGTTTTTATATCGAGCTTTGAAGTAGAGAAATATAATGAGGAGACAGGGATGTTTCTAATTGCTGGGGTCAGGTACTGATCCTGCTAATCTAAAAGCACGTGTCATTTCTAAAGGCCTCCGTCAATGCCTGGGCTTTACTTTTGTGGCCAGTAGTCTCTCTTTGAGGTTGGCAGTTAAATTGGTAAGTAAGTAAGAAGAATATTCCAATTATTAAAATTACCCACTCAATCTTTTTTGTCTTTCTTTTAGTCTTTTTTTTCGAGCCTTTATCCCGGTAGAGGTCTTCGGCGGCCTCCTGAGTAAAGAAGGTAGAAGCTAACCAGCCTATTTTTTTAGTCTTTTTTTCATTCTTAGCTATTCCCGCG
>JBLIML010000076.1:0-16380 GCA_047638675.1 Planctomycetota bacterium | reverse complement strand
GGATGCCTTCAGCGAGAAGAGCTGGGATGATTTATATGATTCCTTGTTTCATTTGATAAAGCTTAATCAGCGGACAATAGAAAAGAACTAAGGAAGCTTTAATAATGTGTCGCCTTATTGGCGAAGTACAATTATTGGGTACTGGAACGAGTCCAGTACGACGATGGACAGAAATGTCGACTTTAGAAAGGGGATTATCGTGTTAAGCAAAGAGCAAATTGAAAAAGCCGCCGGGGATCTGCATACCGCAGAAAAAAATAGTCAGCAAATACAGGCGGTGAGTCAGACGCATCCCGACATGAGCATGGACGATGCCTATGCTGTTCAAAAGACCTGGATGGATTTGAAAGTTGCAGAAGGCAGGCAGGTGATTGGGTACAAGGTGGGCCTGACTTCGCGCGCGATGCAAATGACCATGCAGATTGATGAACCGGATTACGGGACACTATTGAACGACATGATCTTTGACGATGGTTCGGACATTGAGGTGAGCCGATTTCGTGATCCCCGTATTGAAGTGGAGTTGGCCTTTGTCCTGAAAGACAGACTGGAAGGCGAGAATGTTTCCATATTTGACGTGCTTAATGCGACTGACTATGTGATCCCTGCACTGGAATTGATTGCCGCCCGGAGTTACCGAATCGATCCTGAAAACGGTTATGTACGTAAAATATTCGACACCATTTCCGATAACGCCGCCAGCGCCGGCATTATCATGGGTGGAAGACCTATTAAACCAATGGAAATGGATCTACGTTGGGCGGGTGCCTTGTTGTATCGCAATGGAGTGATAGAAGAAACCGGTCTCGCGGCGGGTGTATTAAATCATCCAGCCAACGGTATAGCCTGGATTGCCAAGCGTTTTTCACCGCATGGAATCGCCCTGGAACCCGGACAAATATTATTGTCCGGTTCTTTTACGCGGCCTGTGATTGCGCGAGCAGGGGATACCTTTCACGCCGACTATGGTCCCCTCGGCGGCATTAGCTGTCATTTCACTTAGAGAGAGGCTTCATGGATCTTCCTGTTAATAAATTTAAAAAGGCCATTGCCAAAGGCGAGACACAATACGGTTTGTGGGCAGGCATACCCGACACCACTAGTGCGGAAATTTGTGCGGGTACCGGTTTTGACTGGTTGCTACTGGATGGCGAACATGCCCCTTTTGATATGCGTGCAATCTATACCTATCTACAGGCCATAGCGCCCTACGATATTCACCCGATAGTTCGCGCAGTAAAAGGTGATAAAAATTTAATCAAACAGTTGCTCGATTTCGGTGCGCAAACCTTATTAATTCCAATGGTGGATACTGCAGAACAAGCTGAAGAACTCGTGCAGGCCATGCGTTATCCTCCCGAAGGCATTCGAGGCATGGGTAGCTCCATTGCCAGGGCCGCACGCTGGAATGCAATCCCCGATTATCTTCAACATGCGAATGATGAGATATGTTTGCTAATACAGGCGGAGTCGACAACGGCACTGGAAAATCTTCCGGAGATACTCAAGGTTGAAGGCGTTGATGGTGTTTTCATCGGGCCATCCGACCTATCGGCCTCCATGGGCCACGTCGGTAATGCCGGTCATGCGGAGGTCGTTAGCACTATTGAGCAAAGCATCGAGAGTATTGTTAAAGCGGGAAAAGCGGCGGGCATATTGGCCATTGATCCTACACAGGCACGTCATTATATTAGTAAAGGCGCTAGTTTTGTTGGTGTCGGCGTGGATACATTATTACTTCGTAACAGCGCCGTGCAATTGGCAGCCTCATTCAAAAGTGATACTGAAACGGTAACGACGAAACCTAAATCCGGATACTGAAAAAAATAGTGAAACCGTCATGCCGGTCTTGCACCCCAAGGGCAGGCTTCGCGCAATCGGTATCCACCTAACAAAAAAGAAAAGAGAAAACGTGATAAACCTGGAAAATGTCAAAGAAGTTATCTGCGTAGCACTGAACTACATCGGTCATGTAGAACAGCTTGAAAGCCAATTTGACGAAGCACCCTATAAAGAACCACCAAAAACACCGGTGTTGTTTATCAAACCACGAAACACCATTACTCAGCATGGCGCCAATGTGCTGTATCCCGATAATGTTCCCGGTGTTCAGGCTGGCCCTTCTTTAGCCATTGTCATCGGTAAACTGGCTTGCCGAGTTAGCGAAGTTGAAGCGATGGATTATATTCAGGGCTATACGATTTTTAATGATTTCAGTTTACCTGAGCAAAGCTACTTTCGACCTGCGATAACAAGCAAATGTTACGACTCCTTCGGTCCCCTGGGACCTGCCATTATTGATAAAGAGGCCATAGAAGATCCCCATAACCTGGATATAAAAACATTTGTTAACGGTGAGCTACGCCAGGAAGGCCACAGCGATGAACTCGTGTGGAGTATTCCGGCCCTGGTGGAATTCATTTCGAGTTTTAAGACCCTGTATCCGGGTGAGGTGATTGCAACAGGCTTTCCGGCCGGACGTGTTGATGTTTTTGTTGGTGATGAAGTGAGTATTGAAATCGAAAATGTCGGTCGTCTCACCAATAAGTTAGTGAGCGAAAAGGAGTACTACAGTTAATGAAACGAGCAAGGATTGAATACAATGGCGTAATTCAGGATGTCACTGTGCACGAAGATAACAAGGTGTTGTTAAGTGATGGACTAAAAGTGGCAGAAGATCAGGTGACATGGCTGCCCCCTGAATTCGGCACCGTCATTGCTCTGGGTTTAAATTATGCCGACCATGCCTCTGAGCTCGAATTCAAAGCGCCAGAGGAACCATTAATATTTATCAAGTCAGCTACTACCTTTATCGGACACAGACAACAGACCTATCGTCCCAATAATATTGAGTACATGCATTATGAAGCTGAACTGGTGGTAGTAATCGGCAAAACTGCGCGAAAAGTATCACGAGATGATGCGATGGAATATGTCCAGGGTTATAGCTTGTGTAATGACTATGCAATCCGCGATTATCTTGAAAATTATTATCGACCCAACTTACGCGTAAAAAGTCATGATAGTTTATCGCCAATGGGTCCTTATATCATTGACCGAGACGACGTTGACGATCCGCATAACCTTGCGCTACGAACGCTGGTGAACGGTGAAGTAAGACAGGAAGGTAACACCCGCGATATGATTTTTGATATTCCCTTCCTTATCGAATATCTTAGTGCGTTTATGACTTTGCAGCCGGGAGATATGATTTCCACAGGGACGCCTAAAGGCTTATCTGATGTCGTGCCTGGCGATGAGGTGGTGATTGAAATCGACGAGGTTGGTCGCTTAATTAATTATATTGTTAGCGAAGAAGAGTATTTTAAACGATAGCCAAAAGTCAAAAGTTAAAAGTTAAAAGAAATGAGTAAAGAACTTAAAGAGAACATAAAAAAAGCTGAGGCTTACCTACTGCGTTTTAAAGACAATGTCACGGGTCATTTTATAAATGGTCATCCCTATAAAGGAAATTCGGGTAAAACATTCGAAAATATAACGCCGGTCGATAACAGCGCTATTGGACAGATTGCCGAGGGGTCTGCCGAAGATATCGATGTTGCCTGTGAAGCTGCGGCAGCAGCTTTTCCTGGATGGCGAGATACCCCTGGGAAACAGAGAAAGAAAATACTACATCACTTTGCCGATCTGATTGTTGAGCGTGCGGAAGAAATCGCCATGGTGGAGAGTATGGATTGCGGTCAGCCTATTCGTTTTATGAAGGCTGCAGCCATTCGCGGTTCGGAGAATTTTCGTTTTTTCGCTGACAAAGCACCTGAGGCCAGCAACGGACAGGCATTACATCAAGATGAACACTTGAACTACACCAAACGAACTGCGATCGGTCCAGTAGGCGTGATTACGCCATGGAACACACCTTTCATGTTAGCCACCTGGAAAATAGCACCTGCATTGGCGGCGGGTTGCACGGTGGTGCACAAACCGGCCGAGTTCAGCCCTTTAACGGCAATGATATTAGCTGAAGTCAGCAAAGAAGCAGGTTTACCTGACGGCGTCTGGAACACAGTAAATGGCTTTGGTGATGTTGCCGGTAAAAAACTGACGGAACATCCTGCCATAAAAGCCATTGGCTTCGTTGGTGAAACCATCACCGGTTCTTATATTATCGCTCAGGGTGCGCCGAGTTTAAAACGTGTGCATGTAGAACTCGGCGGTAAAAACCCGGTCATCGTTTTTGATGATGCCGATTTTGATCGTGCACTGGATGCCGTTGTGTTTATGATTTATAGCCTCAATGGACAACGTTGTACCTCTAGCAGTCGTTTATTAATACAACGTGGCATACAGGATAAGTTTATTACTGCGCTAAAAAAACGTGTCGCCAATATCAAGGTTGGACATCCCCTGGATCCGGCAACGGAAGTAGGTCCCCTGGTGCATACAACGCATTATGAAAAAGTATTGAGTTATGTCGCTGCGGCGAAAGCCGAAAATGCGACTGTTGCTGTTGGTGGGGAGGCGATTAAAAACCTGGGTCCGGGTAATTATTTTTCACCGACGCTGTTCACTGAGGCTAATAATCAGATGAAGATCGCGAGAGAAGAAATTTTTGGCCCGGTCTTAACTGCCATACCTTTTGAAACAGAAGCTGAGGCCTTGAGTATTGCCAACGATACGGAATACGGACTTACTGGCTATGTCTGGACCAATGATTCAGGACGCGGTATTCGCATGGCGGAAGGTATTGAGGCGGGCATGGTCTGGGTCAATTCTGAAAATAATCGAAATCTACCTTCACCTTTTGGTGGCGTGAAGAAAAGTGGTATAGGTCGTGATGGTGGTGATTACAGTTTTGAATTTTATATGGAAACCAAGAACATTTGCATTGCACATGGTACACACAAGATACCGGTGTTGGGCAGATAAGCGTCGATAAAAAGAGGGATACAGTATGGGCGAACTTCTTTATGCCGCAAAAGTAACACATGTACCTTCCATGTACTTGTCTGAATTGCCGGGACCTAATCAGGGAACGCGACAGGATGCTATTGATGGCCATAAGGAAATAAGCAAACGATGTCGCGAACTCGGTGTGGACACGATGATTGTCTTCGATGTGCACTGGTTGGTTAACAGTGGTTATCATCTTACGTGCTGCGATCACTTCGAAGGCGTCTATAGCAGTAATGAGTTGCCACATTTTATTAAAGATATGCATTACAACTACGAGGGTAATCCTGCGCTGGGTGAGTTGATTGCGGAGTGCGCTAACGCCAAAGGAATAGGTACACGCGCACATCAGATCGATAGCCTGGGTCTCGAGTACGGCACGCTTGTACCTATGCGTTATATGAATGAAGACAAACATTTTAAGGTTGTGTCTGTAGCGGCATGGTGTGCATGGCATCGTCTGGAAGATTCACGAATTTTTGGCGAAGCGGTACTAGAGGCAATAGAAAAAAGCGACAATAAAGTCGCCGTGCTGGCAAGCGGATCTCTATCTCATCGTTTCAACGACAATACCGGTGCTGGCGACCGAATTTTTGAAATCAGCGACGAATTCTATCGTCAGGTTGATTTGCGTGTGCTGGATCTCTGGCAACAGGGTGAATTCAAAACCTTCACTGATATGTTGGAGGAGTATGCAGTGCGCTGCCAGGGCGAGGGCGGCATGCACGATACCGCTATGTTGTTGGGGATGTTGGGGTGGGATAAATACAAAGGCAAGGTAAGAATCATTTCTGATTATTTTCCGAGCTCGGGTACTGGGCAGGTGAATGCTGAATTTCCCCTGGACTAATATAAAATGTATTCAAAACCACAAAAAATGAAGATGAGCGATTAAAAATTTTATCACTTTCAGCCCCTTTTTTTGCCTTATTGAGATACACTCTTAACCCATGTCAAGCAATCAAGAACTAGTACGTACCATCTGTCGAGCCTGTGGTCATGGGGGCTGTGGTGTCTACGTAGAAGTGAAAGATGGCAAAGCTGTAAAAATCCATCCCGATAAAGAACATCCTATCAGTAAAGGTTATACCTGCAAGAAAGCCCACGGTTCTCTCGAAATGCAGGAACATCCAGATCGTCTACGCTATCCGATGAAACGCATCGGTGAACGCGGAGAAGGTAAGTGGGCAAGAATCTCCTGGGAAGAAGCCTTAAGCACCGTTGCTGATAAGTTGAATCAGTTCAAACAGGAGTCAGGGGCTGAATCTGTGGTTTTCGGTCATGGTACGGGTCGAGATTTTCATCGTTTTGTTTATCGAGTCGCCAATTACTTTGGTACACCGAATGTCTTAACGCCCGGGCACATGTGTTACCTGCCACGTATCGCCATCTCCAAAGTGATGGGTATGGATATTCCCATGTGTGATTATGATAACGAACCAAAATGCGTACTTGTGTGGGGAAGTAATCATCTGATTTCCAACCCTGATGAGAATAAGGGTATCAATCTAGCTATCACCTTACGCAAAGGTGCGCGTCTCATCGTTGTTGATCCGCGAAAAACTAAATTAGCCGAGAAAGCAGAACTGTGGTTACAGATACGACCCGCTACGGATTCCGCGCTGGCGATGGGGATGATGCATGTCATCGTAAAAGAGAAGTTATACGACGAGGCTTTTGTCACTAACTACACCACTGGCTTCGACAAGTTTGTAGAGCGACTGGAGAAGTTTAGTCCGGAGGTGGTGGAAAAGATCACCTGGATACCGAAAGACAAAATAATTGCTGCAGCACGTATTTATGCCGAGACGAAACCCGCCACCTTGCAATGGGGTGTCGGTATCGAACAGAACATAAATTGCGTTGATGCGGATCGCGCCTTAATCTATCTCGTCGCATTAACAGGAAATCTTGATGTGCCGGGTGGCAATGTGATTTTTGGTCTGCCGCCGGGATTGCCACGTTCGACATTTTCCGCCTTCGACAAATTGCCACCGGAACAGAAAGCTAAGTTGTTGGGTGGTGAACGCTATAAACTTGGTGCGGTTATTAATCGCATTACACCTCATGTTGTCTGGGATGCGATTGAAAGAGGCGATCCTTATCAGGTGAGGGCGATGGTTGTCTTTGCCAGCAATACCTTAATGGCAAGGGAAAATGCCAAGCGTGTGTACGAAGTCATGAAGAAACTGGAGTTCTTCGTTGCCACGGATATTTTTAAAACACCTACCACCGAGTTAGCCGATATCGTCCTGCCCGCAGCAACCTGGCTGGAGAATGATAATGTTGCTGATTACTGGAAGGTGCATGGTTATGTCTTTCCGCGAAACAAGGCGGTTGAACCTTTGGAAGATTCCCTGCCCGATCATATTATTCTTAATGAGCTTGGCAAAAAGCTGGGGTTTGAAAATGAATTCTGGGACACTTATGAAGATTCACTTGATCATATTCTTGAGCCGGCAGGATTGACCTGGGAGGAATTTAAAACTATGCCCTTCATACAGAGCAAACCAGAGTTTCGCAAATATGAGAAGCATGGTTTTAATTCGACCTCCGGGAAACTGGATTTTTACCTGCATCAATACGAAGAATGGGGTTACGATCCCTTGCCGGATTTTGTCGAGCCACCGGAAAGTCCGGCCAGAGAGGTGGAATTTACCGACAAGTATCCGTTGATCCTCATCACTGGCATTCGTATTTTTAATTTTTTTGGCTCAGAGCAAAGACAATCGGGATCGCTGCGCAGGAGTCACCCCGACCCCCTCATTGAGATACACCCGGATACCGCAGGCGGTCTTGGTATAAGTGAGGGAGATTGGGTTTATGTTGAATCCCCGCGAGGGCGAGTTAAGCTCAAGGCCAGAATATTCGAAGGCGTCGATCCGCGAGTGGTCAGTACTGAGTTCGGCTGGTGGTTCCCCGAAAAGGGCGCACCGGACTATGGTTGGGAAGAATCAAACATCAATGTGCTGACCATGGATGGCCCCCCTCTGGATCCTGGTATGGGAGCCACTAACCTAAAAGGTTTGATGTGTAATGTGTATCCGATGGCGTAGACTAATCGCCTGTCGCTGAGTTTATCTGGAGAGGTTTATGCCGCATTTTATCGTTGAGTATTCTGCTAATCTTCAAAAAGACATTAAGATCGGAAAACTGTTCGAAAAATTGCAGGACACCGCGCTGGAAACCGGCGTGTTTCCATTGGGTGGAATACGCTTTCGTGCGATTCGGTGTGAGGACTATCTGATTGCTGATGGCGATCCCGACAATGCCTTTGTGCATATGACATTAAAACTGGGCCATGGACGAGATATCAAGGTCAGGGAAAAAGTAGGTGAAAAATTGTTTGCTACCTTAAAACAGCACTTTGAAAAGACTTTTAAAAACCGACCACTGGCTGTGTCCTTTGAATTAATAGAGCTTCACCCGGAATTAAATTTCAAAGAAAACAATATTCATAAATACATTAAACAGAAACAGAATTAATAATTTTGTTCTGTTTAACTTCACACTAATAACTATTCTATGGATCTACTTGATCCATTTGCCTGGCTCATCATTTTTGGCAGTTTTCTCTCTACGGCAGTAAGTTCGGCTTTCGCCGTTGGCGGCGGCTTCATCATGATCGCTATTCTTAGCACAATATTACCGGTCGCCGATATGGTGCCTGTTCATAGCACCATAATGATCGGTTTGTCGGTTTCCAGAACCTGGTATTTTAGAAAAGATATCCACTGGCCAATTGTCATTCCTTTTGTGATGGGTGCACTGATAGGTGCCTTCGCTGGCACCAGTGTTTATGTTGACTTACCTGAAGTACTCATCGCCGTCGCGATTGCAGTATTGATGTTGTTAGCGGTCTGGTTACCGGATATAAAATTAAAAAGAGAAATCCCCCATCCGTTTTTCCTGATCGGCTTGATCCATTCCTTTTTATCGGCATTATTTTCATTCGGCGGCCTCTATCAGCCTGTCATGGTGCGAACCAAATTAAACAAATTACAAATCACGGCGACACTGGCTGCGGGTTTGGCGGCCATGAACTTTTTCAAAATAACAGGCTATGTCACTTTCGGTTTCGATTTCAAACCCTATCTGGCCGTTATTGTACTGGCCATTCTGGTTTCCTTTCCGGCGGCTAAATTGGGTAAGGCCTTGTTACACAAGATTTCTGAAAAACAGTTTAGAAGTGTATTCAAAATAATCATGACAGTGTTTGCGATACGACTACTGTATCGCGCCTGGTTTCTGCTTTAGTTTCTTTATCGCGTCACATATAAGATCACAAACTTGGTGAATCATGGGCCACACAAGAAATACTGCCAGGGAGCAAGCTGATCACAAGCATTTGATTAATCTACAAATTAAAAACCAAAAAAAACTGCAATGGTGGTTTTATCAATAATTAAATTGTTGTTTTTATACCGATGGCTAAATTGCTTCTTTTGACAATTTTGCCCGATAGCCCTAATAATGCGGCTCGCAAAGACTCTGTCAGTCCTTCATAATGCAGCCTGAGAAAACAATGACTACAATAAGATATTTGGGTTGTTTTCTAACTACAAAATTTATCAGGGGGAATTATGTTGACTAAATCTACAATGATACTGAAACGAGCAAATTTGGTATTTTTTACCACACTATTTTCTATCGGTTTCAGTTACAACGTACTTGCGGCTAATGAAATTGAAGAAATTGTCGTAACCGCCCTGAAACGCAATTCTACGTTGCAAGACACGCCCATCGCTATTTCAGCATTGACCAACCAAAAGTTAGAGCGAATTGGCGCTGATGATTTTTCCGATTTTGTCGGGTCCGTACCTGGTCTGACTTTAAAAGATAACGGACCTTCCCAGACTCGCCCGATTATTCGCGGCATCGCCAGTCCCGGTGAGGGACAGGTAGGTGTTTATTATGACAATTCGCTTGCCACCTCCGCGCCAGGCACTACCAACAGTGCCGGCGAGCGTTCTTCTGAGCTAAGACCCTTTGATCTGGAACGTATAGAAGTACTCAAAGGACCACAGGGAACACTTTATGGTGGTGGCTCTATGGGCGGCACGATACGTTTTATTACCAATAAACCCAATGCGGAGGAATTTGAAGGGAAAATAAAAATCGGAGGATCTTCAGTCGCAAAGGGTGATGAGGGATACAGTGTTGATGCGATGGTTAACGTGCCAATAATTAAGGATCAATTGGCATTGCGCGTGGTGGCCTTCAAACGGGATGATCCTGGCTTTATCGACAATGTGGCCTTGGGCTTAAAAGACTTTAATGATGTGGATGCAGAGGGCGGACGCGTGGCCCTGCGTTGGACGCCGACAGATAAATTGACTGTGCAAGGTACTATTTACTATCAGGATCTGAAAGTTGGCGGAGGCTTCCATATTAACCCCGATCTTGGTGATAGCCCACAAACAGATGCCTTGTCGCAAGAGCCCTACGAAGAAGAACAGGTCACGTATAACCTCAACCTGGAATACGATTTTGGCTTTGCCGAGGCTGTCTATTCATACTCATGGTTTGACCGCAATGCGGTATTTCGTTTCCACAATGGTTTCACCGGCTTTCCCTTCCCACCGGTGTTATCGACACAGCCTGATCCTCTTCAGAACGTGACACATGAAATCCGTTTGTCTTCATCTGGCGATAACATGATCGACTGGACTGTTGGGGGGTTTTATTCTGACCGGAATTCCTTTGTTAGCAGCGACGTTAACTATATCGACGCGCAAGGATTGCCAACTGACGTTTTCTTGTTCAAGCGTCATGTAAATTCATCGCTTCTGCAAAAAGCCGTTTTTGGTGAGGCAACCTGGCATGCAACAGACAAATTGGCCCTCACATTTGGTGTTCGCCACTATGACGTCAGCAATTCCAGTGATGTGGTCAATGATATTAATATCCCTGGTGTTGGACTGCCCTCAGGTACGCCAGGCATAGTTCTACCATTTCAGATTAATCCTACCCGAGGTGGTGAAAAAGGAGAGATATTCAAGGTTCACGGCGCCTACGATTTTACCGATGACCTTTTGGTCTTTGCGTCTTTTTCCCAGGGTTTTCGACCAGGTGGCGCAAACCAGAACTCCTCCTCCTCTGCGCTGGCCGATCCAGGCGTCACTGGTGCGCCAGTCGATTTCAAATCGGATAAGCTGGATAGTTTCGAACTTGGTGTGCGTTCACAATGGATGGATGGTCGTCTGACCTTAAATGGCTCTATTTACCATATCAAGTGGAAGGATATAGTTCTCGGCGCTCGTTCTCCTACAGGTTTGTTTGCTTTCTTACTTAACGCTGATAAAGCAACGGCTACCGGTTTTGAACTGGAGGGCATAGCTGAGCTGGCGGAAGATTTTCGTCTAACCACAGCAATTAGCTATGTGAACGCTGAGCTTGCCGCAGATGCGCCAATAAATGTCGCTGGTGGCAATTCTCGCTCTGGTCTGGATGGGGACCGTATACCAAACGTACCTGAATTCACCATCAATGCCTCTATGGAGTATGGCAGGGACTTACCGTGGTTTGGTGGTGTGCGTGGTTATGGATATATTAACGTTGATTATACGGGCGACAGTTTTTCAGACTTTAACCCCTTCCTGATAGATATCCCGACCTTGACGCCGACAACAGTGGTAAATGATGTATACGCCCGGCAGGGAGACTATGTCATTGTCGACCTGCGTTTTGGTCTTGAGGGAGATAAGTGGGATGCCACGGTCTACGTGGAAAATGTTCTTGACGATCGCGCGATTACCAACGTTTTTGTCGGCGCACCTTTCAGACCCTCACCGGGACAGAATTTTATTGAAAGACCCAGAACTATTGGCGTGTCATTTAGCAGGGACTTTTAGTTCCGAAAGGCACCCCTCCTTAAAGCAATTATCCGGGCACAGTATGTGGTAGACACATGCTGTGCCTGCTTTCCTCCAGTGTGTTATGCAACTTAAACACGCGTAGGTCCAAAGCAGTTTCAACTAAGCGAAATCCTGGTTTTCCACCTCACGGAGATCTTATTTAAGATGAATCATTCAAATAATTATTCAGCTGCGACCGTCCTCCTGTTTGTTCTTTTCTTTAGTTTTGTGAATGCGGAGGAAGCAGAACAAAAACCGGCCGATAGCAAAGTCAGTATCATTTACGCGGGTACCTTATTAGCGATACCTGGTACCGCTCCGAAACAAGTTCAAACCCTTGTTATCAGGGATAAGCTTATTGATTCTATTCATGATGGCTATCTGTCGGCCTCGCAACTGAATATTGACGGAGATGATGTCGAAATCATCGACATGAAGAATAAATTTGTCCTTCCGGGATTGATTGATGCACATGTTCACCTGATGTTCAAATACGGTGGACCCTTTAGAGATCCACTACAATCCGGCGAAGAAACGCTGATTACAGGCATCGTCAATGCCGGTGCCACATTGGAAGCGGGTTTTACGACCGTTGCTGATCTTGATGCTGGCGCGAATTCCTGGCCAGTAATAGTATTACGAAATGCGATTGATGCCGGAGAGGTGGTGGGTCCGAGAATTTTGGCAGCTGGCTCCTCCATCTCACCCACAGGCGGTCATGGTGATATTATCGACAAGCCGGATGATGTGTTAGAGGGTTTCACATCCTCAGGAGTATGTGATGGGGAGGCAGAATGCCGTCGTGCTGTCCGCAGACAGTTTCGCCAGGGATCGGATTTGATAAAGCTTCATGCCACCGGTGGTGGTAGTGAAAAAACGGGTGGTAAACATCATCAGCCCTCATTTATGACAGACGAGTTCAGAGGCATTGTCGAAACTGCCCATTCTCTGGAACTTCATGTTACAGCCCATGCCCATGCGACGGCTGGTATAAATGCGGCCCTCAATGCTGGTGTCGATTCCATTGAACATGGCACCTTCCTTGATAAGGAATCTATTCGCTTGTTTAAAAAGACCGGTGCCTATCTGCTCCCAACCCTGGATGTTCAGGACATGATTGCGGACCGAATAAAAACAGCACCGCCAAAAATGAAGACGCGCTTGACGCTGCATCAGGATGAACATGTCGCCAATATGAACAAAGCGTGGAAGGCCGGGGTGAAACTGGCTTTAGGTTCAGATGCCGGGGTCGTTCCGCATGGATCGAATGCGCGAGAAATCGAATGGTTTGTTAAGATGGGTGTTAGTGAGTCTGAAGCCATCAAGATCGGCACCATCAACACTGCCGATCATCTTGGTTTGGCTGATCAAATCGGCAAATTGAAGACAGGCATGAATGCTGATGTTATTGCTATTGCAGGTAATCCCCTGGAGAACATCGCTGATATACAAAAAGTCGTATTTGTGATGAAGGCAGGAGAGGTATTTAAACACAAAGAGGATTAAGATCACGATGATACATCACGCTAAATTCTCAGTAACTCTCTTAATTACCTTCGTTCTTTTTTCATCATCGCTGACTGCGGAAAACGTCAGACCTAATATCATTCTGATCGTCTCCGACAATCAAAGTCATACGCTTTTGGGTACTTACGGAAATGACGAAATAAAAACACCCAATATCGATAAGCTGGCCGAGGAGGGCATGCGATTTAATCAGGCATTCTCTGTCAATGGCGTTTGTTCACCAACACGGGCGAGCCTTTTAACCGGGTTAATGCCTTCACAAACCGGGATTCATGTTGCTTTGCCATCGGACATCGATGTGCCGGACTGGTCAGGGATTGAAGAGTTTCGTTCGATACCGCAAACCTTTTCTGAGGCAGGATACAATACCGCGCTCGTAGGCAAGTACCATCTTGGCATGCCGCAAAAAGCACAGTTGGGATTTCAGTATTGGGTTACCTTTCCCTCAGGTCATACGACAACGTTTTATGATCAAACCGTGATCGACAATGGTAAGCAATACGAGGTTGCGGAACATCTAACGGATTTCTGGACAAAAAAGGCACTGGAATTTCTATCTCAGCAGAAAAAAGATAAACCCTTTCTGTTACTGCTTACCTACAATGGCCCCTATAATTTACCACCCACGGTGACCATGGAGCCGCGAAACCGACACGCAGAATATTACAAAGCGCATATACCTTCCATGCCACAGGAGAGCGTTCATCCTTATCTTAAAAACTGGGCGCAGGGTTTAACAGGTCGTGACCCTTCTAAATTAATGAAGAAAGAAGGGACGACTGCCTGGAAGGCGATTGAAGCATTAAACAACAAAACGGCAATGATCAATGCGGCATCTGAAACCGCGATGGTGGATGACGGTGTGGGTAGTATCATGGAAAAATTGAAGGGGATGGGTATCGAAGATAATACCCTTGTCATCTATACCTCAGACCAGGGCGCCACTTACGGTCACAACGGTTTGTTCGGAAACACCTCCTGGTCATTTCCCTTCACCGCTCACAACATCAATATGCAAATACCTTTGATAGTCCGTCATCCAGGTAAGATTGCTGAAGGCAGGCAAAGCGATAAGATTATTAATCAGTATGATGTTTTTCCAAGCTTGCTGGACTATGCTGGCATGGGTGATAAGCAGATTGCCAATAGTCCGGGCAAAAGTTTTGTTCCCTTTTTGAAAGGAAAAGAAGTTGAAAACTGGGAGGATGCGGCATTTTTTGAGTTTGTTACCGTCAGGGTGATCCGTACATCAAACTGGAAATACATGAAGCGACTGGATGATGAGGAAGAACCTGACACGCTCTATGATTTGAAGGTCGATCCTGATGAGAAAAATAATTTGATCGACGATCCTGCGCATGCTGAAATCGTAAAATCTCTGGATCGACAACTCACAGCATTCTTTGATAGATATAGTGATCCTAAGTACGACGTTTGGAAAGGCGGCACAGCAAAAGGTATTTTGCTGGAAAAATATTATGGTCGTGATGATATATTTAAAAGTAGATTTCCGAACTGGGTCGAACCAAAGCTTGAAAAAGCATTACATGTCTTTAGTGACATAAAATAAATAAGGGGAAAAGCATGTCAATTTATTTCAGATTTATCTTTATCGCCGTGCAGGTCTGCCTTATCTGTCTTGGCAATGCAGCATTCGCGCAGAAGCCTTTTCCTTACGCTATAACTGCCGATACACGCATCATCCATGCAGGTGTTTTGCTTGACGTGCCCGGCAAACCAACAAAAACAGAACAAACGATTGTGATACGTAATGGCAAGATTGACAGCGTGCAATCTGGATATCTTGGTAAACAGGATATCGAAGGTGATGATGATAATGAGACTGTTATTGATCTACGTGATCAATTTGTTATGCCGGGTTTTATCGACCTGCATGTACATATCAGCAAGGAATATGGACGTGATATAAAATTGACTACGGTCACAATGAGTGACGCAGATAATGCCTTGTCAGCCGCAATGTATGCACTGCGCACCCTTAAAGCCGGGTTTACTACATTGCGCGATTTGGGCTCAGACGGAGATTCTGTATTTGCACTACGTGATGCTATCAAAGCAGGAAAGATCCCTGGTCCGAGGTTATTGGTTGCCGGTGATGCCATCGCGGCCACTGGCGGTCATGGCGATGTACATGGTTTTCGTCAGGAAGTGCTGGATGTTATTCCTTCCACTGCAATTTGTGATGGCGCGGATTCGTGTCGCGCTGCGGTACGACGACAGGTAAAGCGTGGCGCGGATGTCATTAAGGTTACGGCAACAGGCGGTGTCTTGAGCGAAACAGCGGCTGGGACAGGTCAGCAATTAACTGATGAAGAATTGAAAGCGATTGCCGAGACGGCGCATAGTCTTGGTCGTAAAGTCACTGCCCACGCCCATGCAAAAGAAGGTATCGAAGCGGCACTTCGCGCGGGATTTGATTCTATCGAACATGCGATGTGGGCTGACAAAGAGACAATGAAATTATTTGTCAAAACCGGGGCATGGATGATTCCGACCATCTATCCCATCACGGCAGTCGGTGACACGCCGGAAAAAATGAAGAATGGACCCTTCGGTCATTTACCTCCGGCGATTATGGAAAAACTATTGCGATTGGGAAGGCAACCCAAAGATATGGGAGCCCTGGCTTACAAAATGGGCGTCAAGATCGTGTTAGGCACGGATTCTGGAGTCTCTCCTCATGGCGAAAATGCAAACGAGTTTATCGAGTACGTTAATATTGGTATGTCGACGATGGAATCATTGATGGCCGGAACCATTAATGCGGCTGAAGCGGGAGGTATCGATAATATAACGGGATCTCTGGAAGTAGGTAAGGCCGCAGATATTGTTGCTATGCCGGGTAATCCCATAGAGGACATTAAGGCAGTACTCGGAGTGGGCTTCGTCATGCGTGATGGCGTGATTTTCAGGCACGATTAAAAATAGTTTATTGACAGACGATTGCCTCCTGGCAGCTGGCTGCGGTATTACAATCAAATTCAATCTGGTGTTGTTTCAAAAAAGGCGAATAAATAATAATGAAAAATTTAAAAATAATACTTATTGCGTTCTTGTGTGCCTT
>JBLIML010000075.1:0-16401 GCA_047638675.1 Planctomycetota bacterium | reverse complement strand
AGGGTCTCTCTTATAATACAGAGAAGACCTATCTCTATTGGATTATTTATTACATCCGTTTCCATAAGATGCGCCAGCCAAAAGAGATGGGGTCGACGGAAGTCGAGGAATTCCTTAACTTTCTTTCGCTCGAGCGAAAAGTAGCACCTGCTACGCAACGTGGTGCGCTGAATGCGCTGGTGTTTCTTTACAATCGTTTTCTTAAGATGCCGCTGGATAGTCTGCAGTTTAACTATGCACGAACATCAACCAGGATCCCAATTGTGCTCAGTCACAATGAAGCTATGTTGATTATCGGAGGTATGAACAGCAAATCTCAACTGATAGCTAAATTAATGTACGGTTGTGGTTTACGCCTGATGGAGTGTTGTCGCTTACGCATTCAGGATATTGATTTCTCCATGAACCAGATTATTGTCCGGGAAAGTAAGGGTAATCGACACCGCACGACTGTACTACCGGCAACGCTTATCGAAAATATTAAAGAACAGATTTCAATGGTGAAAAATATTCATGATTTCGATCTCCGCTGTGGTAATGGAAGTGTGTATCTCCCTTATGCCTTGGCAAGAAAATACAGGAATGCTGAAAAGGAATTCAAATGGCAATACCTTTTCCCTGCCTCCCGAGTGTCAAGTGATCCGAGGGATGGCACTATCAGGAGACATCATGTTGATGAAAGCTGGGTTCAAAAGTGTGTGCGAAAAAGTGTAAAGGACTCGCAGATTAACAAGAAGGCCTCATCCCATACCTTCCGGCATAGTTTTGCGACTCGACTATTGGAGAGCGGTTACGATTTACGTACCATTCAGGAATTACTGGGTCATGCGGATCTCGCGACAACGGAGATCTATACCCATGTTGTTAAAAAAGGTGGTCGAGGTGTGCTTAGCCCTATCGATAATTGAGAGGATTATGAACGACAAGGCTTAAGCGGGAACCTCCAGTATGTTGCGTTTAAATGCCTCGTTCAATGATGCGTCGATAACGCATTCATAACCTTCAATGCGGGCGACCAGGATCTGCTTATTATCGAAAATCTCGATGCATGCTGTTGCTGAATGCTTACTCGCTTTTTCGATGTGTATATTCAACCTGGCACCATCTTTTGGGAACTGGCGTTGAAACTGTCGATAGCTGGCTATCCTCGTTGGTAAAGATGCGGCACCGCTTTGTTGAATACTCCAGAGGATCATCATCTGGAAACTGGCATCGAGTATCATTGGATCGCCCAGCCATGATGAGCGCATCGCTTGTGACATCCACTCTGATGGAATCGGTGCGGACACTGCCTGACCGCTTATACCTTCTGCGGAACAAGCTGTGATTGATTCGATGGCCTGGAGTGCTTCGCCGTGAAACAAGTGACCGTTTTCGTAGTATTCCTTGTTCCTGAATGGATACTTACCACTAATACTTTGTGTACTGTTTGCAGATCGTTGCGGGTAGCTTGTACCAAGCACAAGATCGGCGCTGGCATGGATGATGGCTCCACTGCGCAATTCGACGTGCACATGATCTTCTTCTCCTCGCATTACAGTCTGGCCTGCCATGATCTGCAGATCGCGACTTCCATCCTTCTCGATAATGACGCCTTTTAAAACCCGAAAATCATTGAAGCCAATAAAAGACAGACCAGGATGGTTATGCATGGCGCCGTGCGCAAGCCATTCTGCAATCAAAGCCGCTGGTAACACCGCCTTACCATTCATCACGTGCGAGAGCAGGACCGGGTATTCTTCTATATTTATATGAAGTGCGCTTACCAGATGCAGTGACTCATTCCTTGCCGCGTCGGCAGTTTGTTCACTCTCCATTTCCGGTTCTGAACCTAGCAGTACAACTTCTACCGGTCCTTGTTGGGATATTTCCTGAAGCAGATAATCAGCGCCCGCCTTCAAAGGGATCACACCGACACCTTCACTCTCAAACAGTTTCTTTAGTTGTGGTGTCACCATGCCGCCATCCCAGGGACCCCAGTTAACACTCAACACACGACAATCCGGCCGCTTAACTTGTTGTTGCTGTGCTGTCTTGTTGAGTATTTCATTAGCAATGGCGTAATCCGCTTGTCCCTTGCGGCCAAAACGCGCTGTTGATGAGGAAAACATCACCAGGACTTTGAGTTTGTCCTTCTCGCAACTCTGCAGAAGATTTTGCAAACCGTCTACCTTTGTTGAATAGACTTGTTGAAATTGCTCCCGGGTTTTATCTTCGATTAACCTGTCGGCCAACACACCCGCACCATGAATAATGCCGGCGATATTGCCGGACTTGTTGCGCGCTTCACTAATCACATTGCCAAGCGCAGACTTGTCTCTGATATCCACCGAGTGATAGGAGACATTGACGCCACTGTCCTGCATGCGCTTGAGGTTGTATATGATCTCTCTATTGGCGAGGATCTGTTTATATTCCTTTTCTATTTCTGCAGGACCGACTTTGTCTGTCTTGTGTTGGATAATCGCTTTTTTAATCGCCGATTCTTCGTTCAGTTCTGCTAACCAGCTTGCTTCCTGTATTGGCAATGGACTGCGACCGAGTAAGAGAAGATCGGTTTGACAGCTTTTTGCCATCGCCACCGCGACTTCTGCAGTAACACCACGGGCGCCGCCGGTAATGATAAGGACATCACCTTTTTCAAATGGGTTTATCTTTTCTGTTGATTCATTAACGATGGACGTGTTCAAGGACACCTGGCAAAGGCCATCGTCTGAAATTCCCGTCTCAAGCGGACCTTGTTTTAATGCTTCTTCAACAATAATGCCGGCAAGTTTCACACTACTGCGATTGGCCGGGATATCCATGGCCTTACAATGCACGTGATCCCATTCCTTCGCTGCCGTCTTCACTAGCCCCGCCAATCCGCCGGAAACCGGATCCGCTTTTGACATTCCTTCAATGCCGAATGCGCCACCGAGACGACTTATGCTGAGCAAAATCGCGCCATCGTTTTTACCTGCCTGCTTCAGCGTCTCGGATGCGCGTTGCAGCAGTTCGAATGCAGAAAGCGTAAAGTCACTATCCGCTTTTTCGGGTGCAAGTATGATCAGGCCATTGGCATGGGTGTTGATTTCTGCGTCGAGAGAAATAATCTCGCTACGCAGATTAATTTTCTCCAGCGCGGCACATATTTTTTGTGGCAAATCGCTGCCATCATCGCTCACCAGGATCAAGGCATCTTCTTTCAACGTGATGGCTTTACGATTGCTGGAACTTAATGGCCTGACTTCAACGACGCTACGATAAAGTTTATTGTCCGCCTGAATCACAGCAGGCGTATCGGTTGTCTGTTTTTTATTGGCGTCACCTGTACCTGATGCCATGTGATCGACTATCTGTTGCAAGGTTTGTAATGTGGCCAGATCTTCAGGATTCACCGTTGGTGCCTCAGGCATCATTTCCTGGAAGGCAGAAAGAATTTCTACCCGCTTGATAGAATCGATGCCCAGATCGGTATCCATGTTCATATCTAGATTGAGCATATCAACGGGGTAACCGGTCTTCTCGGCAACGACCTCGAGAAGGACTTCTTGTAGGCGATCGACCGCAGCACTGCTTGCGGCCACATTGAGGATAACTTCGGCTTGTTCTGGCCTCGCCTGCCCCTGCATGAAATCCACAATCTGCTGAAGTGTTTGCAAACTCGCGAGGTCTTCCGGATTCACCGTCGGTGCTTCCGGCATTTTCTCCTGAAAGCCCGACAATATCTCTACTCGCTTGATGGAATCTATACCGAGATCGGTATCCATGTTCATCTCAAGATTCAACATATCAACGGGGTAACCGGTCTTCTCTGCGACAACCTCCAGTAACACTTCCTGCAGTAAAGTGTCTCTAATAATTATCGTGCCTGAATCAGGCACCGTTTCTGCACGCGTATTGGCCTGCATGAAATCCACAATCTGTTGTAAGGTCTGCAAGCTTGCCAAATCTTCCGGATTGACCATAGGCGCTTCTGGCATCTTCTCCTGAAAGCCCGACAATATCTCTACGCGCTTGATGGAATCTATACCCAGATCGGTATCCATATTCATATCAAGGTTCAACATGTCAGTCGGGTAACCCGTCTTCTCGGCAACCACTTCAAGAAGGACGTCCTGCAATTTCGACGTTTCAATACTAATAACAGTTGAAACTTCAGTTGTCTGAATCACTTCAACAGGCAGATCGGCGGCAAGAAATTCAACAATGTGTTTCAGGATCTGAAAGGTACCAAGATCTTCCGGCTGTACTCTCGTGGCACCCGGTAATTTTTCCTGTAAGGCCGAGAGGATCTCTACGCGTTTTATAGAATCGATTCCAAGATCCGTATCCAGGCTCATGTCCATGCTTAACATATCCACGGGGTAGCCTGTCTTTTCAGCAACAACTTCCAGTAATAATTTTTCGTAATTACTGCTATTACTCTCGTTAGTGGCTGTTGTGATAACAGGGCTGGACTTAACTTCTACTGGACGTTCTATTTGTGCTGTTTCTGTTTCTACAGATTCAGTAACTCTTGTCTCTTCTGTGTGCGCTACCGTCTGTATCCTGGCGGGCGTAACAGGATCTCCTGTTAATAATTGATGTTGCTGCTGGATCAATTGCTGAATGTTTTGCTGCGAGATCGCCTGCCCCTGTAAATATTGTTTATGCAATTGTGCCGTTTGTTCCTGCATTTTCTGCAAGGTGAGGATACTTTGTTGCGTAATTTGTAAGGCATCACTGATGGGGCCTGAGGCGGTAGCAATCGGTTCAATGCTATGCACATGACTTGCTGTTATCTGTGCAGGAGGTGTGGCAGCGACGGATGCAGTTGTGCTCTCAGGTAAATCTAACTTTCTGTCGGCAGCTTTACGCTGAGGCCTCGGCTTAACGTAGTTTGCGCCGCCGACCTTTATGGTCATTAAAGATGCTTTATCTTTCCTGCTATCCTCATAGCTATCAAGGTAGACGGCATCCCATTTTTCCAAATCCACTTTATGTCCGCTTACGCATAGCTGCGCCAATAAAGAAGCCAGATCGTATTCGCCGCGGCGCTTGCCTCTGGAGGCATCCAGGGCAATGGCCTGATGTTCTTTTTCACCTAGAATGGATTTCACTAGCGCACTCAAGGTTTTGCCAGGGCCTACTTCTACAAAGGTGTGTATCCCAGCTGCATACATATTTTCAATTTGCGCGACAAATTCAACTGGCTTCGCTAACTGTCCCGCCAACATTGCTTTGCGCTGCGCCGCTTCTGCTGGATAGGGTTCCGAGGTGCTATTTGCGTAGACGACGATCTCGCTTTGTTCAAATTCCACATCCTGCATGAATTCAGAAAAGGGCTTTTCAGCAGCGGAGACATAAATACTGTGGAAGGCGGCAGACACGGGTAATTTTATCGCTCTCACACCGCGTTCCTTTAATCTTGTCAGGGCAAGATCAATGTGTGCACTTGCGCCGGACAGAACAACCTGTGTCGGTGCATTGTTATTAGCGATAATTAAATCCAGTGGTTCCACTTCAAGAAATTCGTGTACTACGGCCGCGGATGCTGAGATTGCCAGCATGGCACCATGATCACCGGCTTTTGCCTGCATTAATTCGCCACGTTTGTTAGCAAGTCTATGTAAATCTTCCTGACTAATGACCCCTGCTCCAAACAATGCTGTCAGCTCACCAAAGCTGTGTCCCGCTGTCGCCACAGCCTGAACTCCAAAGTGCTGCAAGACTTTCAGCGCACCGGCGCTGGTGGCACCAATGGCAGGTTGCGCGTGTTCTGTAGCTCGCAATTGGTTTTCATTTTCTCCACGCGCCTCTTCAGAGAAAGCGGCAATGGGATACACCAGATCCGTCAAACCTTGACCTGCATGTTGTTCAGAAAACACACGCTGGGCATTTGTTAATACACTTTGCATTTGGGGAAATTGGCAAGCCAGATCCACCAACATATTTGTGTACTGCGATCCCTGCCCGGGAAACAACATGGCGAGCTTACCCGATGGCTTTCCGCTCGAAAACCAGGCGCCTTCTGGTGAGCTCCAGCTTGTTTTATCTGCCTGGGAGGTGAGCATGTTCGCCGCAGTACTGAATAGTTTTTCTACATTTGTGTGTTCCGCAACGACCAGGCTTAAGCGGCAGGGCTGGTTGATATCGAAACTCTGTAATGACCGCGCGGCGTCAGCGCGCAAGGCCATCCAGTCCTGTTGATAATCAATTTTATTAAGTTTAGTGTGCAACTCATCGCTTGCATCTGCACTCAATGCAAACAACAGTACTTGACCGTCCCATTCTATTTCCGTTTTTTCAGCTTCGGCTTCTTCCAGCACACAATGAAAATTACTACCACCAAAACCAAAAGCACTTAGCGCTGCGCGACGAGGATGTTCGCCACTCGTAATCCAGGGCCGCTTCGTTGCATTGACATAAACCGGCGCGTGACCCGGTTTAAGTATCTCCAGTGGCTGTTCAACTTTAATGGTGGGCGGCAACACTTTATGTCTGAGTGCCATGGCGATTTTTATCAGACCCGCCACGCCAGCCGCAGCCTTCGTATGGCCAATCATGGATTTTACAGAACCTATCGCACACCAACTTCCCTCTGCCTGCGCTTCCCTGTATACACCAGACAACGCTTCCGCCTCCACCGCATCACCCACTTTGGTTCCGGTACCGTGAGCTTCCAGTAATTCAATACTTCGTGGACTTACATTTGCCTGATCATAAGCATCTCTCAATGCTTTAGTTTGACCGCTGGCACTCGGTGCATAGATGGCGTTACCTCGACCATCACTGGACGAACCAATACCTTTAACCACTGCATAAATTTTGTCGCCGTCGCGCTTTGCATCATCGAGTCTTTTTAATATCACCGCGCCGAGACCTTCACCCAAAATAGTGCCATCACCATTAAGATCAAAGGGTTTGCTATTGCCGGTAGGCGACAGTGCGGGGGTTTTGCTAAAACACATATACATAAAGATGTCATTGAAGGTATCAAAGCCACCGGTGATTGCCATGTCAGAACGACCGGCATATAACTCCATTGCCGCCATGTGCAATGCGCTTAATGAAGAAGCGCAAGCCGCATCGACGACACAATTTGTGCCACCCAAATCAAAACGATTGGCGATGCGTCCAGCGGCGACATTGCCTAAAAGTCCAGGAAAAGAATTTTCCTGCCAGGGCACATAACCATCGCTTATGCGTTGAACAATATCCTCTGCGGTCTCTTTATCGACACCCGCATCACTCAGGGCTTTGCGCCAGATGGGATGGCCAAGACGCGCGCCCAACGGGATCACCAATTCCAATGTGCCTGTCACACCCAGAATGACACTGCAGCGATCCCGATCAAATTGCCTGCCGTCATCACTATCTTTGCCGCTGGCATAACCCGCATCGAGCAATGCCTGACGCGCGACGACCATACCGAGTAACTGGGTACTGTCGGTCGCTTCAATATTATTTGGACTAAAACCGTAGAGCAGGGGATCAAAATCAACCGCATCAATAAAACCGCCGCGTCGGGCATAGGTCATGTCGGGTGCGTTTTTATCTGCATCAAAATAATCGTCAGGATTCCAGTGTGTCTCCGGAATATCACCAATAGCATCCACGCCATCACGGATATTCGTCCAATAGCTTGTCGCATCGTTGGCCTTCGGGAACAGACAGCCGATCCCGACGATGGCCAATGGCACAGCCTTCGGCTGATCATCTTTTGATTGCTTTAATTTTCTTTTATCGTTCACAGGTATTTTTTTAAACTGTCAAAACTTAAAGGCCGCGCATTAACATCATCTGGTGATATTTTTGCGCCCTGGTGACGTAACATATTTAGTCGTGTCACCAGCGCCGCCCCATACATTATATTTAGGGCGACATTCACTACTGTTCTATTCTCGGGTGCATCGAGCACGCTATCCTTCACCCATTCATTAAACGCCCCCATGGCCGGTCCGCACCAG
Organism: Planctomycetota bacterium; assembly: GCA_047638675.1. Lineage (GTDB taxonomy): Bacteria > Pseudomonadota > Gammaproteobacteria > Eutrophobiales > Eutrophobiaceae > WLWS01. The sequence goes on along the minus strand of JBLIML010000075.1, from coordinate 8,467 downwards.
ACCTGGTAATCCACCTGGCGATCTGCTTGCCCGGCGTTAGCCCAGCGAGATGACAATCCCAGGTACCAGCGAAACATCAAGGCCATTTTGTGTTTCGGATCCTTGTCTGCCTTTTCTATCTGCTCAGGATCACGTTCTAGAAAAAAAGACCGTGTATTTTGCCAGATTTCTATTGCTGAAGCCTTGAAGATTGTCTTTTCCAGCGAGTCGAGTTCTTTTTGGGGAATATCCTCAATGCACTCATAGGCACGATAAAGCTCGTATAGTTTGTTTCCGCGCATGGGGAACATGGTGCCGCGTTTCAGCACCTGCAGTTTCACTCCCATCTCAAACATATCAACCGCTGGCGCCATGGCCACATCCGCCTGTTTTGCATCCGCGAGCATTTGTCTGACCAGATCGCTGCTGCCAGATTCGACACAGGCCTGGTTCACCGTGCCCGTGACGATATAGGCGGCGCCCATAGCAAAAGCCGCCGCCGCAGATGCGGGTGTGGCGATACCGCCAGCAGCACCAACGCGTAAAAGCTTCGAATAATTAAATTGGGCTTGCAGACGATCACGCAGAGCAACAATGGTCGGGATCAGTGTAATGGCCGGTCGATTGTCGGTATGACCCCCGGAATCGGCTTCTACGGTGAGATCCTGTGCCATTGGCACACATCTGGCTAATTCAGCCTGTTCCTCGCTAATTTCTCCCGCCTCGAGCAAGGACTTGAGAAATTTTTCCGGCGCGGGACTAAACCATCTTTCCGCCACTTCAATACGAGAGGCTTTGGCAATAATATTGTTGGGCGTCACTACATTGCCCTCGCTGTCTCGATGAATGCCGTGCAAACGATAACGAACGACGGGCAAGGTCAATGCCATATAGGCAGACGCCTCCACCAGTTGTACCTGATGACGCAGGTAAATATCGACAACCGCCTGTTCCTGTCCCTTTTCATTAGGGCTGTGAATGAGATTCGCACAAAATGGCGTCGCCCCAAGTGCAGTTTTCAGCGCAACGATCGCCCGTTCAATTTGATCCACCATCAAGCCTGCAGCACCAAAAGAGCCGAGTAAACCTGCCTTTGCGACAGCCGTTACCAGTTTGACTGAAGCTATGCCATTGGCCATTGCCCCTGTCATGTAAGGGAGAAGGATACCGTGATCTTTACAAAATGTGCTGTCACCTAGCTGCTGCAAGCGGCTAGCGGGTGCATAGGCGATAAGGGGCAAAGCGTTGTCCGGGGCATCGCGCTTACCCAATTCGGCAGCACCATAGTTAGTGAATACTTGCTTTCCGTTTTTCTCAACCACATAAACAGCCAGGTCAAGATTTTGCAGAGCATTATTCGAGGATTGATCGCTTGAATTGGAGCCTGAACCCATGTCCATCCACCAGCCTTGTGGTGCATGCTCAGACCTCAAAGAGATTTCTTCGACGTCCTTTATTGGGGAGACAGTTTGTGGCATCTACACTTTCCTGAGTCTTATTTTTTGGTGCTAAGCCATTGAGCTTGCGCCAATTATTGAAATTATCGGGAAAATATACAGATCTGGCGGGTTTATATCTACTTATAGGTGGCGTCGCACGCATCGAACCCTTTGTTCACATCCAATATTTATTCATCAGGGAGCATTCCAGGACAGGCAAAACATAAGGTAGCCCGCAACACCTCGTTCCCACGCTCCGCGTGGGAATGCATATGATAATAAAATATTACTCGATGATTCGTCCCCTCAAACCCATGATCACTTTTTTCAATTCAGCTTTCAATTCCGCGAGCCGATCTGCATCTGTCGAACGCAGCGCCAGGTTAACGCCAAACTTTCCTTCCTTGAAATAGGGATAACTACCAATACTAACATCGGCGTAGACATCCTGAAGTCTGCCGAGATCCACAGCGATCGCACTTTCGCCCAGATTGGTGACAACATAATCAGTTAATATCGGCGCGCCACCGATCAGTTTATTGGTGATACCATCGAACATGGCGCGCATGATGCCTGGAACACCCGCAAGCACAAAAACGTTTTCAATCTGAAATCCCGGCGCACCACTGACGGGGTTATCAATGAGTACAACATCTTCCGGCACATCAGCCATTTTCAGACGTGCCTCGGTCAACGTCCCCGAATTAGAATCATAATAATCGTCCATGGCCGCTACCGCTTCATCACTTCGTATTATTTTTTTGCCGAAAGCTTCGGCAATCGCAGCGGAGGTTATATCGTCGTGAGTTGGACCGATGCCACCGGTGGTAAAGACGTAGGTGAATTTAGCACGACATTCATTAACGGTTGACACAATCGTTGCCATCACATCAGGAATGACACGTGTCTCGTTCAACTGAATTCCTAACTCATCACATCGCTGACCAATAAAGGCCAGATTCAAATCCTGTGTTCTCCCTGAAAGAATCTCATTCCCTATTATAATGACGCAAGCTGTAATATCTCTGCTCACTTTTAACTTTCCACTTTTAACTTAAATACACCTAATAGGATATCGCCTTGTATGCGATACTTCATTCAACTGGATCCCCGCCTTCGCGGGGACAAGCTTTTAACTTCTACGCATCAACCAATACCTTCACATTGTCTATCAATCGAGCAGTACCCAACCACGCTGCGGTAAGAATAGAAAGACGTAAATCCTGTGCCCGTGGCTCAGCCAGATCTTCAGTGCGACGAACACTGAAATACTCTGGTCTGAATCCGCCTGCCTCAAGCGCTTTCATCCCCTCTGCTTCTATCGCAGGAATTTTATCCGGTGCATGACGTAGCTGCTGTGCCGCGGCCTGTAATAATTCATGAATCAAAGGAGCCTGTTTGCGTTCAGTCATATTGAGATAGGCATTACGCGAGCTCATCGCCAGACCATCGTCTTCTCTTATGATAGGCATACCCACTATCTCAATAGGCATACACAAATCCGCCGCCATTTGCCGCACTACTAACAATTGCTGATAATCTTTTTCACCAAACAGGGCGACATCGGGTTGAGTATTGATCAGCAGTTTGGCAACGACTGTGGCGACCCCGGAAAAATGCTCGGGTCGAAAACGTCCACAAAGAATATTACTGAGCCCGGGCACGAGAACACGTGTATCTGTATCCACACCTCTTGGGTAGAGTTGCTTTAGATCCGGCGCAAAGAGCAAATCCAGATCGCGGTCTGCCAAACCGGTGCTATCGTTTTCCAGGGTGCTGGGATAACTTTCGTAATCTTCACCCTTACCAAATTGAATGGGGTTAACAAAAATACTAACGATACTTTTATCGGCAAGTTCCCGAGCTCGCTCGAGAAGAGAAAAATGCCCCCGATGCAAATTACCCATGGTCGGGACAAAGGCGATAGTTGCCCCCTCGGCTTTCCATTTTGTCACCACACGATGTAATCCAGCAAGGTCAAAAACAGTTTCCATATGACCTCCCGATCGGGTTTCTTGAACGACTGATGATTTCATTTTTATTTTTATTATTATTATTTTAAATTTTGTCGGTTTATTTGAAGCTATGCTCGGCGGCAGGGAAACTACCGGATTTCACTGCCTCGACATAAGCGACAATAGCATCGCGAATATTGCCGTTTTCTGCAAGGAAGTTTTTCGCCATGTGTGGAGATTTCCGGGAAACCCCCAGGAGATCATATAAAACAAGCACCTGGCCATCACAATTTGCACCTGCACCGATACCAATTGTCGGCACATTAATGGCGTGAGTAATCTTTTCTGCAAGCTCCGCCGGAATACACTCCAGCACAATCATCATTGCGCCCGCCTGCTGCAGCGCTATGGCACCCTTGAGAATTTGCTCAGCCCCTTTCTCATCACGACCCTGTACTTTGTAACCTCCATATTTCTCCACAGATTGCGGCTGCAAACCAACATGGCCACACACTGGGATATCATTATTCGTTAAGATTTTTACGATGTCCGCGACTTCCTCGCCACCTTCTAACTTGACCGCATCTGCACCAGCCTCATTCATCAGTCGCCGGGCATTCTCAAGTGCCAGCGCCGGCGTCCTATAGCTGCGATAGGGCATATCGGCGATGAGCAAGGCCCGTTGGCACGCTGGACTGACAATTCTCGTGTGATAGACCATATCATCCATGCTAACTTTCAATGTTGAGTTTTCTCCCTGTAACACCATTCCCAGAGAATCCCCCACCAGGATCACTTCTATACCTGAGTCATCAAGGATGGTGGCAAAACTAGCGTCATAGGCAGTCAAGCTACAGATCTTTTCATATCTGGCTTTCATTTCCTGTAAATGGGCAATGGATATTTTCGTACTCATAATTTTTGTGGATTGAGGTAATGTTTTCCTGGAGAAAGCGTGCGAATATAATTCAACAAATAATCGTAGTCATCATCGCTGTCAACCAGATTGATTTCGCTGGTGTTGACAATCAGTGTCGGCGATGCGTTGTAGTGATAAAAAAATTTAATATAGGCTTCTGATATTTTATTTAGATAAACATCTTCAATCCTTTTTTCGTAGACAATTTTACGCTCATATATACGCTTCAACAATAAATCCACAGGCGCTTGCAGATAAATGACCAGATCCGGTATGGGTGCCTCAAGCACCAGACGACTATAGACCTGATTATAGAGATCGAATTCACTGTCATTCAGCGTCACCTCTGCGAACAATTGATCTTTTTGCATAAGAAAATCGGAAATCTGGGCAGGTTTAAACATGTCTGTCTGTCGCAGAACTTCTATCATTTTCAGCCGTTGAAATAAAAAATGTAGTTGGGTCGGTAACGCGGAATTTTTTGGGTCTTCATAAAACTTGGGTAAAAATGGATTGTCCTCAGGATTCTCCAACATCAACTCAGCCTTAAAAGTATTCGCCAGACGTTTTGCCAAAACAGTTTTGCCAACACCAATAGGGCCTTCTACGACCATATATTTCATACGCGCATTATTCATCGTGATAGTCGCCGGCAGTAATTATCTCCAGGCCGCTACGATCAACTTGTGTCACCATATTCACTAAAGTTCCCATGCCCGGGATTGTGAGTTCTGCTGAGATCTCAGACAAGGGGATTAACACGAAATTTCTATTTCTTATTTCCGGGTGTGGCACAGTCAAGTGCTCACTTTTGATTTGTTCATCGCCATAGAGCAGAAGATCCAGATCCAGCGTGCGTGGTCCCCAATGTTCTCCGCGCACACGATCATGCGCCAACTCAATATCTTGTAGAAGGGCAAGCAGATTACCCGCTGGTAAAGAGGTCTCCAGCTTCGCCACTGCATTGACGTAATCTGGCTGATCCTGTGGTCCTAGTGGTTTACTTTGATAGAGGGATGAGACACAAAGCAGTTTTGAAGATTTGAGTGTACTTAATTCAGCGATGGCGCGGATTATTTGTTGCCTGGGCTGCTCAATGTTACTGCCCAGACCGATGTAGCAACTCAACATTACTTCTTCGGCTTGGATGGACGTCGATGCGAGTGTTGTCGTCGAGATCTGCCTGCCGGTTTTCGAGGCTCCTTTGTCGCCAACAATTCACTGTTTTCCTCCTGAAATTCGGTCCACCAATCCACCAACTCCTGCACATCTTCACCCGCTTGTGCGCGCAGCATCAGGAAATCATAAGCGGCTCGGAATTTAGGATGTTCAAGCAAACGAAACGGGCGTTTCCCGGCACGGCGTGTTAATCGAGGCTGCAATTGCCAAACATCGCGAGCAAATTGCGTAAATCGCCTGGGCATTGCGGTTGTGGTGACTTGACGCGATACCACTACATCTGAGGCAAGACTTAGTGCATTGGTTTCAGTTTGGCCTTGAGCCACGTAGTCCCGAGCAAGTTCCTGCATTGGCTCCCACAATAGGGCTGCCAATATAAAGCCAGGTGTTACCGGCTTGTCTTCGGCTAATCGTTTATCCGTATTATCCAGAGCATGTATTAACAATGTATGAGGAAAACCGCCTTCCTGCGTTGACAATATTTCTTCTGTTTGCGGAAACAGTTGCGCGAATAATCCGTAGTGACGAAGTCGTTCAAAAGTCTGTAGGGCATATCCGCCTAGAAACAATTTAAGGGTTTCTTCGAATAATCGCGCGGAGGGGATCTCATTCAGTAAATGCGCGTGATGTAGCAAGGGCTCTTCAGTTGCCGCATCGATGCGAAAACCCAATTTCACCGCAAATCTCACCGCCCGCAACATTCTCACGGGATCTTCAATATAACGTTGGACCGGATCGCCAACCATACGAATTCGCCCCGCGAGGATGTCCTGCATACCACCGACGTAATCGACAACGGAAAAATCCTTGATATTGTAGAAGAGCGCATTCACTGAAAGATCCCGTCTCCAGACATCTTCATCAATATTGCCATAAACATTATCTCGAATAATCCGGCCTTCCAGCGATTCACCTGCCGCATTATCCACGTCCGGATGAGCCGCTCTGAAGGTCGAGACTTCAATGATATCCCTGCCATAACGCACATGAACCAATCGAAAACGCCTTCCGATCAATCGAGAATTGCGAAATAACTCCCGGATCTGCTCGGGTAAAGCATCGGTGGCCACATCAAAATCTTTAGGTTCTCTACCTAAAAGAAGATCCCTGACACTCCCCCCCACTAGATAGGCCTGAAAGCCTGCATTGCTAAGGCGATACAGAACCTTTAAGGCACTTTCACTGATATTTGCCCGTGAAATAATGTGTTCTTCACGAGGAATGATTCGCGGTGCTGGTTTTAGAATTTCCAGATTTTTTACTTTTACATCTGAGCTCATTGATTTTACGCTGTTTTTTTGTTCACAAGAGTTGGTTCTGGGCTTATGGGTGCGTATAATACCACTGTTTTCATGCTCCCTTCGTCTAGTGGCCCAGGACGCTGGCCTCTCACGCCGGAAACACGAGTTCGAGTCTCGTAGGGAGCACCACTATTAATCCGTAAAATCAGAACTTTTACTGGTTTAACAGAGTCCAATTGTCGGCTTGTATAAGCTCATTATCGAAGAAATCGAAGTAGACACTTTGAATAAGCCTTTACTTTATTTTCAGTCTTTGATTACCACAGTTTAGACTCCGTTCTCTTGCGAGCAAGCTAAAATTGAATCTTAACGAAAAATTAACCTGAGCGATTAACATATCAATGTATTTTGACGTTAAAATCTAATAAGCTGTTAATTCACTATTGAAGAAGAAGGAAGGAGCGTTTACATGAAAAATCTGAAGTTATTTAAATCTGTCACGGCAATACTGGCTCTCGCCTTTGCCTTATCTTTTAACTCTGCTGTCGCTGAAGACAAGGCCGGCCTCGAACTCGGCGTACTTAAATGTAGTGTTGTCCCGGGCTCTCGTGTCAATCTGTTGATTCGCTCCACCGCTGATGTCCAATGCACATTTAATAATCAAGGCGTGCTGGAACGTTATAACGGGGAAGCTGGTATCGCACTAGGACTGGATTTAAGCTTCAAATCGGATGAGCATATTTCATTTGCAGTGATATCCGCTACATCTAACACTAACCCCGGTGCCTATGCGCTTGCGGGCAAATATGTTGGTGGTCAAGCTGCGGCCTCCGTGGGTGTTGGTCTCGGTGCTAAAGTGTTAGTCGGTGCTGGCGCTCAAAATTTGAGTCTGCAACCTCTGGCACTGGAAACTAACAAAGGTTTAGGAGCTTCTGCTGGCATTGGCTTTCTTTATATAGAAAAAGCCAACTAAGTTTTACGCTGTAAGAATCAATTAGTGTCCCACCGCCTGGTGCGGTGGGACATTACGTTTTTAAATCAATACCCTTCCTGTTTAGAATGAGACGGCGTCGATCCCTGATTATTCAATAATACCCTCAAGGCGGAAATCACAAATTCCGGCTGATCGAGATGGATGGAGTGTCCGCTTCGTTCTGCGATTAGATGTATTGCACCCTCATTCAACAGAGCTAGCTCATCCTGCATCTCCATCCAGATCTTTTCCATTTCATCACCATAGTCGTTATTCGGCCAAACTCGCTTTCCTCTAGTCAACACAACCAATGGGATGTTTGGCAAGGGCTCTGCGCCCTGCACTTCTTTTGCGCTATGAGGCAGACTCAGCATTTCTTCGCGTTGGGTGAATTTGTATTTCCAGGAAGACATCAAGTGATAAGCATTGGCCCGTGCCTGTACAGGATAATGCTCATGCATAACTGGATGAGAAACATTATAGGTTCTGCTGTGTGGCGGATATTGCGTTTTTGAGTTTCTTTTGTTCTGTGGCAGTCGTTCAACCTGCTCAGGATGGGATGATTCAATCAGCACAAGCCCTGCCATTTCCTTTGGGTAAACACTGGCATAATAGCGCGCTACATATCCACCGAATGAGTGGCCCACCAGAATGTATGGACCTGGAACCTTGGCTTTGAAGAGCAGCCTGTGTAGTTCATCCACCAGACGTTTACTGGTCCGTGGTAAAGGACCCATATCGCTCCAACCATAACCCGACCGATCATATGCACAGACACGAGT
>JBLIML010000074.1:0-16475 GCA_047638675.1 Planctomycetota bacterium | reverse complement strand
CCACCTTATGGATGGATTTTATTACGATATCAGCTTCAGTGTTAGTTAGTTTGATGAGCCTCTGTTCAAGAAAATAAGTTTTTCGAATAAATGTACATCTTGCTCATTCTTTAACAAGGCTCCATAAAGTTTTGGAATAATTTTACGGTTATTTTCCTCGCGAAGATCTTCTGCGGAAATATCTTCTGCCAGCAATAATTTTATCCAGTCGAGTAATTCAGAAGTCGATGGCTTTTTCTTTAAACCGGGGATTTCGCGCAAATCAAAAAAGGATTCCAGTGCTTCCTGCAAAAGGCGTTTTTTAATTTTTGGGAAATGCACATTGACAATCTTTTCCATAGTCTCGTGATCTGGAAAACGGATGTAATGAAAATAACAACGTCGAAGAAAGGCGTCGGGCAATTCTTTTTCGTTATTACTGGTGATGATGACAATAGGGCGGTGTCTGGCTTTGACTAATTGTTTGGTTTCATAAACGAAAAATTCCATGCGATCCAGTTCCTGCAGTAGATCATTGGGAAATTCAATATCAGCCTTATCTATCTCATCAATAAGTAAAACAGCCTGTTCTTCGGCATCGAAGGCTTCCCACATTTTTCCGCGAATTATGTAGTTATCTATATCATTGACACGCTCATCACCAAGTTGCGAATCTCGCAACCTGGCTACCGCATCATATTCATACAAACCCTGCCTGGCCTTGGTGGTGGATTTGATATGCCATTCGAACAAATTCTTTTGCAAGGAAAGGGCGATTTCTGTTGCCAGTAGCGTTTTACCGGTACCTGGCTCACCTTTTATTAAGAGAGGTCGACCGACTGTAACGGCGGCGTTAACAGCGGTCATTAGGTCGTCAGTTGCAATATAGGTATCTGTGCCGCTAAATCGATTAGTAGTCATTTATCTTATTCTTGGGTGTAAGGAAATTGTAGTTGAGGTTTACGCCAGCAGGCCACCAATAAGGGCACCTATTAAAAGAGCCGGAATATAAAGTATATACAGGAGAACGCCACCACCAGCGATTATAGCGCCAACGAAGGGCAGGCCGGTGAATACGGCACCAAAAGCAAACAGGCCTCCCGCTAATAATAGACCCGGCAACAGGGCTGCCATCAAGCCTGACATGACACTGCCAGCTGTTTTGCCTCCGACGATGCCGGCAATCAGGGAGCCGAGGCCCGGTAGCCAGATAAGAAGCAGTGAGATGATAAACATCCAGAACATGCCCATAAGTAAACTGCCATCGGATTTCGCATTCATACAGTGTTTTCTATTTGTTATTGTGTTTTATGGATCGCCATAATTTAACACTTATCTAAATCCCGTCACAGGTGCATGGCTGTATTTTCCACTGAGACGCCATATATTCCTGTACTTCTATGTAAGCGGGTTGAAGTCGTGGGCCAAAGTATTAATAATTTTTGTTCTTACTCAGCCATATTGTATACAATTAGGCAGTGGCGGCGTATATTGATTTCCGCTGGCAATTCAGTTGGGAGAACACATTAAATGACTAAAAGAATAAAAATAATAGTACCGATACCTATGGATGCCGCTGGTGTTGCCAATCGTGCCGCACAACTGCCCGGTGATTTGATAATGCCGGGAGCTGAAGTTGAATTTGTCGCAGTTAACTGGGGTGCAGCGCTGGGCGATAGCTATTACGACACTATGCTCATGGATATGAGTGTATTTGAAGCGGGGATAAAAGCCGAAGAAGAGGGTTTTGATGCGGTTTGTATCGATACTGTCAGTGACTCCGGTATGTATGCTCTGCGCTCGAAACTGAGTATACCGGTTATTGGTCCTGGTCAGGCTTCCTTCCACCTTGCCTGTTGTTTGGGGCATAAATTTTCCGTCATTACCATGTGGGATGAATGGTTTCATCTGTATACAAAAACTCTAAAGGAATATGGTCTGGAGAGTCGTTGCGCCTCCCTGCGTTCAATCAAAACTCGACCGGATCTGGCCGAATTGCTGGAAGGCAAGGAAGAGGTGGTCTTTGCTAAACTGGAAGAGGAATGTTTAAAGGCGATTAACGAAGATGGTGCTCACGTCATCGTTCTTGGCTCGACCACCATGCACCAGTCGCACGCATATTTACAGGAAAAACTGCCGGTACCGGTAATCAACCCAGGACAGGTTGCCTACAAACTTTGCGAGCTATTTCTGCAATTAAATCTCAGCCACAGCAAGAAGGCTTTCGCCTCACCTGAGATGCCTAACGATGAGATGATTTTATCTCGCGGTAAAAACTGATTAGTAAAAAAGGGTCTTCAGCAGAATCTATGGGTTAACAGGAAAGGCAGTTAAAGCACGCGGGAATGACGAGCTTTGTTTTCCTGGCTCAAAAGAATAGTATATTTTCACCCACAGATTCTGCGGACGAGCCGTAAAAAATAACTAGAAGAGAAAAGATTATGAGTAATTACAACTACGAGTACCATGTTGATATAGTCACCAAGCGTTATTTCCACGGTGTAGATAACTACGATATGGATTTAATTCTGGATTGTTTTACTGATGACGCTGTTCTGACAGAAATGACATCCAACACAGTACATGACGGAAAAGATCAAATAAAAGAAATGTTCGTAGGTTTGTTTGACGCGCACACACGTATCTGGCATGGGAATTTTGTGCACACCGTTGATGTGCAAGAGCATGCAATTTGTTCTCAGTTTTCCGTTGAAGTAACGGGAAAAGAGAGTGGAGAATTAACTCGTTACGAGAACTGTAATCGTTTTTATCTAAAAGACGGAAAATTTACCCGTGTTCATGTTTACATGAGTGGCGATAACCTACTTAAATAGAACTTAAAAATTAAAAGGGCTAAACATCATGCAATATCAATCATCACTTGATCGGGAAGGCTTAATTGACCTGGCAATTAACCAATATTTTGCCAACGTGGATAAAAAAGATTTGAATGCGGTACTGGATTGTTTTCACGACAACGCCATGATGACGGTGCAGACATCGTTTACCGTTCATGATGGCAAAGACAATATAAAACGCATGTTCACTGAGTTCATGTCAACTTTTGATGTTATCGTTCATCGTGACTTCACCTGCACTGTGGATGAAGCTAATGGCAGAATAACCGCCAGCTTTATAGCGGATGTGACAGGAAAAGACGGAGAGATAACCTCACTTCATAACACCAACTTCTGGCGCATACGCGATGACAAGTTTCAGGAGATTTATATTTATATGAGTGGAAGCAACGTCCTGGTATAAAAATGGGATGAGCTAGAATTGAAAGCTGTAGTTATTGACGGGTATGGCGGGCCTGAGGTTCTCAATGTGCGCGATGTGCCAGTGCCCGAGATTACTGAGGATCAGGTACTCGTCAAAGTAAAGGCGGCTGGTATCAATCCCGCCGATTGGAAGATACGCGAAGGCTACCTCGCAAAAGCATTTCCGCATAAACTGCCATTGACGCCTGGTTGGGAATTGTCGGGGATAGTAGAAGCGGTGGGTAACAAGGGATGCTCATTCAAACCAGGCGATGAGGTATATGCTTATGTTCGCCTCGAGACGGTTCAATTTGGTACTTACGCAGAATTCGCACCAGCGGATGCCTCTATGTTGGCGATAAAGCCCGCCAAGCTGAGTTTTTCTGACGCAGCGACGATTCCTCTAACGGTGCTGACGGCCTGGCAAGCCATGGTGGATTTTGCGGCCTTACAGGCAGGTGAAAGTGTTTTTGTGACTGCCGGTGCAGGAGGTGTGGGAGGATTTGCCATCCAGATTGCAAAACATCTCGGTGCGAGAGTCTGTGCTGCAGCCAGCCCCCATAACCATGATTACCTGAGATCTTTAGGGGCGGATGAAGTTATCGATTATCGACAAGATGATATCAAGGCCTCTATTGAAACCTTTGCCACTGAGGGCGTTGATTTTGTATTTGATTGTACAGGAAGGGAAGATGTCGCTATCAATTTTGACTATGTGCGAAAAAATTATGGTCGAGTAGCAACTATTAACGGCCTCGTTCATACCGTGGCGGAACTGGAAAAAAATGCTGCAAAGCATAACGTTGCGGCCAAATTGATTGTTGTTGAACCTGACGGTAAGCAATTGTCAGCGATCAGCAAACTAATCGAAACAGGAAAAATCAAACCACTGCCCGTTGAGACTTTCCCAATGGCACAGGTGAAAGAGGCACTACAAAAAAGTCAGAATGGGCATGTTCGGGGTAAGCTTGCTTTGATAATTAGTTAACCTAAGGACTACTTTCGCATTATAATGCCCGCTTCGTATCCGTCATCAGGTATCTTTGAAAAATAAAAATCTCAATGTATCTAAGGCCGGTTATATAACAATTAACAGAGATGAGGAGATAGTAATGACGATTAAAGTAGGTGACAGCGCACCCGAAGGTGGTTTTACAGTAATGAATGCGGATGGTCCTGGTGCTCTGAAAGGTGCTGATCTGTTCGGTGGAAAAAAAGTAGTCTTGTTTTCAGTGCCAGGCGCTTTCACACCCACTTGTTCCAAAGAACATTTGCCTGGTTTTATTGAACAGGCCGGTGCCCTGAAAGGAAAGGGCGTGGACACCATTGCCTGCATGGCGGTGAACGACGTTTTTGTTATGGACGCATGGGGCAAGAGTGCTGGTGCAGAAGGCAAAGTAGAAATGCTGGCCGATGGCAACGGTGAATATACCCAGGCACTGGGTCTGGGACTTGATGCTTCTGGATTTGGTATGGGACAACGTGGCCAACGCTTTGCGATCGTTTTGGATGATGGTGTCGTATCGCAGTTATTCATTGAAGAAGGTGGCGCGTTTAAAGTGAGCTCTGCTGAGAACGTTCTCGAAAATCTTTAATTAATCAGTAACAACCCTCGTTCCCACGCTCTGCGTGGGAACGCATACCTCTATCCGCGTCCGGTGCATATCCCGCACGAAGCACAGGAAAGTGAATTACAAAACCAGCACTCGCTGGCAGATTAACACGCAGGCCTAATCCCTCTCCTCCACCAATTGTATCAAGGCACCGAAAGTCGAATCAGGATCAAGATCGGCAACTTGCCAGTTTAAAATTCCAGGCCTTGCCGTTTCATCTCGCAGGATCCCACCTTTTTCTTCAACTCGCTTCATTGCAGCGTCAAGATCGTCTACTTCGAAGGAAATAAGAAAAAAACCTTCTCCCTTTTCCTGTAGATGTTGGGCAGGAAGTGATTCGGTATCCAGAGGTTGCAGCAATACAATCCAGCTATCACCAATTTTGAAGCGTGCAGTTTTGACGGGTCGATGAGGGTGATTCAGATATTCACAATTATCCAGGCCGAACAAAGTCTGATATTTTATTACAGCGGCTTCTAAATCGTGTACAACAAAATTAATATGGTGGACACGTTTAAGCATTATTAAAGCAAGTCGACGTTAGATGATCCCTTGTTCTATATATTCCGCGATTTTGCTCTCATCCATCTTCAACATATCGCGATAGATTTCATTGTTATGCTGTCCCAGTTCTGGTCCGCACCATTTCACTTTCCCCTGAGTTTCAGACATTTTGGGAAAGACATTCTGCATTTTAATTTCACCTAGTGCAGGATGATTCAAGGAAACTATGGCCTCGCGTGCGGCGTAGTGTTCGTTCTCCAGCATATCGGGTGCGGTGAAAATTTTTCCGTTGGGGACACCGAATTCGTTCAGCAGTTTACGTAGTTCATCAGAGCTAAAGCCTTTAGTCCATTCGCCAATGAGATCATCCAGTTCTTGCTGGTGTTGTCCGCGTGCTCCATGAGTTGCGTATCTTTCATTTCCACCCAACTCCGCTTGCCCCATGGCCTCTGCCAAACGCTTGAACACCGTGTCCTGATTGGCGGCAATTAGATAATTACCATCCTTTGTTGGATAGGAGTTCGATGGTGCAACATTGGGTAAGATTGAGCCGCTACGTTCACGAATATAATTTCCGATTTGATATTCCGGTATCAACGATTCCATCAAAGAAAGTACAGCTTCATAAATAGCGGAATCTACTACCTGGCCGCGACCTGTTGTTTCCCTTGCGTGTACGGCAGATAAGGTACCGAGAGTAGCAAATGTTGCCGCGAGTGCATCACCCATACTGACACCGATTCGAGCCGGCGGGCGATCACTTTCACCGACAACGTAGCGAAGACCACCCATCGCCTCGCCAATAGATCCATATCCTGCCTGAGGTGAATAGGGGCCCGTTTGCCCGAAACCGGTGACTCTCACCATAATCAGACGAGGGTTGATTTTTGCCAGCTCGTCAAAGCCAAGACCCCAGCGTTCCATGGTGCCTGGGCGAAAGTTTTCAATCAGGATATCAGCGTCCTTTACAAGATCCTTAATAATGTCCTGACCTTCTTTGACTCTTGCATTGAGCGTGATAGATTTCTTGTTGCGGGCGATCACTGGCCACCAAAGCGACATGCCATGAGCCTTTTCCTGTCCCCAGTTACGCATAGGATCGCCAACCTTTGGTTGTTCGATTTTGATAACTTCGGCACCGTAATCACCCAATAACTGACCACAAAAGGGTCCAGCGAGAAGGACGCCCATTTCAATAACGCGGAGATCTGCTAAGGGACCGTTTTCTTTTAAATGTTCTGTTGTTGCCATTATTTTTCTTTTGTATACATGAGGTTTTTTAACAATGCGGGCAGATCTATAATTGTTTGGGCTGGCACTGTCGATAAATGAATTTTCTCGAGTGATTATAGATATTTTCCAGACGACATCAATCATATTGTATACATTCCTGTAGATATAAGGCGGAAGAATGTGGATAATCCCCAATTTTGTATACATAATTTAGGCAAGCAAACACAGTTTATAGAGTTAATAATTTGATTCTCCCATGACAGATAAAATCGAAATTGTCGAAGTCGCTCCGCGAGATGGTCTGCAAAGTCAGGCCAAGATTGTTGATACGGAGACGAAGATAGCCTTTATTAACAGGCTGATAGATGCCGGTATCAGGCGTATGGAAGTGGTGAGTTTCGTCAATCCGAAACGTGTGCCGCAAATGGCCGACGCGGATGATTTGTTGAGACTATTACCCAGGCACGATGATGTGAGCTACATCGGCCTGGTGTTAAATATGCGCGGTTTCGAACGTGCGCTACAGAGCAACATTTCTGAAGTTAATTGTGTTGTGGTGGCCTCAGATACCTTCAATCAACGTAATCAAGGTGCGACCACCGAAGAGACGATGTCGACAATCGAAGAAATTGTGAAACAGGTCTCGTCAACCTCTCTCACTGCAGGCGTCACTATTGGTGCCAGTTTTGGCTGTCCTTTCGAAGGCGAAGTAGCAGTGTCCAAAGTCGTCAAATTAGCGGGGCGTCTGGCTGACATGGGCTTTAAAGAGATAGCGCTGGCGGATACGATTGGCGCCGCCGGTCCCAGTGACGTGGCAAAGCTGGTTGTCGCCGTTAGCAAGGTGGTTGGTGATGTGAACCTACGTTGCCATTTTCACAACACCCGTAATACCGGCGTTGCCAATGCCTATGTCGCCGTTCAAGAGGGCGTTCGAATTCTCGATTCAAGTTGTGGTGGCGTGGGTGGCTGTCCTTTTGCCCCGGCTGCCACGGGAAATGTGGCTACGGAAGATATACTTTATATGTTACAAAGAATGGGAATGGAAACCGGTGTTAACATAGGAAAAGTCATTGAAACAGCAAAATGGCTGGAAGGCCCACTCGACGCCCAAATGCCCGGCATGGTGACACGAGCAGGTTTGTTTCCAGCGAACCAACAAAGTACAACAGGTTGATTTTCACACAAATCCTCAATAAACACTTTCTGCAGGAGAAGGTTTGATGTCATACAGGCTCGGTGTCGACGTAGGAGGCACATTCACAGATCTATTGTTGATCAACGAAGAGAGTGGTGAGACCTTCACTGCCAAAGTCCCTTCAACCCCGGAAGATTCATCCATAGGCGTATTGAATGGTATCGCGCGTATTTGTGATGAATCAGGCGTCAGGCCTGAGAACATCAACCGCGTCATGCACGGAACGACGGTGGCAACCAATGCCGTTTTAACCGGCCGTGGCGCGAAAGTAGGGCTGGTGACAACCAAAGGTTACAAGTTTGTATTGCAGGTAGCGCGTTCTTTTTGTCCAGGTGGCCTTGGTGGTTGGGTGAGTTTTGTTAAAAAGCCCTTACTAGCACCCCTGGAATTAACGATCGAGGCTGATGAACGTATCGATGCCAGCGGCAAGATTGTTCGAGCACTGGATGAAGCCGCGCTGCGCCTGGATTTGGAAAAACTGAAAGCGAGAGATGAAGTGGAATCGCTCACGATTTGTTTTACCAATGCCTACATTAACGGTGAGACGGAACAGCAAGCGGCCGCCATTGCAAAAGAGATTTTCACCGACATTCCAATCTCCATCTCCAGCGAAGTCGTACCAGAAATGCAGGAATATGAACGGGCTGAGACCACCGTTGTTAATGCCTACGTCAGGCCGGAAGTCGCCAAGTACATTACGAACCTGCAGGCCGTCTTGAAGAAACGCATGGGCGATGATATTGCGCTATCTATTCTTCGTTCAGATGGTGGTCTTGCTTCAGGCAGGGCGTCTGCTGAATCGCCTGTGAACATGTTGATGTCAGGTCCTGCCGGTGGCGTAGCTGGCGCTATTTATTTTTGTTCTCGTGCGGGTTACAACAATATCCTCACCTTTGATATGGGTGGCACGTCAACTGATGTGGCTCTCATTCAGAATGGCAAGGCGCAAGTTCGCAGG
The DNA here is from genome assembly GCA_047638675.1 of Planctomycetota bacterium. Lineage (GTDB taxonomy): Bacteria > Pseudomonadota > Gammaproteobacteria > Eutrophobiales > Eutrophobiaceae > WLWS01. Next base: position 7,733 of record JBLIML010000074.1, on the reverse strand, counting down.
GAAACTATCGTCGGCGATGTTCGTGTGCGCGCGCCTTCAGTTGATGTACGCACCGTCGGTGCAGGTGGTGGTTCAATTGCCTTTGTACCGGATTTAACCAAAGCACTGCGTGTGGGACCGCAATCTGCAGGCGCCGTACCGGGACCTGCTGCCTATATGAAGGGCGGTGAAGAGCCCACGGTATGCGATGCCAATGTCGTGCTCGGTTATTTACCTTCCGATGTGCAACTCGGTGGTGCTATGGCAATCGACAAAGCCGCTGCAGAAAAAGCCGTGCAGAAAGTCGCTGATGCCATGGGTATTAGTTTGATGGAAGCGGCAGAAGGCATCATTAAGATAGTTAACGAATCCATGTTTGGTGCCTTGCGTTTGGTCTCCATTGAGCAAGGCTATGATCCAAGAGAATTTTCTTTGGTGGGTTTTGGTGGTGCCGGGCCCTTACATGCGAATGCCCTTGGGATTTTAAGTGGTGCCTTTCCCGTTATCATACCGCCCGGCCCGGGCGTACTTTGTGCCTATGGTGACGCGACGACACAAGTTCAGGATGAAGCCGCACGTACCTATGTCAAGATGGCGAAAGATTGCAATACCGAACAATTACTCGCTGATCTGAAAGCCCTGCAAATAAAAGCCTCAGAATCCTTAAACGCCGATGGCATTAGCGAGGCTGATCAGGAAGTATTTTATCAAGCTGACTTCCGCTACGCCGGTCAGGCATACCAAATCAGTCTCGATTTTACTGAAGAAGAGTTGAACAAGGAAGGTATTGCCGGATTAACCTCGCGATTTGACGCAGAACATAAGCACCTTTTTACTTTCGATTTAGGCGAAGGCCATGAAATTGTCATGATCCGTGCGATTGTGAAAGCTAAATCAAAAGCCATTGCAGAATTATTGACAGGCGAGGCGGGCACGACGCTTGAGGAATGTAAAATCCAGGACAGCCGGTTTTATTACGAAGGTGAGTGGTATGACATTGCGATTTATGCTCGGGATAAACTGCACGAGGGTTTAACCGTACCGGGACCTGCCATCGTTGGCGAAATGGATTCAACCACGGTCATATTGCCTGGATTTGAAGCAAAGGTTGACCAACAAGGCAATCTTATCATTAATCGAGTGGCTTAAAGGGCGACGACCATGACGGCTAGAATTGTTGAAAAAAATACGACTCCACTGAAGCGTGTCGAGGTTGACACCGTCACAGTCGATATTATTGAAAATGCATTAAAGAACGTGCGCGTAGAAATGGATGCTGTTTTATTTCGCACGGCCATGTCACCCGGTATACGCGAACAGGGAGATTGTTTTCCCATGGTGGCTAATCGTGATGGCAAAATGGTGGTGGGTCAGTTTGGCTCCTTTATCTATGGCTTTATGCAAGCTTATGATTCGGAAATTGAAGAGGGCGATATAATTCTCACCAATGATCCTTACATGTGTAATGGCGCGGTCTCGCACTTACCTGACTGGATTGTGCTTGTACCGATTTTTAAAGATAAAAGGCATATCGCCTGGTCTGCCATGTTTGGACATATGTCAGATAATGGCGGCATGGTGCCGGGGAGTATTCCCATTGAAGCCTCGACGATATTTCAGGAAGGCATTCGCATACCACCGACGAAGTTATACAAAAAGGGTGTGCTGCAGGAGGATCTCCTTGAACTGATATTACATAACGTTCGCACTCCTCAGTGGAACCGTTTTGATTTGAATGCGCTTGTGGCGGCCTGTAATACCGCGGCCAAACGCTGTGCGGAACTGGCCGAGCGTTTTGGTGATGACATTCTGCATTCAACAATGGAAATCATGCTGGAACGTAATCATATGGCAATGAAGCAGATTATTGCGATGTTGGTGCCGGAAGAACCTCGCTCTTTCGAAGACTATCTATGTGATGACGGTGTGGGCATGGGACCGTATAAAATTAAATGTACGCTTTGGCGCGAAGGGGATAAGGCCATTTTCGATTTCGAAGGGACTGATCCACAGGCAAAGAGTTCCATCAATTTTTATTTAAGCGAAGAAATGTTCAAAATGTTCTTCGGCGCATTTACCATTAACCTCTTTGATCCACATATCCTGTTCAATGACGGTTTTTATGATCTGGTTGAGGTGCGTCTACCTAAAGGGTCATTGTTAAGACCAAATTATCCCGCAGCCCTCTCGGGCAGAACGCACGCATTAGGCAGAATTTTTGATGTGATGGGCGGCTTGCTAGGACAGGGCGTGCCTGAAGCATTAAATGCGGCTGGTTTTTCTGACAGTCCACATCTGTTTTACTCAGGCTATGATGATAAGGGCGAGTGGTTTCAGTTATTCCAGATTGGTTTTGGTGGTGTACCCGGACGTCCGGCAGGTGATGGCCCTGATGGTCATTCCTTATGGCCGAGTTTCACCAATGTCCCCAACGAATTTATTGAAGCCTACTTTCCACTTCGCATTGAAAAGTACGAGCCCATTGCCGATTCGGGAGGAGCTGGCCTGCATCGAGGTGGTAATGGATTGAGCGTCGCCTATTGCTTTTTATGTGATGGTTCGATCGCTATCCATGACGAACGCTGGTTGACCTATCCCTGGGGCGTCAACGGCGGCGAGCCGGGACAACGTTCAAGCAAACTTCTGGTACGAATAGATGGCAGCGAACAATGGTTGCCTGCAAAATGCGAAAACATCGACGTTAAGGTCGGTGATTTACTTTATTTTAATACCTGGGGCGGCGGCGGTTGGGGCGATCCTTATCAGCGCGATGCCGATTTGGTCAGACAGGATGTTGAACGAGGTTTGGTTTCGGCGGCAGGCGCAAAGCGTTATGGGGTCATCATTAAAGACAATGGGGATGTTGATACGACGGCGACTGAAAAATTGCGCAGTGAATTATCCACCCAACGTGGAGAACCGGAAATGTTCAATTTCGGCGGTACCATTGAAGAAATCAAGGCCAGGTGTCTGGAAGAAACGCATTTGCCTCCACCCCAGTCGCCAAGTTTTCGCTAAACAAACGTCGAAATGGATCTTGAGCGACATGATGTTGGACTGGGCAAAAATCCAGCCATTATTATTGTCGATATGGTGAATGGCTTTACCGATCCAGAATGTCCTCTTGGCTCGGCGTGTCCCGATGTGGTTGCCGCTAACTTACTATTACTTGATGCGTTTCGTGCAGCAGGCTTACCCATATTTTTCACCACTGTTATTTATCGCACAGCAGAGCAAGCCAAAGTTTTTAGACAACGGGTACCGGCACTCAATGTATTGGAACCCGATTCTCACTGGGTTCAAGTCGATAGTTCACTTGGCCGCCAGGACCACGAGGAAATAATTGAAAAACGTTGGGCAAGTGCTTTCTTTGGTACTGATCTAGCGCAAAAATTGCAGCACTTAAAAGTGGATTCATTGGTTGTAACCGGACTAACCACCAGCGGTTGTGTACGTGCAAGCGTGCTAGATGGATTACAACATGATTATCCAGTTGTCGTTCCAAGAGAAGCCGTCGGCGACAGAAACCTTGAAGCGCACGCTGCAAACTTACACGATATGAATGTAAAGTATGCTGATGTTGTCTCGACAAAGGATGTAGTAGATCACCTGTCCAGCCTTAGGGCTTAGTTTTTACTCGTTTCAAATCGAGAGCACATCTTACCTCAGGACGGATGATTGAATTTTTTAACTTAATCAGAGCTTCCCTAAATACATCCGTAGTGCTTGAACGAGGTAAGCTGTAGCTCATATAAGTATGGCCCTTCCGTACTGAACATTAATATTTTATAGAGGAGTCTGTAAGCATGCGAATGGGAATATTCTTACGAAACTTTGGCCCAGCTTCGACTCTGGAAAATATTACGGGCTGTGCACAAGTAGCCGAATCTCTCGGACTGGATGATCTCTGGCTCAGCGATCACATAGCAATCCCTCCAGAAGAGGCAGAAGGTTCCGGTGGCCGCTATCTTGATCCTTTGGCGACATTGGCGTTTCTCGCTGGTATTACCAGCCGCATCGGTCTTGGCACCTCGGTCTTGATTGTGCCTTATCGACCGGCATTGGTGACGGCTAAATGGATCGCAAGTATTCAGGAATTATCCAATGGACGATTGACGATGGGTACGGCAGTGGGCTGGATGGAAGCAGAGTTCCGCGTTGCCGGAGTCGATCATAAACAACGCGGCGCTATTACTGATGAGACCTTGAGTATATGGCATGACTGTTTTGCTCAAGATGAACCCGAGTTAAATGGACAACGTTTCGTTTTCAAACCGAGACCTGTTCGCCCAAACTTTTTGATTGGTGGCGCTGCGCCCCATGCTATTAACAGAGCGATAAGACTTGGAGATGGCTGGATGCCAACTGAGGGTGACCCTGATAAATTGAGAGCACCCATTGCTGATCTGGCTGCCGGTATGAAAGAAGCGGAAAAACCTCCGCCTGAAGTTATCCCGCTGACAGGGCTTCCCCTTGATGATTTGGATGCCGCCGTAGATAAACTATCTTCACTGTCTGAAGTGGGTGTGACAGGTGTGGTTCATGCGGGTAAGTACGGTGACGTGGGGGAGTTTGAAGCTATCGTAGAGAAACTGTTAACAGTGCAAAGTAAGGCGAATTCGAGTTAATTAATACTCGTAAAATCATCAGTTTTTAATTTTGGCTACACTGGCCAATGTTTGCCCGAGATCTTCAAGTTTGCGCATTGTACCGTCTAAATCTTCCTGAGTTGTGCGTGGATTGATGGGGCACATGCGAAGGGCTTTCACACCTTTTAATACGGTGGTAGCAATAAAAGCGACCTTACTTTCGCTGAGCTGATCTGCAATAAGCTGGTTGAGTTCATTCGCTGCAGATAATGTCAGTCCTGTTTGTGAGAGCCTAAAAGTCACGACACCCAAAGTAGCGGGTGTGATTATTTCCCAATCTTTCATTGTGACAATCTTTGCTTCAACATATTCAGCGTTGCTGAAACCTTGCTCAATGGCAGATCGAAATGCCTCGGCACCGAATACTTTGAGTGACATCCACAATTTGAGGGCTCTTGTCTGACGGGTGAGTTGTACACCCTGTTGGTAGAAATTAATTTCTTCATCTTTTGCATCAACATCGCTCAAATATTCCGGGGACACATCGAAAGTATGGCGTAGCCACTTCCGATCCCGCACCAGCAGGCAGCCGGACTCAATGGGTTGGAATAGCCATTTGTGTGGATCGATGGTGACGGAGTTTGCGAGCTCAATCCCATCGAGTTGTTTTCGTCCACGCTCGGACAGAATCGAGCCGGCACCATAGGCTCCATCAACATGTAACCACATACCTTTCGTCTCACAGATTTTAGATATCTTCCGTAAGGGATCGACAGCACCGGTATTAGTGGTACCGGCATTGGCGATAACGCAGAAAGGTCTGAAGCCATTTTGTTCGTCCTCACTAATTTGCTTATCAAGTACCGTCAAATCCATTTTAAAGTTGGCATCTGTCGAAATTTGTCGCAACTGCTCAGCAGCGAACCCGAGCACGCGCAGACCCCGAAAGACGGAAATATGAGTCTGGTCGGCATAATAAACCAGTGCCCTGGGATCCGGGTGCCCAAGGATGACCTGACGAGCGACGGCTATAGCAGTAAGGTTGGCCATGGAACCGCCACTGACGAAGGTTCCTCCCGCCTCATCTGGAAAACCACATAGATCAGACAGCCATTTGATGGTAATGCGTTCAATCTCGGCTGGCCCTGATGCTTCCAGCCAGTTGCTTGCACATACATTGAAACCGGCTGCCATTGCATCCGCCATGGCGCCTACAAAATTTGAAGGTCCTGGCACGAAAGCGAAAAATCGGGGATGGTCGCCGTGTGAGATATTGCCAAGTATATGGTCGCGAACAATACTCAGTACCTTGTCGATAGCCATGGGATGTTCAGGTAAGGTGCTATCCAGGTGTGCCTTTAATTTGGCAGGTGTTGCAATAGTTAAAACAGGTTTTTCAGATAAGGTTTCAAAGTGCTCGGTAATCATATCGATTACTTCGTAACCTAGTTTTCGCATTTCATCCGGACTCAGGGTGAGATTTTTATTCATATCAAATTATACATTAGCAATTATCAAGCCTGAGGAGAAATTTTGGCTTATCTTTTTACCCTCCCATATAATCCCACAAGCGCCATTAATTAGTGTAATTGTGTTTATGTCGTGTGCTAGAAACAGTCAATTATCGGGGAAATGATCAATGGGAAAGTTAAGCGGAAAAAAAGCATTGATAACAGGCAGCAGCTCAGGAATAGGAGCGGGGGTCGCTTTGGCATTTGCTGAAGAAGGATCGGATGTCGTTATTAACTATCCGGATGGCGCGCAAGAAAAAAATGCCCTGGATGTTTGTGAAAAAATATTGGCGACGGGTCAAAAAGGGCTGGCGGTGCAGGCGGATGTATCATTGGAAGAAGATGCCAATACACTGGTGGCAGAGGCTTTATCTTTTCTGGGTAGAATAGACATTCTTGTGAATAATGCTGGCATAGCACATGCGGGGGTCGTTGAAGAAATACCAGTAGAGATGTGGGATAAAATGATCGCCGTGCATCTGCGCAGTATTTTTCTGGTCACAAGGAAGGTGATTCCTGGCATGTATCAACAAGACTACGGTAAAATAATTAATACGGCATCTCAATTGGCATACAAGGGTGCGCCGGGTTTTACTCACTACACAGCTGCGAAGGGCGCTATATTATCTTTTACGCGTTCTCTGGCCTTAGAGGTGGGCGAACGTAATGTCAATGTCAACGCCGTGGCACCTGGGGCTACCCATACGCCCATACTCGCAGGTGTCCCAGATGATCTGCTTGAGTCGATTAGACAATCCATTCCAAAAAAGCGTCTTGCAGAAGTAGCAGATATTGTTCCCACTTATGTTTTTCTTGCGTCTGATGAATCCAGCCATTTCCAGGGACAATGTTTAAGTCCCAATGGTGGTGACGTGTTTCTGTGATCTTCTGGTGAATGAACTACTCTTTGATTGTTTGGATTTACTCCTTATCCTCAACACCAAGATCTTTGGATACATAAATCCGATGTCCGGCCCTCAGATGTGATTCCATAACATTTCTAGCCCAGTTGCCATCCTTGGCTTTAAATGCCTCGATGAGTTCTCGATGATGATGATTGCTGCGTTCAACATCCTTATCGGAATATCTATCGATGGTCTTCAACAACATCGGTATTTCTACCAGACTCACTAAAAGTCTTCTTAAATGCTCACTGCCCGCGGCTTCGACGATGATGCTGTGAAGGCGATGGTTATATTCGATGGTCTTTCTATGGTTTTCCTTGTTATGGTTTTCGCACAGTAGTTCAATATCATCAGCACAGGCCTCCATTTCCCTGATGCCTTCGTCATCTATCCGGCTAGCTGCACGAAACGCGGAGTAGCCTTCTAACATTATCCTGATATCGAAGATGCTATCCACGTCGTCATCCTCCCAGGAAAGTACAAACGCGCCCTGATTCGGGACGAATTTCACTAAATGCTCCGTACTCAGTCGACGCAGCGCTTCACGAATTGGAGTCCTGCTAACCTTGGCATCCTCTGCGATGTGTTCTTCTCTGAGATGGGATCCGGCCGCATATTTGCCGCTCAATATCTGTTCTCTGACATATAAGTACGCGCGTTCAGTGGCATTGGACATTAGATTATTAACTCGCTGTGGCTAGTGTTTTGCAAGTGTTGCAGAATAGTATAAAAACGGACCACAGTTAAAC
>JBLIML010000073.1:0-16483 GCA_047638675.1 Planctomycetota bacterium | reverse complement strand
CGGCTGAGAAAGTGACTTATTTCAGAGATACTCTTTGGGCTGTCTCGAAAACGCACAACATGTAAAACAAGCGCATCCAGTTGACTGAATTCGCTCCCGCCAACCTGTTGGGTACAGGAGATTATCCAGCGGCGAAATGCTTCTGACAGGCAGAGTAGCGAGAATTCAAAGTCAGTCACCAACAATTCCTCTTCTGTGGTCGACAGAAACGAATTGAGTACTACATCTTTGTTTTTACTAGGCATTAATATCTCCCTTCAGCCAACATGAGGTTTAATTTGTTAGCCCCTAAGCTAGTTTGAAATAAAAGGGGTTTACTCATATTTTCAACATCTATATTATATTCTATCGTATAAATTATACGATACTATCCATCTGGACATAGAATGTTTTTCTGCAGGAGATATACAAATCATGTCAAATTTTGTCAAAGCACCCTTGCCGCCGATGGAAATATCGGATTCTATACAGAGAATATTGGATCAGCTTGATGCATCTACCGGTGACGTGAGTGAAGCCATCACTATGCCACCGGAGGTCTACACCTCCGAGGCCTGGTTCGAGTTTGAAAAGCGTGCAATCTGGGATCGCGACTGGATTTGTTTGGGACATACAGGCCTGGTTCCGGAACGTGGTGACTATGTGTCTATCACCGTCAACAATGATCCGCTCCTGGTAATACACGATAAGGAAGACAATATCAGAGTCATCTCTGCGGCCTGTCCGCATCGAGGTACGGTGATTGGCGAAGAACGGGGTAATGTTAAAAACACCTTTGCCTGTCCTATGCATGCATGGACCTTCGATCTCACCGGCAAGTTAACAGGTGCTCCAGAGATGGAGCCACACGCGTCATTAGAGGAACTACAAAAGGATCACTGTTTAGCAAATTTACGTACGGAAGTCTGGAATGGATTTATCTTCATCAATCTGGACGGTGAAGCCAGACCGCTTGCTCCTCGTTTGAAACGACTCAGCAAGGAAGTGGAAAATCACCATCTTGATGAAATGGGTGCTGTGCCCACGCTCGATTGGCCGGGAAATGCCTGGAACTGGAAATACATGCATGAAAATGCTATTGAACCCTACCACACACATTACTTACACAAAGGCTTACATGATTTTGCGCCATCGAAGTTGGCGACCTTTTCTGAGTGGGATGAGGCTGACGATGGCGCGGTGTTTCACCCAACTGGATTTCTGGAACTTGATGGGAATTTTACCGCCTCGTACAAAAGTCTGTATCCAACTATTGAAACACTAACGGAGAATGAACGTAAGCGCGTGATGTTTGCCTGCGTCTTGCCGAACCTGTTTTTTGGTGCGGTTCCAGATGGTCTTCTTTACTATCTCATCCTCCCGCAGGGCGCAAATGAAATTACCCTACGTGTGGGTTTTCTGTATCCGAAGTCGACGCTGGAGATGCCTGATTTCTATGAAATCCTGCCAAAGGTTGTGGAAGGCTTATCGCTTTATAATGATCAGGATGTCGTCGGGAATATGCTCGTGCACAGAGGTTTGAAGTCGCGGTTTGCCAATAGGGGTCGTTATGCGCCGAAAGAGAAAACCCTGCCACAATTTAATCGATGGTTGATCAAGCGTTACAAGGAGTACGCAGACAGTTTAAAGGGCGCGACAGTAAAAGCCAGGACGGTAGCCTGAGTTGATGAGCTTTGATCAGGAGTAAGTCGGCCGCCTGCCAATCGCTTCTGATTTTGACTTTTTGAGAAATACCTTTTTCACACACAAGCTCTGACCTGAATGGCATTTGCTTAAGCCCAAAGCACTGTCATCCCGACCCTAGTCGGATACACTCCGGGTAAACTTCGTGGACGACCACATGGATGTGGGGGGTAGAAACGCGTCTGGAACAGCGTTCGAGGGATCTTAGATCCTTCGACTGCGCTCAGGATGACAAATATGAACGTAAAATTACTTAGGTAAGTGCTATTTTGATCTGGACTCTTAGTGTTTACGAAAGTAGCTGGGAAGTTAGATTTTATTATCCTGAGGTAAAGAACGATGACCTTGTACCGCCGCAAATAAAAAAGATGAATTGAGGTATCTAAAATGAGCAAAGAACTAGAAGAAATAAAAACCCTCCTAAGCGGAATAAACGAAAAGCTAACTCACCTGCAAGACGTTGAGGAAATTGAACGACTCATCGTAAGTTACGCGCGCGGTTGTGATCGTGGTAACGATCCGGAAAAGATTGGTCCTCTATTTACCGAGGACGGTACCTGGGAGTGTAAAGGCTTTGGTAAATATATCACTCGCGACAAAGTGGCCAGAGGTTTACACGGTATAGCTGGGGAAAAGATCTGGTGGTCATTGCATTATATGATCTCGCCAATGGTCGATATTGATGAGACCGGAGAATATGCAAAGGTCTTCTGGTATTTGTGGGAATCAGCGACGGTACCCAATCCGGATAGTGATGAGGCGGAACCGCATTGGATTGGTGGGACCTATGATGTAGAAGTCGTAAAGCAAGATGGTAAGTGGTTATTTAAAACCATGGAATTGAAATTGAACATGGTTAGTCCCTATCAGGAAGGTTGGGTCAAATCTAAATTTCTTGGCGGCAACCTGTCCACCCCTTTTCTGATGAATCTTGATGCTGGCAAATACCACTGGTGTTCATGCGGTCGCTCTGCCAATCAACCCTTCTGTGATGGATCACATAAGGACACCAAACGCACTCCAATAGAATTCGAATTGAAAGAATTTGAGCACGTGGCTCTATGTGGGTGTAAGTATTCGAAAACCAAACCCTTTTGTGATGGTTCACATCTGAAACTTAATCTTGATTGAACAATAGAATATGTTAGCTTGTGAGAAGGCAAGCCAATACTGATACGAGAAGGTTTGTGTGATCTGGATAATTGATCGCCGTATAGGGAGACCCCATTAAGTCGGTGTGTATATATGATGCAATCTAACCAATAATTTGAAAGAACAATGTTAAGTAGAAGAGTCTTCCTTTTATCCGCATTTGTTGCGCCTGGCCTGTCTTTATTACAACGAACAGCCATAGGCAAGGCACTCGACACATCCAAAGTACTGGTGCTCACGGAGAATAATTGCCTCGACACGAGTGCTTTTGCCGCCTGTCTACCGTCTACCTATATTGAAACTGATCCCACTTCAGTATTGCTTGAATTAGACAGCAGTTTTCGAGAGGGTGAATATGATATGGTTTTTGGTTTAACCCGGGATTCAAACTTTGTCCTGGTGGAGCAGTACGCGCAGTCAGCTTCCTATCAACTCTGTTATCAAGGGGTACACCAATATAATTCCCGGGGTTTATCTCACAAGCTGCGGGCTGAAAAGAATGTTGTTAGTCAATTATCTGAGTTGATCAAGAATGAGTCTAAAGACTGGAGCCAACTAATTAGTCGCGTCCCTGTATTATCAAACTACAATGAAGCGCTCATGGTTAGTGCTGAGCTACAAACTGAAGTCAGCAGTCCCGAGCACAGTCCCGGTCAGTTAGTCTCCTGGCTGTTTAAACGGGATCTCTCATGACAAGCAAGCCTTTACCTGAGTCACTTACAAGAGAACAGTTTGATCAAGCCATTGGGGAATTGCGTGATGTGCTCGGACAAGAACGTGTTTTCACCGATGACGTTAATGAACTGCGTTCCTATCGTGATGTTTATTCCACCACGGCAGATGAGCTGCACATGCCCTCGGCCGCGATTGCGCCAGAGTCAGTAGAAGAGATTCAAAAGGTCCTCAAAGTTGCGCGTAAATACCTTATTCCCCTCTGGACAATTTCCACAGGTAAAAACTTTGCCTACGGTGGCCCGGCGCCTCGGAAAGCAGGCTACATCGTGCTGGATTTAAAACGCATGAACCGGATTATCGAAGTCAACGAAAAATACGGTTATGCAGTTGTGGAACCGGGTGTCAGTTATTTCGATTTATACAAATATTTGCGGGAAAAAAATAGCAAGTTATGGATTGACCCGGCAGCGCCCGGCTGGGGCAGTGTGTTGGGAAATATGTCTGAGCATGGTGCTGGCTATACGCCCTATGGCGATCACTTGTTATTTAATTGCGGCATGCAGGTAGTGTTGGCTGATGGCACAGTAGTGGATACAGGTATGGGATCTTCAGCGACAAGTAAAACGGCTCATCTTTATAAGTATGGTCATGGTCCCTGGGTCGAAGGGCTTTTCACGCAATCGAATTTTGGCATTATCACGAAAATTGGTATGTGGTTAATGCCGGAACCGCCTGGCTATCGTCCTTATTTGGTGACCTTTCCAAAAGAGGAAGATTTGCATCAAATCACCGAGATTGCTGGACCGTTAAGATTGAATATGCTTATACCAAACGCCGCAACAACAGTCGGCTTGATATGGGAAGCGTCGGCCAGGGCAACCAAACACCAGTACTACCAGGGTAAGGGTGCAATGCCGATGAGCGCGCGGCAGAAGATGGCGGATGATCTGGATATTGGCATGTGGAATTTCTACGGAGCGATGTATGGACCGCCGCCAATGATGGATAACAACTGGAACATTCTTGAGGGCGCCTTTGGCAGCATTCCGGGCGCCAAATTTTATTTCGAAGGTGATCGCCCCAATGATCCAGCCTGGGACTATCGCGCAAAACTCATGCGTGGTGTGCCCAGCATGACCGAATTCAGTATTATGAACTGGGTGAGCAGCGGCGCTCACATTGATTTTGTGCCACGCTCACCGGTGACGGGTGACGACGCCATGAAGCAATTCACCATGATTCGTGATCGGGCCAATGAATATGGCTTCGATTATATTGGCGAATTCCTGGTGGGTTTTCGTGAACTACTGGATGTGTTTATGTTGGTGTTCGATCGCACCAATGACGAAGAGCGTCTCCGCGCCCACGAATGTTTTGGCAAGCTAATTGAGGACCATGCCAATGCGGGTTATGGAGAATACCGTGCCCATGTTGATTTTATGGATAAGATAGCGGGGACTTATAACTGGAACGATGGAGCCCTATGGAAAATGCATCATCGCCTCAAAGATGCATTGGATCCTGATGGCATCCTCTCTCCCGGTAAAATGGGGATCTGGCCAAAGCGCATGCGACAAGGATGAGTTGATGATAATTATTCGCTTTATCCTTCTAACATTGACCGCCGCGCTTTTATTCGCCTGTGCTGATCAGTCTAATGAAAATGCTGATCACAAAGACGAGAGCAAGATCGCGACAAGCCATGCACAAGCATTACCAGCGCCTGCGGCTCGGGTAAATGGTCAAGCGATATTTGAGTCGAACTGTTTACCCTGTCACGCAGAAGGACCCGGTCATCCAGGCACGATGCGATTGGCGCTTCGTTCCGGTGAAGATAAATCGGTGCTGACTAAACGTAATGACTTGACTGTCGACTATGTAAAAATCATCGTTAGACAGGGTCTCCTTGAGATGCCACCGTTTCGACCTACTGAAATTACAGACAGTGAGCTGGATGTCTTAGCTGCCTATCTTGCCGATAATAAATAGCACTATGTCAGCCGCAATTAAAATCCCAGGTATATCAGCAGATTCCAAAGCCGTAGCTGAACGTATTCACTGCCTGCGTGATTATCTGGAATTGCTAGGCGAACATGGTCAGTATATTACCTGGCCCGAAGCAATCATGCCTGAACCGGACATTCGTAAAATCGCAGTGGCTTCCAGTCGTGACGCCATGACGACACCGGCAATTCTATTCGACAAGATTCGTGGTTATCCCGGTAAGCGTATGGTGCTGGGTGTGCATGGCAGTTTTGCCAATGTTGCCCTGTTATTGGGCTATCCGAAAGGCACCAGCATCAAAGAATTGTTTTACGAATTGATAAGCCGATGGGGTTCAGATAAACCGTTGCTCAATCGCGTTAAACCGGAAGATGCGCCGATTAACGAAAACAGAATTGAAAGTGATATCAATCTCTATGACTTGCTGCCGCTTTATCGAGTCAATGAATACGATGGCGGTTTTTATATCGCCAAGGCCAACGTGGTGAGCCGTGATCCACTTGAGCCCGATAACTTCGGTAAGCAAAACGTCGGGATTTATCGTATTCAGGTACATGGCCCCGATCAATTTAGTCTGCTGTCGGTGCCTTCCCATGATATGGCGCATATGATTCGAACGGCGGAAGCCAATGACTTGACGCTGAAAATCGCCGTGATGATTGGAAATCATCCTGCAATGGCGATGTTTGCAGCAACACCGGTTAATTATGATGAGTCCGAGTATGCCTATGCATCGCAAATGATGGGTAGCCCTATCGAACTGACGACCTCAGGAAATGGTCTGGATATCCAGGCGCGAGGAGAAATGGTCATCGAAGCGGAGCTGGTCAACAACGAACGTGCCCTTGAAGGTCCTTTTGGCGAGTTCCCGGGAAGTTACAGCGGCGTTCGTCAGGTACCGTTGTTCAAAGTCACCGCAGTCTCTCACCGTAATGATCCCATTTTCGAAAGCATTTATATTGGACGTGGCTGGACTGAGCATGACACGCTGATTGGTTTGAATACTTGCGCGCCCATTTACGCCCAGTTAAAAGAAAGTTTTCCTGAAGTGGTGGCAGTGAATGCTCTTTATCAACATGGGCTCACTGGCATTATTTCTGTGAAGAATCGTTATGCCGGATTTGCAAAATCAGTTGCAATGCGCGCCTTGAGTACACCCCACGGTTTGATGTACCTGAAAAATCTTATTATGGTCGACGAGTTTGTCGATCCCTTTGATCTGAATCAGGTGATGTGGGCTTTATCGACACGCACTCGGGCAAGTGATATCACCGTGATACCCAATATGCCTATGGTGATGATCGATCCAGCGGCGGAGATCCCGGGAAAGGGTCATCGTCTGATCATTGATGCCACCAGCTTCATGGCGCCGGATCATGTGGGCGCCGATTCAAAACTGGTTAGCCCTCCCGCCGGCAAGGAGATTGATGACCTTGCGAAATACGTTCAGCTCTTACAAAGGGAGGCCGAGACCAAATGAGCTGTCCACGATGCGCTTCTGAAGCAAAGCACCTTCGCACAGAACACCAGGGCGTAGAATCTGGTGAAGTGATCTGGACGGTATATTATTGCAAGCGCTGTTCGTTTACCTGGCGCGATAGCGAGCTACCAGAATCAATCGACTATGAAGCACGTGAAGCATGGTTTCGAGTCGACCCGGATAAGCGCGATCAGTATCCTCATAATATTCCACCAGCGAAACCTAAAACTGGCTGAGTACGTGTATCGAACCATGAAAAATTTGCTAACAGGTCGTCGTACAGGACTAGTTCCAGTATTCAGTATAAAAATATCCGCGCTTAAGATGGCACATTTTTGGATCAACGCGAAGGAAAATTAGTAATGGGCACAGCTACATCAATCGTTCAACAACCTGGCAAAACTTATGGGTAATACAGCATTGATATCTCCTGCTTCAAGTGAGTTTGAGAGTCGCTACGGGGATAAAATTCTCGGCGTCGCCTCACCCAAAAATACAGATGAGTTGCGCGAGCTGGTATTAGCTGCAGATAAGCAGAACTTCACTTTGCACATTCACGGTTTTGGCATTCCTGGGCTACGCAACTTTGAAAATATCGTCGTGGTTGATTTAAAGGGCATGAATAAAATTGTTGAGGTCAACACAAAATCGGCTTATGCCCTGGTCGAGCCAGGCGTCAGTTATCAACAGCTTTACCAGTATCTTCAGGAAAACAATACTGGTCTTTGGATAGACTGTGATCGCAATAGTTTAAATTCTGTTGCTTCAAGCATTGCAGCACATGAATTTGGCTATACGGCCTACGGTGACCATATGATGATGCAATGCGGCACAGAGGTCATGTTGACGAACGGTGAACTGACCAGATTAGGCATGGGCGCACTACCGGGAAGTAATACCTGGCAGTTGGCAAAGTATGCATTCGGCCCCTATGTTGATGGTCTGTTTACACAATCTAATCTAGGTATTATCACCAAAATTGGCGTCTGGTTGATGCCCGCACCACCGGCGTATAAACCCTTCATGCTCTGTCTGCAGAAAAGCGATGACATTGCGCCTGCGGTTGAAATACTCAGAGATCTCAAAATCAATGTAATCGTGCCTAATTCTGTCGTGATTAGTAATTCATTGTTAGATGCTGCGCCATTTTCGAAGCGTGAAGATTATTTGGTGAACGGAAAAATAAATTTAGAAAAAATCAGGAATGAAAAAGAATTGGGCGTGTGGAATCTTTATGGTGCCCTATACAACACACCCGATAATGTTGAAGTCTTGTGGCCAATGGTGAGTGGTGCGCTTACCACCATTGAAGGCGCAAAAATATATACAAAGGATGATCGCAAAGGCGATCCCATATGGGCGCAGAGAGAAGGATTGATGCGGGGAATTCCAGCGATTGGTATTGATGCGCTTGAAAGCTGGCAGGGAATTTATCGCTGCGAAGTCGGCATTACCTGTCCCCCGAGCGGCGAGGAAATATTACAATTAAACAATATTGCAGCCCAAGTGCTAAATAAATATGGCTTCGATGAATTGACTGAGGTCGTTGCCGGCTGGCGCTCGCTAGTAAAACGAAACTTTTTTCTCTTTGATAAAGAAACCAAAACCAGCACTGAAGAATGCGTAAACGAATTAATAGCTGCCGCTTATGCGCAAGGCTTTACACTTAGCCACTCAAAAATCACCCATCCGGATTTTCATATCCAGTACGAAACGAATGCAGGAATGTCTGTATTACACAAACGTCTGAAATCGGCCCTGGATCCACAAGCAGTATTAGCTTAACAGTCGGCATAGCGACAGGATTGTTCCTGACCTTTGTAGTCGGTGATCGTCTGCAGGAAAAATAATGGAAATTATTCTTAAAATACTAAAATTCCTACAGCACTACATCAATGCGATAATCCTGATGCTTTGCGCATTCAGTTTTTTAATCGTACCCCCCGATGAAGCCGCTAGAGAAGCGCTTTCATCTAGTTCTTCAATATTGGTAGTTGTGTGGGTATCGATTATCCATGCTATTTTGACGATATGGGCTTTTACAATTGGTCCTGTCTATATGATTGCTCAATTTATTTATGGTCTCATCAGATACTTCAAAGAAGAGATCAGGAGAATCGGGTACTTACATCATTGCAACAGTGCGGTAATTTCAATGATGGCCTATGTCATCATTTTTACTTCCTCGGCAACATAAACTCTTTTATTCAATTACTGCGGATAATTATCCCGCCCTGATTGTATTAAGGCGACTGTCTGATCCAGTCTGTCCCCGAATAAAAGGGGCGAGCGGTAGCGGGTATTAGTGAAAACTCATGCCTCAGTCATGAACAATAATCTGCCCCGTAATCATCCCGCACATTTCGCTTCCCAGAAACACTGCCGTTCCGACAAGGTCCGACCGTGGCACTCCCATTGGCGATATCGCTCACCACGACTTTAGCGCCCTCTTTCACATAACCTAACGCGTAAGCAGCGCCGATCCCACCGGCAGCACCTGTGATTATTGCGACCTTATTTTCAAGTTTCATTTACTCGGCTCCCGATATTGAAAAATTGCAGTGTAAATGATTTTTATTTTTATCCTAATGTTGCGTTAGTTTATCCGTTCAGCGCCTAATGCTTATAACAGCGGATATGCGTAATTCGAATATCCAGTATTCAGTAAAAGGAATTGTCTGACCTGTAGCTCTATGTTTAGATACAGGACATTGATTCTGAATCTGATTTCGAATTTACAGGAACGATAAAATGCTGACACTCAAGGAGCTATTTAATGTCAAATGAAAACAATTTTGAGTCACTGGTAGCGGCGGCCGGGGCAGAGTTATCTGCTCCAGAGCGTAATCGTTTGATTCGCACAGTCGATGGAGATCAACCGCGATTTGAACTCTATCATGCAGGCCTTTCCATATGTTCGCAGAAGGTGTGTGCAATCCTGGCTGAGAAAGGTGCAGCTTATCTTTCACACGAACTGGTTATTCTGAACAGTCGCGGAATATATTCAGAAGGCCTGACACCTGCGGAGAATTATCGACCGGGCTATGTAAGGCTACGACTGTTTGGTGGTGAAAAACTGGGCCTGGAATTTGCTGATAAACATACTGGTCGATCATCAGTAGAGACGGAAGGCTTTGATGCCTGCGTGGTACCCACTTTAGTCGATCACGAAAAAGAAGAGGTGATTGTGGATTCTAAACGGATCTGTCAATACCTGGATGATGAATTACCCGAACCGATAAGTTTAGTGCCTGATGACAAAACCATTGCAGAAGATGTTATGAAGCAAGTCGCCATCGTCGATGGAACGCCTCATCCTGCAGTCCTCTATGGTTTCCATCCGGATGATGATCAGCGACCCGATTTTATTAAACATGTCATGAGCGATGTTTATGAATTGAAAGTTGAGGCGCTTGAAAGTCTTATCGCGCAAAATTCAGAAGATACACAGCTGGTCGCTGCTTATCGAAGTAAAATATCAAAAGAAACTGCGGGAAAAAAATTGGCACATGATGCAAATGTACAGAATGCGGTTCGTGAAGAAGTTCAGGGCATTATTGATACACTGGACAAGCAACTGGAAGCAAAGGCTGATCCCTGGATATGTGGGTCCGAATTTACATTGGCAGATTTAGTCTGGGCTATCAGCCTGTACCGACTGCAATGGCTTGGCTTAGCCTATCAATGGGAAAATCTTCCGCGGGTTCTTGAATATGCTGACCGCGTCTATCACAGGCCTTCAATTTGGGAAGACGTCATAAATTTTCCTTCTCCAATGCCGGAATCACCTCACACTGCGGACATAAAAAACCGCTAGAACAGAACGCGGTTTTATTGAAAATTAGCAGTGAAACAGAATAATTTCACGGTTAACGAGACTTGCCATGCCACAATATATGGCTTGATAGTTATCAAGCTTGTTAGCCGCTGTTCTCGCGTTCAAAAAAACCACGCACCGCCGCCGCACAGGCTTCGGGTTGCTGCACCAGCACGTAGGCAGGGTGAGCGCCAGCTATCGTGACAACCTCGAGTCCGGAAATGCTTTCCTGAAGTAGCGACAAAGATGGGTCGGATGTCTCTTTTACAACTTCGCCGTCCCAACTCAAACCTCCTTGAACAATGAGTACTGGGGCCGCTATTTTTGGCAGATGGGAGCGTACGTCAGCGCGAGTGCAGCAGTAACCAACGGTGTCATTGACTGTCTCCAGACGTAAGACCTGCTCGATGTTGTGTGCTTCCCAATCGCCGAACCAGGGAAGACCTGTAACATCGAAGACATTAGCGAGCACCCGCGCGCCGAAGCCCTCAATGCCGAAGTTTTCGACAATCGCACTATAGACTGCCCATATCCGTTCATAGACTTTAGTCTCGTCCTCGGCCCAGACGTCGGTATAAGTAGCGAGGGCGGATACTTTTTGTGGATACATCGCAGTGAGCGCAAAGGCGATGTAACTACCGAAGCCCGTTGCCCATACCTTGGCGCAATCAATGCCAAGTATATCCAGCACTTCAGCCGCATCGGCGGCCCAGACATCGGCATTGAGTTCGGTATCGATTCCGGAGTTTGCACGCGAGAGGCCGAGGCCGCGGGGTTCCCAGGTAATTAAACGGTAATTCTGCATAAAGGGTCGGATCAAATCAAAAACGAAATGGCCGGCAGTAAAGC
Organism: Planctomycetota bacterium; assembly: GCA_047638675.1. Classification (GTDB taxonomy): domain Bacteria; phylum Pseudomonadota; class Gammaproteobacteria; order Eutrophobiales; family Eutrophobiaceae; genus WLWS01. The sequence goes on along the minus strand of JBLIML010000073.1, from coordinate 4,823 downwards.
CGCCAATCAGAAACACAGGCTCGCCAGATCCGCCCGTGTCGTGGACCCATATTTCAGCGTTCGCAGTGTTGATGATGCGACCCTCTTCCAGGCGGGAACGGTGAGTGAAAGGATCGGTAATCATGATTTTTCTCCTAATGACGTCTAACTGGAAAGATCAGCAAAATTGTTTCGTCTCACAACATTTCTAAAGAGTGAGCGATAGCATCGAAACTGCTTAGTCGACGTTCGCTTATATCGCCTCGCTCAAGCGCAGCTTGCAACTCACAACCAGGTTCACTTTTATGTAGGCAATTACGAAATTTACAGCGACCAAGAAAGGGGCGAAATTCGATAAAACCGTCGAGCACTTGTGCTCGCTCCATATGCCACAGGCCAAACTCGCGAACTCCGGGTGAATCGATCAGATCGCCACCGTCCGGGAAATGAAAAAGCCGGGCGATAGTGGTGGTATTCATGCCCACTGAATATTTCTCTGAGAGTGCGCCAACTTCGATATCCACATCAGGCAATAGCGTTTTAATTAAGGAGGATTTTCCCACACCGGATTGTCCGACGAATACGCTGGTTCGATCTTTGAGAACAGTTTTTAGATCATCCAGGCCATCCATTGTTTTGGTCGAGGCTTCAAGTACGTCGTAGCCAAGTGAGGGATAAATCGATAGCAGTTCATTTATTTGTAATCGATTGTTGTCATTTAGAAGATCTTTCTTATTGAGTAAAACAAGGGGCCTGATAGATACAGATTCTGCGGCGACGAGATAGCGATCAATTAAGTTGGCATAGGGTACTGGTAGAGGCGCAAGCACAATCACGATGTAATCGATATTCGCAGCAATGGGCCGTTGTTCGCCTTGCATGTCCGGGCGGCTAAGTTCAGATTTTCTTGGCAACTTCGCCACTACTACGCCCGTTGGATTGCCCGCCCGCCAGGTAACACGATCGCCAGTGACTAAACTATCGAGATTCGCCCTTAAGTGACAACGGACAATATTATTCGTCTGATCCTCCTGCAAAGACTCAACATCGACCTGGCTACCGTAATTGGAGATCACCAGGCCCGCTTGCTCCTCACCGAGTTCCCCTTCGCTTATTTGTTGATCTATCAGACCGCTGCGCTTATTAGATCGCTCCGTGCGTTCGTCCTGAATTTTCTGCACGCGCCAGGCCTGTCGCCGGCTCAGCTTACGTTTTGACATAACTCTCCAATGTTACGAAGGTTGACATGAATATCATGGACAGATACTTCATTCATCAGAGTCTATGGGAGGAATTGGGCAATTAAGCGTATCGGCTATCGCTCGAATTAACTCCATTTCACGCGCCGTCATTTTATTATCAGTCATTGCACTAGCAAGGCAGGCTTTTAAAAAATCTCGTTTCAACAAGGGCTTGAGCAATAACAAATTATCCAGCCCTTTATCAAATTTAGTCAAACTTATGTCAGATTTATCAAGAATGGAAAGATCAGATAAACTAATTACTTTAACCGCTTCGCTAAAAGCCGCATCGGCCTCTTCCTGTTTTTTATGCCCTGCATAGGCCAGGACTGAAAATACCATGCGACAATCATCTTTTATCAGATCGTAACTCGCGTATTTTGCACTCGGTGGTTTAGCTACAAAAAAAGCTTCATCGAGATGTTTGTAGAGTATTTTTTGTATACACCACTCAAATAGATCCAGACTATTATCAGCCGCTACCAGAGTACCAAGGTTAGTTCTAAATTTTTTGTATTGGCTTAGCGATAATTCTCGTAAGGAAGGTACACTCATGTCGATAACAGCTAAACGACAGCGTCGGGGAATGTCATCAACCAGGGGCAAATATTTTAGACAAAGATCATATATGCCATAATCGCCATTGGTCTGTATGTGTTCGAGCTGAACCTTTCTGACGGATTCTTCACGGTTGATTACAAGACAGTAAATTACGGCTCTCGCACCGTAAGGATCATGTATAGCATTGTGAATTTCTGCAGGGAGCTGAGCGATAATAGAACGAGCCGTTTCAATTTCCTTTTCGCCGGGATTCCCCATGTGCTCCATCGAATTTAAAACGCTTTGAAGGACAATGGTTGAGGTAACAATTTTGGCTACTTCTTCACGCCTGCTATCGGCTTTTTCTGCAGGCGTTTCAGTATTCTTGTTTGGAGCTATTTTAGTAGTTAGAAATTTCCCATCCCAACGGGGATCGATACGGCCTATTCGGTCTTTTAAAGGTGGATGCGTCGCTGACAGACTCCCAAAATAGTTACTGACACCCTGGGAAAAGAAAGCATGACTCATCTCCGGTGCATTTTCATTTTTCAGTAGTGATTTGTCCGACATGCCTCCTATTTTTTTTAAGGCACCTGCAATTCCTTCCGGGTTCCGAGTGAATTGAACTGCAGAGGCATCGGCGAGAAACTCGCGTTGGCGAGAGATGGATGACTTAATAAGATTACCGAAAAAAGTGCCACCATAGCCAATTACAATCAAGCCGATACCAAATAAAACGAAACCACCGGAATCTTTACTTCTGGAACGTCCAGTTGAACGAACGATGAGTTCTCCAATTATTCCAAGGATAAGGATGCCATGTAGGATACCAATAAGCTGGATATTCAATGCCATATCCCCATTTAAAATATGGCTATACTCGTGCGCAATAACACCTTGCAGCTCATCGCGATTCAAAGTATCAACGGTTCCTTTGGTGACACCGATGACAGCGTCTCCCGTAGTCAATCCTGCGGCGAAAGCATTTATTACAGCCTCTTCGTCAAGAATATAAACCTGTGGAACGGGCATACCTGAGGCGATAGCCATTTCTTCAACCACATTCAGTAATCGTTTTTCCTGCAGTTCTGTGGTGGAAGACAGTATGAGGCGGGCGCCCATGGATTCAGCGATGGCTCGACCACCGCCTGAAGAGAGAACGATGGACTTATAGGTGCTACCAATAACAATGGTCAATAACACCACACCACTTACGATTAAAAAAACAGTTGCATTGAACTGTGGTATGACGAAACTTTCATTATTACTGAGTTCCGATTCAGCTAAACCCAATGCAATAAAGAAGAAAATGTCGGTGATAAGAATGAGACAAATTATCGCCATCCCGAACATGATGAGCAAGCGGAATGTGGATGTTCTGGCGTTTTGTTGTGCCTGGAAAAAATCCACTAATTGGCCACTCGGTTATCGTCAACTAGAAGGATACTTTTGGTGCCTCCTGGATGGCTTCGCTATCAGCAAATTCAAGCAAGGTTGCATCCTGGGAATGACCAAACATGCCGGCCAGAATATTCGCTGGAAATGATTGTTTGTAGATATTGTATTCCATCACCTGATCGTTAAAACCTTGCCGGGCAAAAGACACTTTATTTTCAGTGGTGGTTAACTCTTCAGTCAACTGCATCATTATTTGATCAGCTTTTAAATCGGGGTAGGCTTCCATGACCACATTCAGTTTTCCCATAGCGCTACCGAGCGCCCCTTCTGCCCCCGCAAGTCCCGCCATGGCGGAAGCAGAACCTGGCGCACCGGCCGCCGCTTTCAATAATGATGATGCGGTATCACGCGCTGAGATGACCGCTTCCAGGGTTTCTCTTTCATGGGAGAGATAGCCTTTTGCGGTTTCTACAAGATTTGGGATCAGGTCGTAGCGACGTTTCAACTGCACTTCGATCTGGGCGAAGGCATTCAAATATCGATTCTTTAAGGACACCAAAGTGTTGAAAAGACTTATGCCGTAAAACACGAGCACTATCAGGAATACAAACATGACACCGAAAAAACCCAGTATAATTTCCATCGACATTCCTCTTTTTGAGTGACTATTTCCTAGTTGATTTGAGCCTATTACGCCGTACTTTACTTCAATTGACTATCATACAGGCATCATTGGATACTGCAAAATAAGACCATGTTTCATTCGGATTCGAGCAGCACTGAATCTACTGATTCGAATACTTAAGTAATAATTGGCAGCCATGTTCCTCGCCAAGGTCGCAGGCCCTTTTCGCGTCTTTCAGCGCCGGGTCGATTTTTCCTGAGCGAAAATAAGCGCCACCTCGTTCAAGATAAGCTCGTCCGTTTGTATCTGCTCTTTGAATATAAGCACTCCAGTGGGTAATAATTTCCAGATACCGCGATTCTTTTGCCAGCAAGTAATCGATATGTAAATAAGCATCAAAATATTCCGGGTCAAAATCAATGGCCTGTAGAAAGTCTTGAAAGGCTTTTATATCATCTCCAATTTTTTCATAAGCCAGTCCACGGTAAAAAAATCCATCTTTGTCGTTGGGATTTTTCTGGATATATTTCGAATAAAAACTAATCGCCTGTGAGTAATCCGTCTTTTCAAAGGCCTGCCATCCCTCCATTAAACTGGAAGTGACAGCAGTTTTTGCAGACCTCTGGGGACCAGACTTTCCATAATTTTGATACCAGAATAAAAAGCCTAATACAAACAGCACCGGTATTATCACAGAAATTATCTTTCCAATTGACAATTCATATTTTATAGCCGCGTCCTTACCATTGATCTGTGAAAAGTCGTTTGCGATAACACCAGTATTAAACAAGGAATAAATATTTTTTGCTTGTTGAAAAAAAACAGGAATCTCCGCAGCGGACAATCGTCTATTGCTGAAGTATATAAGCATCTCTGATCCGTAGGACTCAACACACAAGCCTTCATGTTCCTCAAAATAGTCTGTAATGAGGTTTGAAAATAACAAGGAAACGTGACCAGACTTTTCTTCACCTCGAAGTAAATACTGTTTAGAAAAAACAGGTCTGTCCTGAAAATCAATATCTGCATAGCCAAATATA
>JBLIML010000072.1:0-16506 GCA_047638675.1 Planctomycetota bacterium | reverse complement strand
GTTAACCCTGTCCGCCTCAGTGTATTTATACATGCACCTGGATTCCGAATTTCTACCGGAAGAAGACAAGGGACAATTTCTCTCAGTGATTTTGGCGCCGATTGGCTCGACACCGGAATACACTGACCGCATGGTGCAGGAAATGGAAAAGATCCTGTCTGAAACACCCGAAGTAATTAACTACTGGTCGGGAGCCGCAATATCATTTGGTGGTGCCCCTGCCAATCCATCACTGGGCATGGCCTATTCCATGTTGGCTGAAGGAGAACGCCGGCATATGCGTGACATTTTTGCAGGTCCGGATGGTCTGGGCGCTCGCTTTTTTAATGAGATTGAAGGTGCGATGGCATTTCCCCTCATGCCAAAAGCAATTGGTCGTGGATTCTCACAGGGCTTCCAACTGGTGATTACCCATTCTGACCTCGTCGAGCTGGATCGCTATAGTCGTGAGCTCATCGCACGCTTGAGAGGCGAAGGTTACTTAACCAATATTCGTTCGACGGTTGAGTTAACCAAACCGGAATTAAGGATCAGCATCGATCGTGATCGCGCTGGTGCACTGGGTGTGTCCATTGAAGATATTTCACGTACATTGCAAGTCCTTTTTGGTGGCGATGATCTGAGTGAAATAAAACTCGATGGTAAGGAATATGAAGTCATCGTCCAGCTGGACCGCGAAAAACGATTGACGTCCTCTGATCTTGAAAGCCTTTTTGTGCGAAACAACAAAGGCGAATTGTTGCAACTGAGCAATGTCGTCAGCTTTGAAGTTGGTGCCGGACCCAATCAGATTTTTCGTTTCCAACGTTTGCGCTCCACCATCATAGAAGCAACGCTAGTAGGTGTTACCATGGGTACAGCGATTGATAAAACAACCGACATACTCGATGAAACCCTGCCACCTGCTTTCTCCCATGATTGGGAAGGTGAGGCGAGAGAATTGAAAGAAGCCAGCAGGAGTTTCTATTTCTTTTCCATTCTGGCGATCCTGGTCGTCTTCATGGTCCTTGCTGCACAATTTGAAAGCCTGGTACATCCTTTTACTGTGTTGCTGGCTTTGCCGCTCGCCTTTGTCGGCGCCTTTGGCTCGCTCTATTTTCTTGGCTGGGTGGATATGCTGGCCATAACCCGATTCCCGGATATCTTGCCGAGGATCCCTTCGATGAACCTGAATATCTTCAGCCAGATTGGACTGGTGATACTCATCGGTCTGGTGACAAAAAATTCTATTTTGCTGGTGGAGTTCGCCAACCAGCGTATGGCAGAAGGTCTTTCATCGAAACAGGCCATGTTGCAGGCTGGGTTGATCAGATTCCGTCCCATCCTGATGACTAGCATGGCGACCATTGTTGGGATACTTCCCATCGCTATCGGCTTCGGCGATGCCGCGGAAAGTAGACGACCACTCGGCGTCGTCGCAGTGGGCGGCCTTTTTAGCAGTACTCTGTTGACCTTATATGTCATCCCTGTTTTCTACACATTATTTGATGATCTTAGTAAACGTTTTAAAGGCAGATCGGTTCAAAAAATTGCGGACGAAGCCTCTGGGTCAAACTGAGGTCTTTTCAAAGAAAATATAGATGGAATGGGATTTAGAGAGTTTTGAGGTTTGCACTATCAAACGGTAAGTAGAGACATTCTAAAGTATGAACAAATGTTGGAATGTGAAATCTGACACCACTCCCTGCATGCTATCATCCCGGCCTCCGTGGTCGAATAAATTCGACCCTACGGGAGCCGTGTAGGGCTGAATTTATTCGGCCGCATGCCATCACCCAGTTCTGCAATCAATTTTTGCCAAAGGTACAGTCTCAGTCATTCAAACAGCAATGCGCTTATAGACGATGACCTGTAAGGGGATCTGCAGTGACGACTTCAGTGACTAGCAACTCTGGATTTGAGACTGTATATTTCGGCCAGTCCGCTGCCAGCAATGTTGCGGCTTCTTCAACGCCAAACAGATTCACCATCGCATCCGCCTCTTCGCGCCTCTCGAAATAGAGCGAGCAAATACAGTGGTAGGGTACATTGCCGTCCGTGCCATCGGCGGTAATGCCCTGATCCACTTCCAGGCGTACGGGTTTCGCGTTCGTGTGTTTAGCCAACAGGCTCAAGCCAAGTGGCAAATGAACAGCGTAGTAGTGATCCCAATCGAAAGACGAACCGGGTTTTTTAGGATAGACGATTCTTATGCAATACATGATTTGGATTCCTGTCTATTGTTTTTAGTTTACTGGGTTTAAGTATTGTTCTTGTCCTCTTTCGCCAGGCACTCATCGACCGCGTGATGAAAATTTCTTAGCACGAGTTCTTCGTCCTGAAAATGGAAATGATTCATCGCACCGGAGCGTAAGACTTTCTGAATTTTTTCGTGGGTGGCGGCATCTTCCATTAAGGTATCGCGAAGTCCAACTTTATTATATTCCTGCGAGAACCACTCGCCCGCGTTCCTCGGCGGTAAGGTGTTTGCGGCGATTTCCCAAATCGAACGATCAACCGCCACCGGCCAGATGTTATACATCCAGTAACAGTCATGCATGAGCCCCATAATCACGTTAGGAAAAATGAAATACAGGTTCATTGCGCCCTTTAGCTTGTATAGCGCCTTGTCAGTATGCCGTGGTTCCCCGAATGCGAACGCATCAAATACGCCAATGCCGTACTCTAAACTGATCTCGTCGAGTGGCGAGGGGGAATAGGCGGGTGGCGGATCAGTACCGACGATGCCGTGCGGACCTAAGGCATCAAGCGTAGTGTGGCGCAACAGTATGCCCGCCACGCCAGTTGTTTTTGCCAGGCTTTTGGCGTGTAAAAAAGGGACATGCCAACCTTCGAGCTGCGCATCGAGCAATACTTTCCAATTGACCGTCTCATGACAGCTATACCATTCACGTTTCGTTAGTTGCTCGAATGGATACGTGTCCAGCGCGTCCGCTACCGGCCCAAGGAATTCCAGAAGCGACTGCTCAGGTTTATCCGCCAGATGAATGTATATGAAGCCTTTCCAAATCTCTGTGTGGATGGGGGAGAGTCCCAACTTCTTTTTGTCGAGATCAAAAAAGTTAGCTTCGTCCGACATCCGCACCAGTTTGCCTGCAGTGTCGAAAACCCAACCATGAAAGCGGCACGCCAGTGTGCCGTTGCATTTACCTTGTTTGTCCCACGCTATAGGATTGCCGCGATGTGAGCACATATTGTGAAAGGCTCTGACGACCTCGTCTTTCCCTCGAACGACCAATATGGAGGTATAACAAACTTCCAGTTCCCGCACAAAATAGTCGTTGGCTTCAGGGATCCGCTCTACACGTCCTACATTGATCCAACAACGTCGGAATACGGCTTCGCGCTCCGCTTCGAAGGTGGCCGGATCGATGGACGGCGCAATCGGGATCGGGCCGGTGCCAAGGTGTGGGTGTTTAGCGGTTTTGGTTTTGTAGCTGTATTCCATGTTGTACGCCCTGTGTTCGATAGAGGCTAATGTTGTTATCGCTCTCTCGGGATAGGTTGCCATCGGTCGCCCGGCACGAAGCGGGTCATGTCGAAGCCGAAGGGATGGTCCGCTTGTTGATACAACTCCACTGCCGCTGAAATTTCGGCCAGCGATAACATCATCATCATTAGCGTATGCGGCGCCCCCTCTAACTCGGCGAGGTCGAAGTCGTTCAGATAGCCAAGAATCGCAGGAGCAAGTGGCAACATCGCATCGTAAAACGCCTGGATGTCAGCCATTGGCGAGCGCAATCGTTTGTCTAGTCGTTGGGTCTCAGTCGCCAATGCCCAGTTCTGAAAAGGCGTGAGGGACGCAAACTGCGTGGGTAGCTCGATCGTGGTGTCATGCATGCTTGGTTGAATCCTCTTTGGCATCAAGGGTCATGTCGCGCTACCTATGTTATCAGTAACATAGGAGTATAAGAAGGATTAACCCCTTTTTCACTTGCCTTGCTGTACACAGTTGATGGGTGGATTATTTTTTAATAATCATTAACAAATGTTGGAATGAGAGACCTGACATTGCTTTCCCGTAGGCTGTTTACATTTTTAAAAATTAGATATAGATTCGTATTTCAACAAACCATATATAATTCATTCTCAATGAAAAAATACTTCGTTAAATCTATTCTGATCTTCTGTGTCATCGTCACAAACCACAGCATAGCAGTGGATCAATCCGAGACAATGGTGATGAGAATAAACAAACAGCTCAAAGCCGATGGTCGAGATAAATATGATGTAGCGAAAGATCCGGGTAGAAAACCAGTAGAGACTTTAAATTTCTTTGGGGTTAAATCCGGCATGACCGTTTTGGATGTGATCACAGGCGCTGGATATAACGCTGAGATTTTATCTGCTGCGGTTGGTTCAGGTGGGATTGTGTACGCACAAAACACGCATTTCGTACTAACGCTAATCGATGGTGCGCATCATAAAGCCATGCTTGGCAGACTCGAGAATAAGCGCCTGTCGAATGTGCGATACATGGTTGTCGATATCGCGGATATGCCGTTTGAGGAATCCATCGATCTGGCTGTGTGGGGATTTAACATGCATGACATCTACAATAGAGACGGCGAAGCCGCAACTGTGCAATTTCTAAGCGATATTAAACGCGCGCTTAAACCAGGAGGTATATTGGGTATCAGCGAACACATCGGTGTTGCCGGTAATGACAACGCTGAGCTGCATCGTCTTGAGACTAGTATCGTAAGTGACATGCTAAACAAGTCCGGCTTTGTTATCGAAGAAACATCCGATTTACTCAGCAATCCAAATGACGACCATAGTCTTTCGGTATATGCGGAAGGTTTGCGCTATAGCACCGACCGTATATTACTGCGTGCAAGAAAACCTGTAGAAAACTAACTGGTACCCGAAATCAGGCATTACAATGTACAAAAGAATATTAGTCGTTCAAATCAAGTGGAGGACCAGATCCCGCACGTTCACATAAACGCTTTATGAAACTGACTAACACGATTTATCAAAAGAGTTTCTTTTTCGCTATAGCCTGTTCAATTATTGCGCTTTGGGGATTCTGGCCAACTTACTATTCCAATCCCTTTAAAGTTGAAGCCTTCAGGGTACACTTTCACGCCATCACCATGACTGCGTGGTGCTTATTGCTAATTTCGCAAACCGTTCTGATTAAATATCGTAATTATACTGTCCACAAGATCATGGGGAAGTTGTCGTATGTGCTCGCAGCATTGATCTTTGTGGGCTTGTTGCTTGTTGTTCAACATATCATGTTCTCAGTATTGGGGAGTCAATCAAGCAGTAAGTATAGCGGCACGTTCTTTATCTTCTTCTCGACGATTCTCTTCGGCCTATGTTATTCGTGGGCCATATACCGACGAGATGATCCGGCAACACACGGTCGGATCATGCTATGTACAGTATTCCCACTGCTACCTGCGGCAACGGATCGGATTATCGGGAACATGGTGAAGTCAGCTGAACTTACCGATCAGCTTATCGCTTTAGTCTACTTTTTAGCTGGCGTCTTAGCACTGCTATTGTCCATCTGGGATTGGCGCTCGCACAAGGGCCTGAATGTTTTCCCTGTAGTCCTGCTAACGATGCTTATCTTTCATACCCTGGTTTGGCTCGCCCCTGAAATTCGTCTATGGCGAAATTTTGCTGACTGGTTTGGCGCCATTTAGTTATTTCGAAAGTCTCAGGAGCCAGGATTCATGAATGAGAGGAAGGCTTTTTCCACGTCCTTCCACGCTGTCGTTCCCGGCGTAATCATTTCGAAATGACCTGAAGGTCCAACCTCGAGGTGACGGATTTCATGGCCACGTTTAGTCATGTTCTTCCTGTATTTGAGAAACTGACTGTAAAAACCCGCTGAGTCCTGCTTGCCGTTAATGACGATGAGCTCGACTCCGGTGTTGCTCATGTGTATCGGCGAGGCTGCCCGGTAACGTTCCGGGTACATCTCCACCGAACCGCCCATCAGACCCTCTACCGTTTTATGACAGGGGAGTGTTTCGTCTTTGGCTACGTCGGTGAGATCCGTCAATGGCGCAAGCGATAAGACCGCCTTCACTTTCATTGAATTATGCTTATTAATAAGTTCCTCTTGATGGGCCAGCCACAAGACCAGGTGGGCACCGGAAGAGTGTCCGGTGAGAATGACGTTCTCCGTATCGAGATTGAAGCGACTGGCGAGATTATCGACGTAGTGGGTGGCCATCACCACATCTTTGAAAATGTCCTGCCACTCGCCGCCATTCATACCGACCCGGCGAAACTCGGGATTCCAGGTGGCGAAACCCAGCTCGGTCAGGCGTTCCGCCATCGCATCCATCAGGTGCAGACCGTACTTCGCCGTCCAGCAGCCACCGTGGACCAACACCACAACAGGGTGCGGACCCTCACCCTCCGGTAGTCGCAGATCGCCGAATTGAAAAACGCCAGGGCCGTAGTTGAGCCGGTAATCTGCTGGTTGTTGCGTAGTGGTGACCGCGTCCAGCAGAGGGATCAATTCGTCCTCAGCTGGTGTCTCGGCTAGAGGGCTGGTGGCCATCCAGAAGGCGAGCAGCGCGGCGGTTAAGCAATGTGTGAGTTTTTGCATGGGCTTTGCTCCTGGTTAGTGTTGCATTTCAGACGATTCGGGGACAGTTTACTTCATTATTGAACGAGTCAGTGTAAGGAGTTGGGAATTAAGTAAACGGTCTCTGGATCTCACGCACACATAACATTGGGTCAGGCACTGCTTATGCTTTAATATCAAGTTTTAAGTAGATAAAGTGGAAATTAGGAGCCGAAGAATGAAACCTGTAAAGATTGATGTCGAGAAGTACAAGGCAATTTTCAATTCCTTGATTTTTAGATGCCTGGCGCTTTTTTTATCACCCGTGCCACTCGCATTGGCTGGGGACAATTTGATCTACGTTCATCCAAAAACGTTATCGCCCACAGTCGAGCACAGTTTTTCCCCCCTTGTCGTCTCCAGGAATACGAATACCATTTATGTTTCGGGGCAGGTTGCACGCGATCTATCCGGTAATATCGTCGGCGGGGACGATCTTGAAAAACAGATGGTGCAAGCTTTAACCAATATAAAAACCGCCCTCGCAGAAGTAGGAGCGACAATGCAAAACATTGCGCGCCTGGAGATCTACATAGTTGATTATAGTTCTGACAAATTACCTGCCTACAGTGCCGCGATGAAACAGTTTTTTGATTCAGAGCACCTGCCGGCGAATACGCTACTGGGAATAGAATCTCTTGCTTTCCCAGGGTATATGGTAGAGATCACTGCAACCGCTGTGCTCGACAGCCAATAATTGAAATCGACAATTGTGTCCACGTAGAACACTGTGCATTCACAAGCTCAGTTCTCACAATGCTCGCAGAGCTTAAATGTGAAAACTGACAATGTGAGTGTATAAATAAACTGTCCCCCGGAATCCTACCCGGAAGCTGCCTGGAATTCAGCCAGCGCGGTCTGCCATGCATTATCAACTTTCTGACAATGCTCACGAGCGGCAACGACTTCACGTGACTCCTTCAAACCCGGCATTTCAGCGATAATATCCAGGTCATAGAATTTTTGTGCGACGCTCGCGGGGTACGCAAAAGAATGGTAGGCAATAATGTCCGCGTAAGTAAATTGTGCCCCGGTAATATAAGGGTCGAATTTGGCAAGTTGATTAAGCGAACGAAGGCCTTTCTCCAGGACAGGTTTGACTTCTGCCACGGCAGCCTCGTTGATCGCCTCGCCAAAGAAGAGATGGGAATAATGGCGACGAGCATTGAGCTCAATGTATAGTTCACAACAACGCATGATTTCTCTGACTTTGGCGCGCGAATAAGGATCCGAAGGATAAAGCGGTGTAGTGGGGTAGGTCTCTTCCAGGTAGTCAAGAATAACACCCGTCTCGGATAGAAATCCTCCTTCGACCTCTATACAGGGGACCTTGCCCATCGGGCTTTTGGCAGTAAAATCGGACTCCTGGTTCGGCATTGCGTGAACTTCTTCGAATTCGATGCCCTTTTCCAGAAGGGCCCACTTCACCATGTTGAAATAGTTACTAACTGGAAATCCGTATAGTTTTATCATTGTTTTTTTCCTATGAATTAGTGATTAATTTTTGATGCGAGGAAATGATGGTGGAATTTACTTACTCGATCTTGGACATATTTAGTATATTAAAGCTCTGGTGTCGTGGTTAGCAAGCGACGATGTTGCGTTGCCCTCGCTGGGGCAGGTCTCGCATCCCCCCACTAATATAGTTACCCCGGTAATTTTATAAGTAGTAGAGTTCAAAACTGAATCACGACAACAGGCAGAAGAATAACATGACTAAGATAAAACCTACCAAATCCAGCAAAGATATAACGAGTAAAGTGGATGCCTACCATGAGAATGATCCCAGACTGAGGGGCGAGAAAGAGAAGAAGCTGCCGAAAAAGGTTTACGAGAAAGAGTTGTTTCGGCTCCAGGTAGAGCTGGTCAAGCTACAGGAATGGGTAAGGAAGGAAGGGCTTAGAGTGGTGATTATATTTGAGGGTCGTGATGCAGCCGGTAAGGGTGGGGTCATCAAGCGTATGATCCAACACTTGAACCCCCGGTTCTGCAATATAGTTGCCTTGCCCGCACCCACGGAGCGGGAAAAATCGCAGTGGTATTTTCAACGTTATATCGGGCATCTACCAGCAGCGGGTGAGATCGTATTATTAGACCGGAGCTGGTATAACCGCGCCGGGGTAGAAAAGGTGATGGGTTTTTGTACTGCGGAAGAACATAAAGAGTTTTTGCGTTTCTGCCCGGAATTCGAAAGTGCGTTGGTGCGCTCAGGAATCATCCTCATTAAATACTGGTTCTCCGTCAGTAACGAGGAGCAGGAAAGGCGCTTCCAGGCACGTGCTTTGGAGCGTCACAAAATCTGGAAACTGAGTTCCATGGACATCGAATCCAGGTCGAGATGGACCGAATACTCAATGAGCAAGGATGAAATGTTTTTCAATACTGATATCCCACAGGCGCCCTGGTATGTTGTTCCCTCAGATGATAAGAAACGTGCCCATCTGAATTGCATATCACACCTACTGGATATGATCCCGTATAAGGATTTAAAGCCTGTTGTGCCGAAAATTCCTCAACTGACAGAAGGAAAAGATTATAAACGCTCGGCTATGCATCAACAGACATTTGTGCCAAAAAAATATTGAACTAGTTCGTAAGCATACTTGCGCTATCAAGCCAGGCCTACCCCGATCGCATTTGCTCCTCGATGCCGTCAAACGATAAGTAGATATTCACTAAGGCGTGCACAAGTGTTGGAATACGAGACCGGATATAGTTTTTTAAAGACTTATGGAACCCTGGATCCTGTTCACCATTGCAGCGGCTTTTTTTCAAAATCTGCGCAACGGCTTACAAAAATCACTCAACAGTGTGCTCTCGACAACGGGCGCGGCGTACACCCGATTTGCCTTTGGTCTTCCTTTTGCGATCATCTATTGGTTTGTACTGCGGTCGGTCATAAAGGATGAGCTGAACTGGAGCTGGGCTTTTTGGATCTATGCCTTTGTAGGTGGTTTAGCCCAAATCCTGGCAATGATGACTTTGCTGCGTGCTTTTTCAATACGCGGGTTCGCTGTTGGCACAGCATACGCCAAAACCGAGACATTGCAGACGGCCATCTTTACCGTAATCCTTTTGGGGGAGGTGATTTCCGGCCAGGCTTTAATCGCCATTTTTGTTAGTCTGATCGGCGTATTCATGTTATCGAGTGCTAAATCTGGCACCGGTCTCAAAGACATTCTGTTTTCCTGGACCCAGAAGGCCGCTTTGTTTGGTTTGAGTTCGGCGGCATTGTTGGGACTTGCAGCGGTTTCTTATCGAGGCGCAGCACTTGCTCTAGAGGGGAGGGGCGCTCTATTGCCAGCAGCGGCAACCCTGGTAGTCGCGCTTACTATTCAAACGACGATAGTGACGGGTTATCTGGTTTTTAAAGAAAAAGGTCAGCTGACGGTCGTCTGGGGCAATCGTAACAAAGCCATGCTGGTAGGTATTGCTGGCATGCTCGGAAGCGTTGGCTGGTTTACGGCGATGACCTTAGAGAATGCGGCGCATGTCCGCGCTCTTAGGCAAATTGAGTTAGTTTTTACTTTGTTGACTTCATGGCTTATTTTTCACGAACGCATCAACAAAGCTGAGATTGGCGGCACCGTATTTATTGTTGGTGGCGTGCTCATTCTTTTGCTGTAAATTTACGAGATCCGACACTGCAATTTTTATTTTAATATATAAATACTAATTCCTTTTTATGTCGAACATTATTAAATACTTTGTACTGATTGCCTTTTCTAATCCCTTATTGGCAGATGACTTTTTTGAGTGGACAACGACAAACATTCAATTCTTACATGGCAGTGGTTTTGAGTTGGGCTCTAACAAGCGTAGTCTTTTCAGGATAGAACATACAAATAGTTGGCGCTATGGTAAAAATTTTACTTTTGTTGATGTTACTCAACGTGATGACTTCGGTACAGAGCTTTATGGAGAATGGTATTCCGGTTTGAGTTTGAATAAATTAACCAACGAAGATTTCTCTATTGGAATAATAAGAGATTTTTCATTTCTCGCTGGCATAAACGCAGGTAATGATCCAAAGGACGATCCTTTCAAGGCTTATTTACTTGGAGTAGAGATGAGTTTCGCCGTACCCGGTGATGGTTTTTTCAACCTGGGCGTCCTGGCGAGAAAATCAGATGACGTAAGAACAGTTGGGATACAAATTACACCGTCCTGGAGTGTGCCGTTTCACATTGGCGAACTTAAACTAGAGTTTAGCGGCTTTTTTGACCTGGTCGACGGTAGAAGCTCAGGGGGTAAAACCTACCTATTGGCAAAACCACAGCTACTACTTGATATAGGAAATGTTTTCGCTGTTCCAGGTAAAATATTTGCCGGTATTGAGTATGCATACTGGCGTAATAAATTTGGTTTAAAAGGCGTGACTGAACAATCCATACAAGGGATGATAAAAATATACTTTTGAACACCTATAAGCGGTGTCCGGTCTTACCTTGCAATATTTTATATTTTTTGACTATATTGAGATGAGACAAATTCATAATTAGCAGACTGATTTAAAGGAAAATTATGGCTGGAGGCGAATTTGGAAAAACAGTAGTTTGTAATAGTTGCCTTCTAGATGCAGGTGAACTAAATCCGGCTGAACGTTCGGGCGAAGGAATTGAGGTTGATCTGTACTTATGTGAAAAAGGCCATAAAGTCGGGATCCATTGGGACACAGAATCCTGTCCCAACTCGCCACTCTGGCCACCTTCCGATAAATATACAAAAATGGCGGTTGTCATAAAAGAGGAATTAGCCAAAGCCACCGGAAAAAGTGAGATACTTCGAAAGTTGGTGGAACTTGACTTGATACCTGATTAATCTCCCTCATTCATGATGATCTGGCACTGAATAAAGAGGGATGCAAGTTAACGAATTGGAATTATCGACAGGTTTACGGTAAGTAATTATGGAACAAGCTAATGCAGAAGACGTGCCAGACATAAAGCACTGGCTATTTCAAATAATTCCACCCTTGTTTCTATTATGCATTCTGTTATTAACAAACAACGGCGCTTCCCTGGTATTTCTGGCCGGATTATTTGTTATTCCAGTTATTGTTAGTGTTATTTCTATCATTGCAAAATGTATTAAGTTTAAAAAAA
Source organism: Planctomycetota bacterium (assembly GCA_047638675.1). Taxonomy (GTDB): domain Bacteria; phylum Pseudomonadota; class Gammaproteobacteria; order Eutrophobiales; family Eutrophobiaceae; genus WLWS01. The sequence continues at coordinate 4,806 of JBLIML010000072.1, read as the reverse complement.
GGAAGTATTATCTAATCAGGCCGCTCCTGACTATTGCTTTCTTTTTCTTGATACTCATTATTGCACACTGGACATACGAAGCTGCCCTGGATGATGCAATCGATGCAGCTGAACTTATTCACGAAGAATGCAATAAAAACAATTATTGTCCAGATAGCCCTACAGGCTGGCAAGTAGACGACAGAAGAATAAGCAGAAATGATCTGGGGTTCTGGTTCGAATACTCTGCCTTTTATAGTTACGATCACCAAAGCTTCAATATCCACGTTTATCACGGCCCGGATACCGGTGATATTATTACCGGCGGGGTGAATATTCCGTTCAAAGTTGCCCCCTATATCGAGAATTAATCGTTTGATTATCTGGTCTTTCTATGTCTAATAAAGAAGCAATTGAGCAAATAGCGAATTGTTATAATGATAAACAATTATCTCTCACTGTATCGGCAGAGAGGCCTGAGTTAGCTCAAGAGTTAATGAAGGAGATCCAACTGGAAGCAGGTGACATCACGTTAATTATTATAATCTTTGATGAATACAATGATCTTAATATAGCCAATCCTGTTCTTTGGCTGAACTTAGTCATCGATACTTGCCAGGGTTTTGAAGAGGCACGAGGTTATGATGAATGGAGGGAAAGTGAGGGTTATAAAGATAGTGACTTTTATCAGTCCCTATATCAGCAATATTTCGCTGTTGTACCAAAGATAAGAAACATCATTGGTACGCAGGTAAAAGCCATTGATTATTACCATATTGAATTTAACACAGATATCGCGAAGGCATTACGGGCTTATAAATTGTAAGCAGCCAAAATAGCGACAAAAATCCTAAAACATGACACTGTGACTTTCTGAATAGCTCGTGATGTCATCATTTGTAGAAGAAGTAGAAACTACAGTTATATGGGATCTAATGCCTGGTAGGCACATTGAGAATTTCAAGTATAATAACAAAATAATGAGTGTCCACGACAATCTTGAGCTGAATTCATATGTAATTTTTACCGTCTATGGAGCGGCTTCCTGTTCGTTCGCTTATTATGAGCGCATGCCCTGGAGTCAAGCTTATTCAGCTATTGGTATATCCGTGGGGATGATCGTGTTCACCTATTTTTTTGCACGACAATTGGAGAGATGGGCCAAAGAAAAGTCTGATGAGGCGGACGCATGGCACGAGGAACATAAAAGAAAAGTTGAAAATTCTAAAGAAGAATAGACTGCGTTTGCGTGATATTTAATACGGATATCGCCAGGATTTTACTGACTTATGAAATGTAACTCGCCAAAATAGCAATTAACAACCCTAAAACATGACACTGTGTCTTTCCGGATAGCTCGTAATGTCATGGCCAACAGAAGAAATAAAATCTTTATCTGTAAATTCTATATTAAGTAATGTTTCCATATGTTTTTTTGAAACATTTTTCCATTTGATGTAAACATATTCGCCACTATCAATCACATCAAGAAACAGAAAGGATTCAAAGTCTTTATTTTCTTCCCAGTCCTCCCAAAAATTAAAATCAGGGTTTTCTTTTGAGTTTAATGTGCTCACCATCTCCCCTGAATCATCAAGTTTTATAATAAAGACATCCACTTCACTCGTCACACCAAAAAGACTGAGTGCCAAATCATTAAGACCTTGCATCACTTTAAACTGGTATGGATACTTCGCATTACTCCTGGGCATGATTTATCCGCGCTATATATTAATTAAAGATAATCGTTCTTTCCCATCGCCCATAAGTTTCAGACTCACTAGCTTCAACAATAATGGTTCTATTGAAATGCTTTCTGAAATAATCCTTCAGTTCCTGCTCTATATTGTCTTCAGCATCTTTTTTAACATTAAACTTCACAATCCCGTCGTTTTCCCTGATCTCAGCAATCCCGGTCGTATTACTGTTAAAACTCAAACTAATTGAAAAATTTTCCTTCGCCAAAATCAGGTTCTTATGGCGCTCAGGCAATACGTATTCCATGTCATTGTTAACAGTAATTTTGTTTTTCTTTAAGAAATACTTTTCTATAATAGAAAAATAAACAAAATCTATTGCGATAAAAAGAATAAGTATCACCCATAGCGCGCAACAAGCTTTGATATAGATGTCCCATGCATAATAAATATTCGTCCCAAGAAGATTAGCGATAAAATCAGGGGATATTATCTTAAGGCTAGCGTCAATCGCTATAGCTGGCGAGGTTCCCAGAAGAAAAAAGTAAAATATTTTCTCTGTGTTCACGGGAATTCAGTCGCGATTCGAATTGACTTTCTTTTGAAGCAGATTAACGACAGTCAGGATGATGGCGTGTATCAAAAAATATGAACCTGGGATTAAGACTGCAAGAAACTGACTATTTAGTATGAGAACATTGCCAATTTGTTCAACAATCCAACTTCCGGCCGCCGTCCAGACAATGGCGAATACAATAATAATAGAAAGATTTTGATAATCTCCCAATATTTGTGATGCGAGCCAGAGGCTGCACAGCCCCGCAATAATAGCGATAGAAATAGCGGGGAGAGTCAAGCCACCCTTAAACAGTTTAGTAATTCCGGGAATTAACAAATAAAGGGAAATTGCCAAACAGATTATTGCGGGGAATACAAAGGACTCACCGAATCCTTTTTGTTTTAAATGCGAGCATTTCAATAAGGGTGTTAGAACAGGCTTCATTTAATGATGACTTCCTCGAAGAATAGAATATCGTTCAATTATAGAAATATATAACTAAAGCTGTCCAATCTTACATTGTAGTCTGATTATTAGTTGTTATCTAACAGCGGCCATTGCAATATACTAATCTGAATGGATAAACCTGAACCCAAAAAAAGCCTGATACGTATTTCAAAGTCATTTGAAACAACGTGTTATATCTGGTTTGCGGCTCCATACTCACAATCAGAAGAGGTGACTTTACCGGCAGGCATCGAGATGAAGCTTTTCGAACACGAAGATGGTGAGGAACCATACCGTTTTGAAGCCTCGCCTGTCGAAAGTGAAAAGTGGTCTCCTTTTTTAATTTCAAGCCACCATCGTCATGACAAAAATTATCGACACAGTTATAACTTTTATTTTAAGCAAGAAGAAGTCGAACTTTACTGCGAAGCACTTGAGCAAACATCAGAAGCAATAACGCCTGAACTTTACCATTTTGAGGCCTTGCAGGGTTGCCTGTTTGGTACTGCCGTGGGTGATGCGATCGGACTACCCTTTGAAGGTATTTCTGCCAGGCGAATAAAAAAATTGAACCCTTTCCCTTTACAACATCGCTTTCTTTTTGGCAAAGGGATGTTATCTGATGATACTGAACATACCTGCATAGTGGCACATGCACTGATTCATGGCGCTAATGATACGAAAGAATTTATAAGTAATCTCTCCTGGTCATTACGGTTCTGGTTCTTAGGTTTGCCGGCTGGAATTGGTATGGCCACTTTAAAAGCCTGTTTAAAACTATTGTTGTTTATACCTGCTGATAAAAGCGGTGTCTTTAGTGCGGGCAATGGTCCTGCCATGCGTAGTGCTTTATTAGGGGTTTTTTATTACGACGATAAACCATTGCGAGAAGAACGTGTCCTGATTAACACGCGTATTACTCATACGGATCCAAAAGCCGTAAAGGGCGCAATGATAGTGGCAGAAATGGCAGCCAGGAATACGCAAGGTAAGCCATTAACATCAGATAACTGTAGGGAAGGGCTAGAAGCAATCATTGCAGATGATGAAACGCTAAAGCAGCTCGTCGATGACGCTATTAATAGTGCGAATCAAAATGAGACGGCACAAGAATTTTGTCAGCAACACAATCAAGCCAAAGGTGTCAGCGGCTATATTTACCATACCTTGCCTGTAGTAATTCAAATTGTTCTACGACAAAACAATAATTATGAGCAAGCTATTACAGAGGCCATTGCCTGTGGTGGCGATACGGATACTGTCGCCGCAATTATTGGCGGAATTGTCGGCGCTAATGTGGGAAAGGCAGGAATCCCGGAAGATTGGCTGGAAAATTTAAAAGATTGGCCAAGAGATAAAAAATATCTTCATTTACTTTGCGAGGATCTAGCAGCCGTTAAATGGACTAAAAACCATGGAACAACACAATGGATGGATCCTGTTCGTCTCTTGATCAGAAATGCGTTTTTTATGGTGTGGGTGCTGGCGCATGGATTCAGGCGCTTACTCCCGCCTTATTAAAAATTAGTTTCTGAGATTATCGCCTATCCGATATCTGAAATATGATATCTGACCTTATTATCTACGCTTCCAGTTTTTTTACTACCTTCAACCTTTCCCAGTCATTGTGTTCAAGTCATCATCACTTTAGGATGAAATCAGTAACACAGGTTATATTCATTTACACACAAGCGAGATTGCTATGGGTTTTGTCAGCGGTGGAATAGCAGGGACTGCTTCCTTTTTTATCATGATGTTCACTGGCTTTATCTGGTGGAGCATTTTGCTTGCTTTTTTAATATGGGTCGGTGCCTACTTATGGGTTGCGAAAAATGGCCATCGAACCATGCAGGGAGCCAATACTGACGAGCTAGGATTGTTAGTGATGTTTTTCGGGCTATCGTTATTTTATTATTACGTCTACGGGAATTTCCAAAAGGAATATGGTTGCGATATTCTGGCCAACACATATGCTAAATTTGTTGAGACGCAGCAGGAATACTTTACTGTAAATAATAGATATGCCCGCTCGTCAGAAGAATTAACAGACCAAAAATTATTATTTACTACACCTTCAATTGATATGGAGTTTACCGTTGTAGACAATAACAAGGTTAAAATGAC
>JBLIML010000071.1:0-16691 GCA_047638675.1 Planctomycetota bacterium | reverse complement strand
GACGTAAATCCGATATGAATTCCCACGGAGACCGTGGGAACCAGCGCGGCAAGCTCGTTCCCATGCTCCGCGTGGGAATGCAGACGTTGATTAGGGATGCTTCCGACGTAAATCCGATATGAATTCCCACGGAGACCGTGGAAACCAGCGCGGCAAGCTCGTTCCCATGCTCCGCGTGGGAATGCAGACGGTGATTAGGGATGCGTGCGACGTAAATTCGATATGGATTCCCACGGAGACCGTGGAAACTAGCCTGAAAAGTGTCCGGATATAAACCTCCAGGTTCGACCGACTCCAGGCCAGGCAAAATAATTGCACCCATTTTAACCCCGATCACCTTTCTCCACGTTTAATTAGCAAATCACCCAAAACTGGAGAAGTAAAATGACCTGTCGAACTATCTACTTGCTATGTGCACTTTCGCTGTTCCCAATTCTCGCACCAGCAACAAGCCCAATACGATCCTCTGCAATAGAGATGTCAATTGTCGCGGACGATGGTCGCATTTTCCCGATCTACGATGTTGACAGGCATGTTGCCAACAACACGCATCGCGCTTACCTGGAGGCGGTGTTCGGTGAGAATTACGCAATCCAGGTACGCAACAACAGCAACCGCCGTGTAGGTCTGGTTATTGCTGTTGATGGTCGTAATATCATTAGCGGGCAAAAATCGGCGCTGTCACACAGCGAACGTATGTATATTCTCGCTCCCTGGCAAACAGCCACTTATGATGGATGGCGCACCAGTAACATGAAGGCCAATCAGTTTTTCTTTACGGACGCCGAAGATTCCTATGCAGGTGCATGGCAGGATCATTCTGCCATGGGCGTTATCGCGCTCGCAGCCTTTCATGAAAAGCCGCAACATCGAGACTACCTGAAAAAGAATGCACCACGAGCTATAGGGCGTGCAGATATGCCGTCTGAACTGGAGTCTTCTTCTGACAGAGTCGAAGAGAGCAGCGTTTATAAAGAACGAAAAAGACAGGCAGGCACAGGATTTGGAGATGAAAAGTATTCCTATGCGAAGGTAGTGACATTTAAGTCCTTGAAGATAGCGCTGCAAAAATATTTTTACAAATACGAATGGCGGGAAACCTTATGCCAGAAGAGCGTAATCGATTGTGCCCCTGCTCATCCCAATCGTTTTTGGCCTGAGCATGAAGGCCGTTATGGCTATGTGCCTTATCCGCCAGGATGAACAAGTGAGGGGGAGCTTTTGAGTGAATTCAAAAGCTCCCCTTTTTTCTTTACAACTCAAGCAGTCTGGTGCATATGAACATCTTGTTGTGGGTAAGGAATACTGATCCCCTCCGCATCAAAACGTATTTTTACCGTTTCGGTTAAATCCCAGTAAACGCCCCAATAATCTGCAGAATTTACCCATGGTCTAACAATGAAATTGACACTGCTGTCAGCCAGTTCTGATACTGCTACAACCGGAGCCGGATCTTTCAACACACGCTCATCACTGGAGACGATATCTTGCAAGATCGCTTTAGCCTTTTTGATGTCATCGTTATAGCCAATGCCAAAAACCAGGTCGACCCGGCGCGTATCTTTTGTCGAATAGTTGGTGATAGTGCCACCCGTGATACCTGAGTTGGGAACGATGATAGTCTTGTTATCACCAGTTCTCAGTTGAGTGGAAAATATTTGAATACCTTCAACGACCCCGGTCGCACCGCCAGCCTCAATAAAGTCGCCTACCTTGAAAGGGCGTAATGCGATAATCAAGACACCCGACGCAAAATTGGACAGAGAACCCTGCAGGGATAAACCGATGGCCAGGCCAGCCGCACCCAGGATGGCGATCAGTGAAGTGGTCTGTATACCTAGCTCGCCCAGGGCTGCAATAATGACAAAAGCGCTGACCAGTACATGAGCAATACTGCCCACGAAAGTTGAAAGCATGGCATCGACATTGCGCTTATTGAGAATGCTCGTCAGTACGCTTTTTAATCGCTTGGCGAACCACAAACCGATAAGCAAAATGGCAGCGGCGAAGACGATATTAGTGAGAATTTCTTTTACAAGTGATGTTTCTGGCATTATTCCTTCCTCAAGTTTAGATGCGACTTTAGATGCGACGTGATTAGTCAGTTAGACTTATGTGACAAAAAGAGGTCGGATTATATTGTGTTTTTAGCCTCGACTGAACCTGAAATTGGCAAAAAGAACTGCACAATGCTCAGGAATCGATAATGGAAGTTTTACTGAAACAAATTAGTTACTTCTCACACGGCGTTGGATTTCGCATCTTGCCAATGGATAACTTTGTACCAACCAAAGGTTCGTAAGGCGTTTTCCTGGAGTTTGGCGGCTTTGCGATCATTTTTGTCTGCCATAATAATAACTTTTAATGGTGTGCTGGAAATTTCTTCGTCAAGCAACAAGATGCCGGCTTCTTCCATGCGTGAAGTGGCCACCTGCGGGATCGCCAGATAACGTAAGCCGTGTCTCGCCATTTCGAGATACTCATTTTTATCGGTGTAATAATAGAGAAGATTCAAAAAGCGGCTAAGGCAAATGTTCTCATCTATCTGCGGAGCAATCGATTGGTCCCTGACGTTAGCAGTGTAGGAGTTAAATCCGGCAACGGTATTGGAAAAATTCGAACAAATAAATTTGGCTGTATCATCTGCGAATCGTAAATAGCGAGTATCAGTAGTTGCCCGGTACATCTGTAGAAAGGCTCTTGCCATGGCAAGATTGTCCGACAATTGTAAACATTTCTCACTGAGGCCATTCGCTTTAAAGCCACCATCGCTTACCCTGCGATTTGACGATATCCATTCCGCAGCATTTTTTGCCATAGCCAGTGCTGATGGGTCGCCGCTGAATTCATAAAAAGTGGCTAAGGCTTCAATTGTCCAGCCGTTCTCCCGCGTACTAATTTGTGCAAGACTTTGTCGATCACCGGATTTGTACTCATCAATATGTACAACGGTACGGGAGGGAAGAGATTGAAATACCCCCTCCGGGGTCAATAATTTTTCGCGTAAATAGTCACGAATATTGCGTGCCGTCTTGAGGAAATCGTGTTCTCGTAACAATGCATGGGCAAGCGCATAAAGACGCAGCGAACCTGCCTGTGCAGCGATGGTTTTTGAGTAGTGAGACTGTTGCCAAGAGTTTTGTGTGGCGAACTGGTATATCCCACCGTTATCAGGATCCAGCAACCCCATTCCATTAGTCAAACTCAAACGGGCCATGCGTTCTTCATTTTTATCATGCATTGCAGCCTGGTTTAATGAATATTCAATGCTATCTCGATCAAGAAATTTTATCGGTGTCTTTAAGCCACCTTGTTTCCAGTCGAAACTAGTCACGTGCATAGATAATAATTTCTGTCTCAATCTAGGTGAAATCCCGGTGTTTGCTAATGACGGAGGGTCAAGCCTGTCAGCGAGATGAAAATTAGCCATAGGATCGGCAGATTGTGATTTTAGTAAGGTGTGCATAGTCTTTTAGTTTATGTATAGGTACGTGAGAATTTATATTTAGCGATGACCAGGTAACGTTGTCTGCCACCTGGCTGTATCGCATCGAATGGATAACAAGTGATTAGCGTGAGTAATTGCTCATCGCCGGAAGCGAGAAACTCGGTATCGTCTTCGTCAACAACCGCGGTGTCGGTGATTTCATATATTAATGTTTTTGCCTTCGTTGTTTGTAATTCCAAAGCGTCACCGATCTGCAGGTCTTTAAGAAATTCAAAATGCGTATCACGATGACCTGCGAAAACAATATTACCGCGCTCCCCAGGTGTAGCGGATTTAAAAAGGTGTCCTGGACCGAAAGCCAGAGCAGAACCGTTGGCTCCGGCCAGGACAATGCGACTAATACCAAGGCGAGGCACGCTGAGACGGCTGACCGGCCAGGTATCTGCCCATGGCCATGGTTTCACCTCCTTTTGGCCATTGAGCGTTTCTGTCCAGGCTGTCTCGAGGAGAAGTTGTGCAAGATTTGCCTTGGCGTGGATATAACTACCTTGTGCTATAAACCACATGCCGCATAAGGGGAGGAGGATCAATACTAAGGTGATGAAGGTTTTTTTAAACATGAGACTTCACTTTTCGCAAGAGTGAATTGAGGAGTAATAAAAATATTCCAATAAACAGGTACAGCTTTGCCGGTGTTGCCGTCCTTGGCATCGTTCCAAACACTTTTTTGTATTCCCAGCCCGCAGGCAGATTTACGGGCAGGGCGTGTTTTCTTAATAGGGCTTCTTGATTACGTGTTGGCGTGACATCAACAGCCAGGAGACTGGTATATTTACTTACCAGATGATGCTCCAATGCGGTTTCGATGATCGCCAGGCGCACAGACGCCTGTTCTGAAGCCGGTACGCGTTGATCCATCAGTGAGGCAATTTTTCTTCTTGCCCACAGGCCACTTACACCTGCTCTTTCCTTACCGCCTGTCAGTGCCAGTGAGCTGCTCCAACTGGCACCGGCAATGTTTCCGTTTACCTCTATAAAATCAGGCAAAGAAGTGCTTTTTATACTAACTAACAAGGGTTCACCGAGGTATAAATCCGGGATTTGTTGCGGCCAGATTTCGGCGCTCTGCTTATTTTTTAAATGAAGCGAGATGTTGCTGAGCACCGGGCTTTCCAGTTTGCTGAAAAGCGCGCCCATTTTGTCCTGGACTTCACTTGTATTGCCGATATAGGTATGTGTACCGCGACCAAATTTGGCAGCGCGGTTCATAAAATGGGAATTGGGTGCGGAGCCAATGCCGATGGTAAAGAGGCGACTATTGCCAAGGAGTTGTTCTATTTCTGTGAACAAGGCCTCTTCATTACCAACACTACCGTCGGTGAGAAACACGACTTGTCGTAAGGCCTGTGTTGATGATTGATTGTTCAGCGCCGCGCGAATTGCCGAAGCCATTTCCGTTCCACCGTTGGCCTGTAGTGCACTTATATAGTTTTGCGCTTGTTGTAATGAGTGAGTTGTCAGCTCGACGGGGACGTTGAAAAGTTGCGAGGTATAAGAATTAAACTGGATTATATTGAAACGGTCACCTGATTTGAGTCGCGATAATGCCAGTTGCAAAGCTGATTTAGCCTGTACGATAGACGTGCCTGCCATCGAGCCAGAGGTGTCGATGACAAAGATGATTTCCCGCTTAAGGATGAGGTCTTGTTGCTTTTTTGGCGGCAAGATCATCAATAATGCATATTCATCATTATTTTTATTTTCCCTGAACAGAGCCGCTTGTGGCGTTGTGCTGCCCACAGCTTTCCAGTTGAGAAGAAAATCACGATTGGCAGGCATGGTGTTTTCGCACAAACTGATTGTGTAGTTGCCGACTTTGGATCCTTGTTCAATGTTTATTTTATGATAAGGACTACTGATAGCTTCCGTTTTGAAGCCAGGATCAAGATCAATGTGAATTGAAAGTGGATTTATTTTTCCAGAATCAGGATGCCTTACCGGTGGTGTGATTCTGGCGGCGTCGGCAACTTCATCGGTATTATTCGCCCATCCATCCCCGCTGAATCCGGCGATGTAAGTATTGCCCGGGATATATCGAGGAGCGACGACCGTGGGAAAGCGTAGACTAAATTCGCCAAGGTCGTATTTGATTACCTGCTGGTATTCGATTTCCACAACGATCGTTTCTTGCGGGCCAATATTCGCTAGCGAGGTTGTGAAAATGCTGGGACGCTCCTGTTCAACAAGACTGGCTTTCTTACCTGCCTTTTTCGCCGCCTTATATTCTTTCCTCGCCGTCTCCTTTTCTCTTATTTGCCCTTCAATAATTCGCTCGCCAATATGCATACGCATTTGATCCACGGTCGCTGATTCTGGCAGGGGAAAAACGTAAACGCCTTCCTTCCATTCATTTGTCGGGTTACGGAAAGACTGTTTAACTTTTGCCCTGGCAATCATTCCCGTGATCGTGATGCTCACATCCGTGTGCAAAATCGGCGCTCGTTGGTATTCGTTATCAGCTTTGAAAAGAAGGCCGCCACTTGTCATCTCGCCTGGATGCTTGACCGTTTGGATGTCACCATGTTCTTCTTGATGCGAAACTTCAGCGTGTGCAACATTTACCAGAGTCAATACAATGCAGGTCAACAGCGCAGTGATAAATAAACCAACGCGGATAGTTTCACAAACGCATTGATATAGAGCGTTAAAAAAAGATGGACGAGTACGCATTTTTTCCCTCCTTAAGTATTAGGAATGGCTAAATTTCGGTATCCAGCGTTAGCTGAATATTGACCCTGCGATCGAACACATAACCCTCCACATCACCCAGTGCAGAAAGTGCTTCGGATTCGCCGTAGGCGTGAGAGTGAACACGATTGCTATCAAGACCGGTTTTGAGCAATTCCTGACTTATCGTCTGCGCGCGTTGTTTGCTAAGAGCAAGGTTGTATTTTTGATCACCACGGCGGTCAGCATGGGCATCAACTTGAACCTGGATTTCCGGGAAGTCTTTTATGAAGTTGGCCAGTTTATTTATGCGAGGAATAATTTCCGCATCCAATTCAGCACTATTAGTGCGAAAGTAGACTGTCAGGGAGACACCCCGGCTTAAGTCTTCAAGTGCTCCACGTCGTTTTTCCATTTTGACCTTGTGTAGTTGATTGCCAAATCGTCCTTGCATTTGCTGAAATTCGCTCTCCAATGAGGCAAGCTCTCCCTGTTTTTCAATGAGTCGCCTCTCCAGATCGCTGAGCTTAATGTCTTCGCGTTTTTCCTTGTTACCAAACCACGCGCCGCCCGCCGCACCAATGATGGCGCCGGGAGGTCCGGCGATCAGACCACCGATAATGGCGCCGATGCCAAGTCCGGTTTCTTCTTTATGATTTGCAGCTGTGTTGCGTGATGTCAGCGGGTTTGCGTATACAGCGATGTTGAATAAACATAGACTGCTAAAAATCAGGAAGGTGTATTTGATCATGTTTTTTCTCCAGGTTGAGGTTTACTAAATTTCCTGACTATCATTTAAGACCGATTATCTGACGCAGGAAGGGTTCAAAGCGGGAGATGCGGCGATCAATTGTGGCGAAAAAATGGCTTTTGCCAGTTGCACGCTTTAATCACAGGCGGATTGCTTTACAGTAGTGCCTGGAAGACTCAATGGTCATACGGAGAAAAACTAACTCTGTGTTCCCGGTGCAATTATTTTAAGGTCTTCAGTATAATTTGAGGGTTAGCCTAAAAAGTAAGTAAAAGATCAGCGTCATTCCTGCATGCTTTTGGCGGAGTAATGGCACATGGACGTGCGGCATATGAACCAAAGGATGGAAATCCAGATGGAAAGGAGAATCATGGAAATATGCGAGTCCTGTACTAACTTATTGGTACGATACCAATGGTTAAACGAAACTATTGTTTAACTGGATTTGCATCCTTAGCTCCGTAAACGGTGCTTCCATGCACCACTTCTCCGCCAAAAGCGTGCGGGAATGACGGGGGTAGATTCCCGCCAAAAGCATGCGGGAATGACGGGCCTTTACTATTGTTTAACTGGATTTGCATCCTTAGCTCCGTAAACGGTGCTTCCATGCACCACTTCTCCGCCAAAAGCATGCGGGAATGACGGACCTTTACTATTGTTTAACTGGATGCCCGCCAAAAGCATGCGGGAATGACGGACTTTTACTATTGTTTAACTGGATGCCCGCCAAAAGCATGCGGGAATGACGGACTTTTACTATTGTTTAACTGGATGCCCGCCAAAAGTATGCGGGAATGACGGGCCTTTGTTTAGCAAGCTCAATAGAACTATTGAGATTCTATCCTCAGTTTCCGCGAAAGAACCTTTTTTATAACTTACCTATGATTAATATCCAGTCAGGATGAGGATAAGAGTATGGCGAGACAGATAGCATTGGTTGAGGATGAAGCCGCGATTCGCGAGAACTATAGCGACGCCCTGAAAAAACAGGGTTACCTGGTAAAGAGTTATGCCGACCGAGAAGTTGCGCTTAAGGCCTTTGCTCAGGAGTTACCGGACATGGCAATTATTGATATTGGCCTCGGCGATGATGTGGAAGGGGGCTTTGAACTCTGTCGGGAGTTACGCAGTATGTCGTCAACGCTACCCATCATGTTTTTGACAGCGAGAGACTCCGATCTGGATACGATTTCCGGTTTGCGATTGGGAGCGGACGACTACTTAACAAAGAATATTTCCATCGCGCAAGTCCTCGCCCGAGTGACTACATTATTTCGTCGCACTGAAGCATTACAATCAGAGGTAAACAAAAGCGAATTGCGGCGAGTAGGCGAATTGAGTATCGATATAAACAGCATGCGTGTTGAATGGAAAAACAACAGGATAGATTTGACCTTAACCGAATTCTGGATGTTGCATTCTATTGCGAAAATACCAGGTCACGTCAAGAATCGAGATCAGCTTATGCAGGATGCCAATATTTTCGTTGATGACGGCACCGTCACCTCTCATATCAAACGCGTGCGGAGAAAATTCGAACAGGTTGACGCGGCTTTTGATTGTATAGAAACCATTTATGGAATGGGATATCGTTGGAACAAGAAATAGTATCCATTAGTGTATCGCCTCTAACAAACCATGACGTCAAATTCTTCCTTCAAGTTCACCATTAGAGCAAAGTTACTGCTTTTGTCTGTGGTCATACTGGGTATCCCCTACATCGGCTTCGAGAATTTGCGCGAGCAGGAAAGGCATTTGCGTGATGCGCTGGACACCTCCCTGGTCGATGCCGCGAAAGCCATTGCCGGGCCCTTGCATGAACGTGAGGCCTTATTTCAGATCCAAAACGACAATCCAGGCGAGACGCTTTTTGTACACGAGATGACGCATGCGATTCAAATTGATGGCTACACCCCGGATTGGAAAGCCTACATTGACTGGTCAGACACTTATCAATTGCCAGAAGAAACTTCGACACCTGCCTCCTTTTCCTTCAGATTAATTGTAGGTCGATATCAGCAAACACTTTATGCCCTGATACAGGTAAAGGATGACAGTATTATTTACCAGAAAGTCGATAAGCCGGATTCTATTGATAATGATCACATAATGTTGGTGCTGACGGATCATTATGGCGAATTGAAGCACTACTATTTCTCACCAACCGCGCCGGGCAAAATACGGCCTTTCAGCTACGAAACTTTTCTGGATGAATTTGGAGATGAATATCAGAACGTAGAATACGCGACGAACATAAGTGGTGAATGGCAGTCTTCGACGGAGGGATACAATCTTGAAATTGCCATTCCCCTTAGTCTTGCGGGAGATCGCCTTGGTTTCATAGCCGTTGATAGTGATGGGAATGAGGTGGGCACTGCCGGCGACAACACCGCATCCTCGCCTGGCAGATTATTACAGTCCTCTAGACAGATCAGACAAATCGTGAGCAAGCTAAGTCAGGTTCAAGACAGACGTGTGTGGGTACTGAATAACCAGGGCCAGGTCCTGGCTAGCAGCGGTACGCTGGATAAGATACTACCGGAGGTGAATCGGAATATCTTTTATTCGCTTATTCTGCCCGCCGTATCAACGCGCGTCAGCGATGATCTGGCCGGGAAATCGAGACTACAGGGGCAGGAAGTCAAACAGGCACTGTCTGGAAAAACAGAAACCCGCTGGCGTTCCTCTCCTGATGGTAAGGCTGTCATCGTGTCGGCAGCGACACCGATATGGATACAAGATGAAGTGCGAGGCGTTGTCGTCGTAGAGGAAAGCAGCAGCGGTATTCAAATGTTACGGCGCAACGCTACAGCGTCATTGTTTAATAAGACACTTTTAATTTTCATTGTCGTCACCTCGCTATTGTTGCTATTCGCCACACGCTTGTCGTCCCGCCTCAAGCATCTTAGTCAACAAGCCAGTGCGGCTATTGATAAACATGGTCGTGTGGCAGGAGATTTTCAGGTAGATGAAAGTCATGACGAGATTGGCGAGGTATCGCAAAACTATGCGGTCATGTTGGGTCGCTTACGAGAATACAATCACTATCTGGAAAATATGGCCGGACGTCTTTCTCATGAATTTCGCACCCCCATCGCCGTTGTCCAATCGTCTCTCGAGCAATTTGAGGTAGCAGAGTCTCCAGCAGAAGCTCAGCTCTATGTAGAGAGGGCAAAACAGGGGATGGAAAGGTTAAGCCTTATTTTGACGCGTCTGAGTGAAGCCACGCGCCTCGAGCAGGCGATGCAAAGTGCCGATATCCAGGCGACGGATATTAATGAATTGCTAATAAATTGTACGGAGGGTTATCGACTTGCTTATCCCCACAATATCTTTGAGCTGGAACTTTTAAACGAAGGTTTAATAACTACCATAGCTCCCGATCTTTTTGTGCAAATGCTGGATAAACTGATCGCCAATGCAGTAGATTTTAGTAGCACTGGCAAAGCGATAGAGTTAAAACTGAGTAAAAATAATCGAAGCTGGCAGATGGCTGTGATTAACTACGGTTCGTCGCTGCCAGAGGATATGGAAGATCAATTATTCAACTCCATGATTTCCCTGCGGCAAGATAAAACCGATAAGGGTCCTCATCTGGGTTTGGGCCTGTATATTGTTCGACTGATTGCAGAGTTCTTTGATGGCGGCGTGAAAGCAGAAAACCTTTCCAACGAAACAGGGGTGAGTGTAATGGTGGACATACCCATTAAATTGATATGAGAATAAAAGCGCTGCGATTACCCGGGAGCTAATCCCATTTCCCAACTGCATGAGAAGCCGCTTCATTTAGAGGTTTGGCCAATAAACCAAGTTGTGTCATATTGATCTGAAAGCTGGCGTCATTGGCCATCGGTAAGTAGGTGGCGCTACCATAATAGGCGTCAAGCCAGGGCAACCAATGTTTATATTTTTCAATCAGTGACCATAAATCAAGATTGCTATCGACGTTCAGAGAATAAACAGAACGAGGTGCGTAGCGTTCCTGCTTTAGGGCGGCGTATCGTCCCTGTAATCTGTCAAGCCTGTAAAGACTGTCAAATTCAAGTACTGTTAAAGGCGCTTGCCATTTTATAACCCGGGCGCTCAGTTGCCACTGGTCACCCATTACCCTGAATTGTTGCTTGTGTTCGCTTCCGCTGAGTTGTATTTCAGCGAGATATAATTGTGAACTTATTCTGTAAAAATGGATGTCCGCGACCTTCGTTTCCTGGCTAAAGCGTTGATAGCTATGAATATTCAGAACGGATAACACGGTGATGGCCGTTGTGCTTAACAAAACTAGAGAAATCAGGGCGTAAAATCCGGCGCGCCAGGGTTTAATTTGTTTGATGCATGAGCAGGCGAGAATGATAAATAGAGCACCCAAAAAGAAGCAAAGGATTGACGTAATTCCCAAAACCGGGTCAGGGATAGAGATGTCTTCAGGTATTTTAGGTATCATAAGCGGTCTATATATGGTGTTTGTGCATTTCTTCAAAACTCCCGGGAAATAGCTTTCCAGTCTAGAACGGATGAGCTGGAGAAACTACAATTAGCTACTTTTGGGGGCAGAACGATACAAGTATATGCCCAAATAATTAAAGAATTGATCCGTTTTTAGAAGGTGTAAATACATGTCGGAAGACAAACAAAAATATGTTGAGCTTATTCGCCGGCTCATTCCCATTAGTGACCTAACATCGCAGGGTCAGGCGGAGATTATCAATAGCGGTATCCTGCTTAATTTGAAAAAGAAAGGCACGCTGTTCGAACAGGGGGATAGGGACAATTTTTCCTTTTATTTACTTGAAGGTGAGATTGAGCTGTACGCGAATAAACAACCACAGAATTCGATTGTTAGCGGCACCGATCGTGCACTTTATGCGATGGCCCAATTACAACCTCGTCAATTCTCTGCCAAAGTAAAAATTGATTCAGTTGTGTTCCAGATCCAGCGAGCCGCATTGGATCGTTTGATGGTGATGCAGGAAAATGACGATCCCGTGTCCGCAGGCGGTTCTACTAGCGCTGACAACATGGAAGTGAGTGAACTTGATGATGAAGATGACGTTGACTGGATGACTCGCATGTTGCAATCGGAACTCTTCTCGCGCATGCCGACAGCAAATATCGGACAGTTATTTGCGTTACTGGAAGAAGTGGAATTCAAGACCGGCGATACCGTCATAAAACAGGGCGATCCGGGCGACAAGTACTACATCATTCAGGAAGGTAAATGCGATGTCTTGCGAACACCGCCTTCAGGTGGGAAGGATATGAAACTGGCGACCCTCGGAGTGGGAGACAGTTTTGGCGAAGAGGCGCTGGTGTCTGAATCAATAAGAAATGCCACCATTACTATGGCTTCCGATGGTGTGTTGATGCAGCTTAGTAAAGAAAATTTTATTGAGCTGATCAAAAAACCGACTTTGCAAGCTGTCGAATTTGACGATGCAATAGACATGGTGGACGCAGGCGCTGTTTGGCTGGATGTGCGTTTCAAGAAAGAACATGACTCCCACGCCATACCCAATAGCCTGCATATCCCACTGAATATATTACGTATGCAGGTTGATAAGCTGGATCAGGGAAAAAAGTATGTCGTCTATTGCGACACCGGTGGACGTAGCTCCACGGGGGCCTTCTTACTGGCGGAACGCGGCTTTGAGGTGTGCTTTCTTGAGGGAGGCATAGTCAACAATCCGGATGCTGCAGATAGATCTGAAGTTACCCAGATACCACCACCTAAACCGAAACCAGCACCCGTCGAAGTAACGCCGCCACCTCCACCGCCACCTCCACCGCCACCTCCACCGCCACCTCCACCACCTCCTGCCGCGAGCAAAGAAGCAGTTAAAAAGAAGGATGTAGTGGATGAATTATCAAGCCAGGACCTTGATCCGGATGTAAAAGCCTCCTTACTGGAAGCTGAACTCAGCAGGACTAACATGGAGCTTGAAAAACTAGGAAAAGCCAAATTGAGCGCAGATAAGTCAGTCAAAGAGGCGCAGGCTGAAGTAGAAAAGCAGTTGCAGGAGGAGCGCGCGAAGATAGAAGTGGCGAAAAAACAGGCCGAAGAAGAATCGCTTAAGCTACGCCAGCAAGAAGAAGAAAAAGTAAATCAGATGAAGATTGCGGCTGAAAAGCGTCTGCAGGAGGAAAGGGTAAAACTGGATGAGGTATACAGTCGAAATGCGGAGGAGATGGAAAAGATAGAAAAAATGAAGCAGGACGCTGAGTCTATGGTAGCGAAAGAAAGGGAGAGATTGGCCGAAGCCGCAGCGGCTGCCGGGAGGCAAATGGAAGAAGCTGAGGCCATGAAAAAAGAGATGGAAGCTGCTTTGCAAAGAGAGGCAGAAGAGTCCAGGCGGCATGCCGAGGTCAGGAAAAAAGAGATGGAAGCTACTCTGCAAAGAGAGGCAGAAGAGTCCAGGCAGCAAACCGATGCAATGAGGCAAGAGATGGAAGCTTCTCTCCAAAAAGAAGCAAAAGAGTCGCGACAGCAATTAGAGGAAGCTGCGGCCTTGAAAAAAGAGATGCAAGCCTCTCGCCAAAAAGCGATGGAAGAAGTGAATAAACAGTTGGAGGAAGCTGAGGCCTTAAAAAATGAAATGCAGGTTATGCGTGAGCAGCAAGCACAAGAAGCGAATAAAGCATTGAAAGAGGCGCAACAACTCAAAGCTGAAATAGAAGCTTCTCGAGTGGCGATGGAAGAATCGGCCTTAAAACAGCGCGCGGAACAAGAGGCGATGGAGAAGAAGATCCAGCAAACGGCCAAAATAAAGTTGGAAGAAGAGCGGCGTAAACTATCCGAAGAATTTGCACGCAATAATGAAGAACTGGAGAAAGCTAAAAGCGAACGTGATGAGGCGCAAAGAGGACGTCAGGGAGCTAAGGACGAGGCAGACAAGATAATCGCTGAATATAAGATGACTCACGACAAGTCCCATGCAGAACAGGAAGCGATCCTTAAAGCCGAACGAATGAAGCTGGAAGAAGAACAAGTAAAAATACAGGCAACATTGTTAGAGGTAAGACAGGCAAAAGAGGAAGCGGAGACCGCGAAACAGGCGGCTATGAAGGAAGTTGAAGAGCTGCGTGCCAAACTAAAGAATGAGCTGGCCGCAGCGGACCAGTCACAGCAGGAATCAATTACTGTGGAAATAAAGCAGGCAGAGGAGAAGATCAGCAAAGCCGCCGTTGACATTGTTCACGCTCAGCAGGCGCAGATGAAAGCCGTTGCTGCAAAAGGTGCTAACGCGGCAGATATGCAAGAAAAAAAGTCAATGGAAGAGCAATTACGCAAGAAAATGAGTGCTGACTTGTCTCAATTTAGACATGAAGCAGAAGAAGAAGAAAAAGCCTACGCAAATTCGAATACGATTATGGAAAAAATGAGACGAATTAAAGAAAGTGCAGAGGCCGCCAAAAAAGACGCCAAACAAAAAAATGCGGGTTTGTTGGACGATATTGCCGATCAGTTAGGTGGAAAAGAATAGTCGTTGGAGTCTTTGTATAAGTCAATTGCGGTTTGTACGTGTTTAGAAGGGTGTCATTTTTTGTTTTGCGGTTTCAAATAATGTTTCAATTATCCAGAGAGAAAGTTGATACATTGGTCCGATGAAAGGCACACCTGGCATGAGACCGTTCTGATAATTAAAAAACTACAGGGATAAAGAATAGATCATGAGTGAAAGAATCGTATTACGTGTTGGAGAGGCATTGGTTGCAGGTGGTCCACCGGGAACAGCAGCTGAACCAGAAGTAGTCATTGGTGCTTTGGATGGCCCTGTGGGTAACGCATTCGCAAATCTTATTGGTGATCAGGTGAAAGGTCACTCCCGCGTGCTGGCGATATTAAATACAGACATAATGGTAAGGCCAGCAACACTTATGGTTAGCAAAGTCACTGTTAACAAAGAGCGCTATACCAATATATTAATGGGAACCGTGCAGGCAGCTATTGCCAACGGTGTACTGGATTCCGTACGTAATGGTGATATTCCCAAAGCTTTGGCTAATGATCTGGGTATTATTGTTTCAGTCTGGTTGAATCCTATGGTTGCAGATGCTGATGATCTGGATCACAAGATTTTGTTTGATATTCATCGGAAGGCCACGGCCAGTGCAATTCATAAAGCAATGAATAATGAGCCAGGTATTGATTGGTTGCTTGAAAACCAGGAATCTATCACACACAAGTACTATCAGATGGGGCTGGATGGAAAAATATGAGCGAAATTTCGACATCGCTCAATAGAAAAACAAGTTACCTTTTTTCGCTTAAAGTTGGTTTTTATTGCCTTTTTCTTTTTTGTATTACAAGTAACATTTCTTATGCTGCTTACGAGACGCTGCCGGTCATTCGTATGTCTGATGTCTTGACCTCGCAGCAAGCACAATCACTTTATCACCGGGTTGAAGACATCGTGTTAGATGGTAAGTTTTATAATTTTCGTGTCGAAAGTGAAATAGGGAGCTATAACATCACTTCATTAGCCCTCTTTCGCAATCGCATAGAGGAAATTTCAACGCTCGCCCAGGCTATCAATCAATTCAACAAAGAGGACGACAGTCTTTCCGAAGAGCTAAGTGGGCAATTTAGCATTCGAGCGAATTCTGCGAT
Source organism: Planctomycetota bacterium (assembly GCA_047638675.1). Taxonomy (GTDB): domain Bacteria; phylum Pseudomonadota; class Gammaproteobacteria; order Eutrophobiales; family Eutrophobiaceae; genus WLWS01. Next base: position 1,160 of record JBLIML010000071.1, on the reverse strand, counting down.
CGACATTCTCAGCAGGCCAGTGGAGTCCGCCGCGAATCTCGCGGGCCAAATCGCTGAGAATCTCGATGAGACGCTCAATAGGGCACCGTCTGATTCAACTATTGTCTTTGGCTACCTGGGTGGGGAGTTGAAAGATCCGGTTGCCGCCATGCATAAGCGCAACATTGCCAGTCAATGGGGATTGGACGTTTATTCCTCTGATCTCAGAGTACAGGAGTTTCTTAATGCGGTAACGAAAGCACGTTCCAGTGGTAAGATTTCAGCAGGAACTCCGACGCTGCGGAATCAGATAGCTAGACCCGCAAAAGCGGCGAATATTGAGATCGAAGCAAATACTGCTTATTTACTTAAAAGCAAAAGCGTTGATGAGCTAAATCAAATAAACCTTGCACTATTGACAGCCATGAATATCAACAAGGATATAGCCAATAAATTCCTCAAACACGCTGCATTTTCGCCCAGACATAAAACCAGAATTAGCCATTATCTTGATGCATTAAGTGGAGTACGAAATCGCTCAGCTTTTATTGAGGCGGCAAATCAGGCGAAAAATGAAGTCATGGCTTTAGCTTTCGATGAAGGCGCGATGATGTTGAATTACTACCACAATAAGATCGCAAGCCTGGAAACGCTTTATGCAGGTAGCGAAGTGCTCGAAGCGATAAGTCTAGACCGTCGCATAGTATATTTTGTACCGGTGGATTTGATTTACTGGTCTGAACAAACTGAGCAACTATTCGATTCATTACTGCAACGAGCTAAACAATCAGGGTTTGAGACATGGGAACTGGTGACAGCCGGTTCAGTAAGTGAAGAAGCTAGCCTACAACTACTGCAAAGAAAATTCACCTTGCGAGAAAGGTTCGTCAATAAATAACAGGTGGCATCCTGAATCAAGAATTAGGTTTTAAGGGAGTTCAGTAGAATTTGTGGGTAGAAACATAACAGTTTTATTGAAGTTGCTAAACAAAGGCTCGTCATTCCCGCGTGCTTTTGGCGGGAATCCAGTTAGAAAATGGCTTCATTCAACATTTGATTTCGCACCAGTAAGTTAGTACAAGATTAACATATTTCCTTAATTCTTCTTTCCTTCTGGATTCCCGCCAAAAGCATGCGATGTGTGGACTCCTCCCCCTTGCGGGAGTACGTTCTAGTTTCCA
>JBLIML010000070.1:0-16759 GCA_047638675.1 Planctomycetota bacterium | reverse complement strand
TTTATACTGGCCAAGATTGCCCCCGTAATTACCAGCTGATATTCGTTTAATACCGGGTTTTGCCGCCGCTTGCATACCGACACGCATGGCCTCGCGAACTGCCGATTCATCCAGACCGTCGATAACTATTTCTAACACGCAATTAATGTCGGCGCCCAAAGCTGAATTTTGATTGACGCCACGTAAGGTCGGGCAAAACGAATCGTTGGTAGAGGCCATCAATGCTTTGTAACGAGAACCCACTTTACTGCCGCTGCGAACGACACCATCAGGGAAGGGCAGGATAATATCATTAATATTCCGCATTGCTTTGACCGCGGCGTTAACGGCGCGCAAAGTAGTTTTTGTGTCTTTCCCCAGCAGAATGAGATTGCCGCCGCCCACTGCTTCTTGCACACCAAATCGTTCATCGACAACAAATTCTCCATCCATCACCGGGATACGCCATAGACGTTTGTCTGCAAGTTTTTTGCTAATTTGAAAACCATCACCGAAATAGCGCAATTGACCACCGACTACGACGGATTGCTCGCTATCAAGACCGCTAAAACAGGCCGTCGTCGGACAGGTCATAACGCACTGGCCGATACGCTCAACCAGCCGTTTACCGATACCGGCGGCATCCATCGCGAATAACAAAACGCTGACGCCGGGTCTTCGATCAGGGCTTAGCTCAGGAGAGATTTCTTTTTCAATACCCGCCTCACATTTGCAACCGATGACCGAGGTGGCAAAACCGGTCATAGAAGTAGCCGCCGCCATCGCCCATTGCTTTGTGTCTGCTGTAATAACGATTCTTGTGGCCCACATTTTGAACGCTTCAGCGTAGGTGTCATCAATTTTGGTGGATTTAATTTTCATTATTTACATGCATTTCCACATCGTTAATGGAGTAATCATATCGAAACTAGCGTGTAGTGCTTGTTCATAGATCACAGTGATAAGGAAATTCTATTTTGTTGTAGGAATGATTTCATGTTCGTGCAGATAACTGTCGTTGACCGCATAGTTGTCAAATTCAATCGAATAATAATCTTCGAAAAAAGGTCTGACTGACTCGACAATAGTTTCATCGTAGGCAGGTGCTACATGTAGAATGCGGCCGCTATAGTCTTCGCAGAATTCATGATTGGAAATCACAGGAACCCCCGATTTAAAAACATAACGCGGCGCATTAAACATTAACTCCTTGTCTTCCATATCATCATAGATAGTAATATCAGCATCTGCGCCGACACCGAGGTGGCCTTTGTTGTGCAGACCGAGACATCTGGCCGGCCCGGCGCGAGTGATGATCGCAATTTCATTTAAAGTATATTCACGATCAAGATCGGGCAAAAGTGTCTTGTTAATTGCCTTTTGATTTGCCTTCGATAACTCCTCTTTTCTAAAAGCGCTATCCATTAATAATTTTATCAACTTCGGGTAATTCATGAACGAGCCACCATTTGGATGATCGGTGGACAAGATAATGCGCCAGGGGTCTTCTGATAAGAGAAATAATTCCAGGCCGATTGCCCACTGCAAGGCATGTACATAAACATGTTCTTGATACTTGAAAGGTACAATACCGCAGCCACTTTCGCATTCGGTGTCTGCGTTGACCCATTTGCCTTTGGCAATGCCTCGTAGCATATACGCGAGTGGGGCATCGGCCGTCATAATAGTAGCCTTACCAAACATAACCTGTCCCACATCACATGAAATATTCGGGTGACTATTGACGTAATCGGCAATCTCCTGAGCCGCGGAGCCCGGGTTTTTGCCTAACTCGCCGGAATAACTGTGAAACTGGATATGGGCGAGGTGTAGGCGTCGATCACCTGCTGTACGCATAGATTCAAGCGTGGTGTTGAAATTACCACTGTGTCCAAGGTTATTGCAATGAAGGTGTGGCGGGTGGGGCAGACCAAGATCGCTTACGGCGTCGATAAATGCCTCAATTATCTGCCTAGGACTAATATCCATGACATCTGATTTTTCATCAATGTCAGCCACATTGGAATTGCGCTTGCCTTTCCACGGCTCATCACCACCGGGATTCACCAATTTGGCTGTATAGGCTTTGGTTGAATTTATCCACCACGCAACCGCATGCTTAAATTCTTCCTTGCGGCCTTCTTTTAGTAGTTGATGCAGAAAAATGTTATTGCCAAGCAGAACATAAAAACCTTTGTCGATCACTGGTGTGTCATGCAATTCCTCCAGCGTATGTCGTGCGCCAATTGGCGTTACAGCGGCTTCCATAGCGGTGGTATAGCCTAATGTGGCGTAGCGATATCCAGTTGCGAAAGTGGAGGGAACGGTACCACCGCTTCCGGAGCGGGTATGAAGTGTGCCTGGGTGTGGATCGTGACGATGATCTTCCGGTTGGAGTTTGCGCGCAAGATTGACTTTGGGACCGGCAATGTGACAATGAATATCCACACCGCCGGGCATAATGACCATGCCGGCAGCATCCACTTTTTTTGCATCGACCGGTACGGAGGCAACTATTTTGCCGTCTTCAATACATATGTCCTGAATTTCACCATCAATATCATTAACAGGGTCATATATTTTTCCATTAGTGATACGGATATAAGATGTCATTAAAAATTTGCGCCTGCCTTAATTATTCTTGTTATTAACACGATTTCAGCCAGTGTTTCTTATTGCATTGGTGCTGCCACTTTAGCTATACCTGCTCCCCGGGTTTTACTTTTCGCCACAACCAACTCATGCACCCGTTTTTTAAGAGGAGTGAGAATATCCTCGTCAGATGGGAAAGGCGATTCAAATGCCGGGCGTAGGGTAATGGGTACATCATCCATTCGATAAACGGTGCCACCTGTGTTAATACCATAGGTGGATGTGCGAAAGGCGACGTGTGCCAGTCTGCTTGTTTCAGTTTCTTTGGTATCGAAAGAGATAACCGGAATTTTGTGCAAATGATCAATCGCGGCCTGTGGAAAGTTCGAGGCGGGATCGCTGGCAATAATTAACGCGGCATCGGCGTCGCCTCTTGAAAGTGTATCTACCGTGGTGAATTCTCCTGGATTAAATCGTGGGTATCCCTTGCTGAAATTAACACCAAAAGGATAACCCGTTTGCCAGGAAACCACATTATCCGCGCCCGTGACATTGCCATGCCCTCGAACGGGTTTGGCGACGAAATGGGTAAATTCATTCAGGTCTGTGGCCAGGGCCATAATCGCGCCAGAATTGAAATGGCGTCCCCGCGTCATCGTCAGCCCCATGCCCATGAACAATACGCCGTAATTGCAATTTTTCATCCGATCCACAAGATCTTCGAGTGTTGCAAGCGAAATCCCCGTTTCCTCTTCAATAGAGGCATCGACGGTATGACCTTTAACCAATGCCCGCATCGCCCACGCCAACTCAAAGTCCTTGCCGGGTTTCACCTGCAAAAATATATTAGCGACAGGCGTACTTAGTGTTCTTCGTACATCAACCAGGACCACAGTCCGGTCTTTTTTGCCGTTGGGCGTAAACATGCCTTTTGGCGTGACTGTGTAGCGTGTGAAATGTCGTGGGTGTGATTCGGCCGGATTGCCACCCCAATACATAATAAAATCAGCACGATTTTTCACTTCACCAAGCGTCATGGTGCTTTCACCCACACCCTGGAAAGCCAGGCCAGAGGGGCCATGGCAAACAGAAGTGGTGGTATCGATGGTACCGCGGATGTAGTCCGTAATGGCTACCGCCTGACGTTGAGCCTCGCAGGTGGTATCACTAAGGCCGTAAGTGATGGGAAACCTGGCTTTTGTCAACACTTGTGCGGCCTCTTCGATGGCCTCTTCGACGCTGACTTCTTTACCGTCAATCATTGCCGCAGGTCCTTCCTGAATGCTGTGTTCGGCAAACCAGGCTCGTCCCAAAACACAGGCATTTTTAGCTTTTGTGATTTGCTTTTTATCGAGGTCGACGGTGAGTTCCATATCGTCACAAACACAGCCACAAAAGGTGCAAGTGGCATTTTTGATGACTTTGATATTCTCACTCATGATGTTGTCCGCCATTTCGTATTTGTAGTAATACTATCACGCTGCGACCTTCTCCACTTGTACCTGAATATTCTTTGAGATCGGCATACCACTGCCCCCGGTATCGCTGTCCATAAGTCGACTGGAAGAAGGACCGTAGGCGATGAATATCATGCCGCCTGGTAAATCCAGAGCTTTTTTACTCGTACAGGTAGCGGTGAACTCGCCGGTAGCGTTACTTAATTTAACGCTATCACCATCTTGAAGCTTCATTCTGAGCATATCTTCTTCGTTCATTTCCACAGTGGAGGTGACCAGAAGATATTCTTCTTTTAATTTACCTTTGTTGAGCGAGGTTCCCTGTTTATTAGAACGGCCAGGGATTAACAACATGGTTTCAGACATGGGTGACTCCATTGCAGCGCAGCATGAATTATTAATAATGTGAAAGTAGTATGGGGATAGATAAAGCCTGCGCCTTCAATCAAAAGTACCCTGATACTTAAGTATCATTTTAGCCAGTGATGGTCAATTATCTTTTGTTTTATTCAGGTATGGGCTTATTCGTTTGAATAAGGCTGAGCGACTTATTTTTCTTTACTGACGAAATTGGCCGAAAGCAAACGAGTGCAGTAGTATTGAGGCAGGAGCTTAATTGACATCGGGAATCGAGCAATTATTGTGGGGTAGTTATGTCGGAAATGAATAATAGGATCGTAAAAGTGAGCGCGCCGGGTCGACTGCATCTGGGTTTTCTGGATTTGCATGGTGGGCTTGGGAGGCTGTTTGGCAGCATGGGCCTATGTTTAGATGACATTTCGACAGATATTGAGGCTATACATGCCTCTGAGCTGTTGATAAGCGGTCCGGGCTCTCATAGAGCTCAAAAATATGCCGAACGCCTGCTGGGGCATTTGAATATTCGTTCTGGTCTCAAAATGAATATTCATAAGGCCATCCCTGAGCATGCAGGACTTGGCTCAGGGACACAAATGGCGTTAGCAGTGGGTACAGCCATCAGCAGGCTTTTTGATGTCAATCTGTCATTGCCAGCCATCGCCAGAATTTTAGATCGCGGAAATCGATCAGGCATCGGCATAGGCGCTTTTGCCAGCGGTGGATTTATTGTAGATGCTGGCAGGAGTGCCGCGACCGAGATGCCGCCTATAGTGAGTAATTTACATTTTCCTGATAGTTGGCGTGTCGTTTTGGTACTGGATAAATTGCACCAGGGAGTTCATGGAGAGGAAGAAAGCCAGGCCTTTGGGAAACTGGCGAAAATGGATGAAATCGTATCAGCAAATTTGTGTCGCTTGCTTGTGATGCAAATTTTACCATCTATTGTAGAACGAGATTGTGGACTATTTGGTGCTGCGATAACGGAAGTACAAGCTCAAATGGGAGAATACTTCAAGACGATTCAATCTGGCGTATATGCAAGTACGGCTGTGGGAAACGTGCTGGCACAATTTAGCCAACTGGCTGCAACGGGCGTGGGTCAAAGTTCCTGGGGGCCAACGGGTTTTGCGCTCTACGCCAGCGAAACCGATGCCTATCAGGCATTAAAGGAAGTACGCCGTAATTGGCAGGGGAATTCTGAACTTGAATTAGTAATTTGTCAGGCACGAAATGAGCAGGCAAAAGTTGAAGTACAGGAAAATCAAAACAATGACGTTAATATTAGCGTGAGCGGACAGGTGTAAGCGCATCCATCCCTGACTAGCGACAGATGTATTCCGCGCTGTCTGATAATTTTTTTTAATAACATTCTAATGAAAGATCCTTATTTATTACATATATTTAATCCCACTAAAAATGTCAGCCCCTTTGATGTCAACATGGCCTATGAGGCTGATTTCGACGCCGTCATTCCGTATAGCAACGTCACGGTGGATGAGGTTTACGCCTTAACACAGGATACGATATTCTCTCGCGGGGCGACAGGCGTAAAACGCACCGGGATTTTTATTGGAGGGCGTGAATTTGGTCTGGCAATAGACATGCTGAACCAGGCCAAAAGCGCCATGGTGCCGCCATTTGAAGTGTCTGTTTTTGCTGATCCCAGTGGCGCCATTACCACTGCTGCAGCCGTAATTGCGGCTGTTGAATTTTGGATAAAAAAGCAATCAGGTGAAGATTTACAAGGCAAAAAAGTGCACATTTTTGGTGGAACAGGCCCCGTCGGCATTTGTGCCGGGATACTGGCTTCACTTTGTAAGGCCGATGTGTATATCACCAGTCATCGAGGCGGCGACGTCGCTCAACGTATTGCCGATGAATATAATGGACGCTACAAAGTGAATATGCGAGGTGTGGCTAGCGGTACTGAGGAAGATATACTGACATTTCTCGGTGAGTCTAATGTGGTCATTGGCGCGGCGAAAGCGGGGATACGCGTACTTAGTCAGGCGCAAATAGCACAGGCAAAAAGTCTGATAGTCGCCGCAGATGTTAACGCGGTGCCCCCAGCGGGGATAGAAGGTATTGATGTGAATGACATGGGTAAGCGTCTGGCTTTTTCAGAATCCGATGCTGTTGGTATCGGCGCGCTGGCGATTGGTAATTTGAAATACAGAATACACCATGGATTGTTTCAGATGATGAAGGAGGCAACTAAACCAGTTTATCTGGAGCACTTAAAAGCATTCGAGCTTGCCAGATCTTTGGTAAGCGAATAAATTATCGTAAACGGGTTTGTGTCAGACAAGCCCTGATTTAATCTTCCCCAACCATAATATGAATACTGAAAATATATCCGCAATGCCTAGCCTTAATTACCGTAGCCAGGCTTTGGTTCAATCGCTTATTGATCATGCTGATGATCTGCGATTGTCTGTCACTAAATTGAAGAACCAAACAACAATAATAGACGCTGGTATAGATGTGACAGGCGGTCTTGAAGCGGGTAGACAAATCGCCGAAATTTGTATGGGTGGTCTAGGCCAGGTAAAACTTAGGGCGTCGACCAATTTCGAACATTGGTCCTGGCATGTTGATGTCCATTCCAGTAATCCGGTGCTCGCCTGTTTGGCAAGCCAGTACGCAGGCTGGAGCTTATCTCACGGTAAAGGTAAAGGCGCGTTTAATGCCCTGGGTTCTGGACCGGGACGGGCCATGGGCAGTAAAGAGCCCTTATTTGAGGAGCTGGGTTATCGTGATAAATATGAACAGGCGTTTTTAGTAATTGAGGTTGATAAATTGCCTCCCGTTGAAATCGCTGACGAAATAGCAGAGCGCTGTCACATTCCCGCCGACAAATTAAGCTTGATTCTGACTCCGACATCGAGTCTGGCAGGAGCGGTGCAGATTGTGGCTAGAGTATTGGAAACTGCTTTGCACAAAGCCCACGCATTAGGCTTCGCACTGGAGAGTATTATAGATGGCGCCGGTAGCGCCCCGATGTGCCCACCATCGCCGGATTTCTTGAAGGCAATGAGTCGAACAAACGATGCCATCCTTTTTGCCGGACAAGTTCAGTTATTTGTAGATGCCAGTTCTGAAGACGCTGAACAGCTTGCCAATAGCCTGCCTAGTAGTGCATCGTCCGATTATGGCCAACCTTTCGGTGATATATTCAAGGCCGTAGATTACGATTTCTATAAGATCGATCCGATGCTTTTCAGTCCAGCCAGGGTGGCCGTCAGTTCATTGAGGACAGGAGAGACCTTTCACGCGGGGCGCATCGACCTGGAATTGTTAAATAAGTCGTTTTCCTGAGTGTCGTGCGCAAGCTTTGTCATTGATAGCGTTAAAGACCCTAAATATTCTCAGCAGCTGAAAAACTACAAATGAATCATCGTGATCGAGCCGGTCTGGAGCGGGTGGTGCGCGATAGTTTTCTTAATGAAATCAATGCGCTGAAGCCTGGAAATGTTAGCCAATATGCTGATGGCCATGGCATGTCCTATACAGACTTTGTTCTCAGTGCGGATCTCACGAGCCCTATACTTTGTGATGATGGCCTGGGCGTCGGGGAGCGGATTCTTCAAAGCGTTAAAGTAACCAGAGATAAGGTTGGCTGTAATACTAACCTCGGTATGCTCTTGCTCTTTAGCCCGGTAATAAAATCATATGAAACAAATAGTAATGGCATTCTTCTACAAAGTGACCTGAAGTTTACATTGGATCAGCTGACACAAGCTGATGCGGAGCAGGTATATGAAGGTATCCGTCTGGCTCAGCCTGGTGGTTTAGGGAAAGTTGAGCACAATGACGTAAATTTTAGTCCAGATATCAGTTTGTTAGAGGCCATGCAGCAGGCAGCTACTCGTGATCTGATTGCCAGCCAATACGTCCATGCTTTTGAAGATGTATATAAAGTTGGACTGAATAGCCTGGTTGAGTTTGATAAACGCTGGAATAGTGTAGAATGGGCAACCGTAGCTTGCTATCTTTCGTTCATGGCAAATTACCCGGATTCACATATCCGGCGCAAGTTTGGTGATGATATCGCCAGAGAAGTGCAAAAAAGAACTGTTCACTTGTTCGAGCGGTTCAAAAATAATAAAAATCCGGCGCGGATGAAATCCGAGTTGCTGGAATATGATAAGGAATTAAAAGACTCAAACATCAATCCAGGTACCTGTGCCGATTTGACCGCGGTTAGTTTATTGTTGTATGAACTGTCGGTGTGACTCGATTAAATAACCTGATGATTGACAAAAATCAATATTGACCTGTATCGAAAGATAAAACTTCACGATACCGGTAAAAAATTTGCCAATCTGCAGAGAGATGCTCTGGAGATTAGCGACTTACGGGGGGCTATTCCGCTTGTTGAGGTAATGACAGGAAAATAGCGATTCTAACTATTCAGAAATTGTAATTGGAGGAGACATTAAAATGGCAGTTATAGATAAAGTATTGGTTGGTGAGGCATTAGTTGGTGACGGTAATGAAGTTGCTCATATCGACCTGATTATGGGACCACGTGGCAGCGCGGCAGAAGCAGCGTTTTGTAATGCGATAACCAATAACAAAGATGGTTTTAGCACCTTGTTGGCAGTTGTAGCGCCTAACCTGGCATGTAAACCAAACACAATTATGTTCAACAAGGTAACCATGAAAGGCGCAACCCAGGCAGTTCAAATGTTTGGCCCGGCCCAACGTGCTGTTTCCATGGCTGTCATGGATTGTGTAGAGGACGGTACTATCCCAGCTGACGAAGCAGATGATATTTTTATCTCTGTAGGCGTATTCATACATTGGCTGGCAGAAGATGATGCCAAAATCCAGGATTACAACTATGAAGCTGTTAAGTTGTCAATCAAGCGTGCAGTTGCTGGTGAGCCAAAAGCCTCTGAAGTACTGAGCAAGCGTGGAGCAGCAGATCATCCCTTCCAGGCTCACTCATAAGTTTAAAAGTTGACCCCCGCCAGGTTTTAAAACCAGGCAGCAACACACCCCGGTTTCGGCCGGGGTTTTTTTTATTTACAGGGATGTAATGTACGCCGGTAAGGCTAGGAGCAAAAAAACCGGCGTTATAGAGGGATGTACTCTTGGGAAGAAATTATTATAGCCAATGAATGTATGCCGCGGGCGCAGGACGCGCAAGAGCGGCTTATAGAGGGATATACTTTCTAGAAGAAATTATTCAAGGCAATGAGGGTACGCCGGAAAGGCCAGGAGCAAAAAAACCGGCGACATAGAGGGATGTACTCTCTGGAAGAAATTATTCTGGCCAACGAGTGTAAGCCATGAATATTTACAATTATTGCGTTGTGAAAAATTTTCGTAGCACGTTTGTGCTGATTTTTCCGTTATGTAAAGACGTGGCTACTAACACACCAGAGATGCCCTGAGCTTTCAGTTGTTCCAAATCATCTTCATTACGTACTCCACCTGCAGCGTAAATTCGTTTGCCCGCTGCATTTTCTTTTATTTGTAAAAGTCGGGTTAAATCTGGACCTTGATCACTACCGACTCGGCTTAAGGTCATAACGATAATTTCATCTGGCCAGGCATCTGAATCTTCCAGAATGTCTTTCTCACCGATAAGCGTCTGATCTATAAAATCCAGAGATAAAACTGGATTTGAATTGGCACTTTGATTCAGCAAGTTTTGTTTACTGATGCCCGTTTCCGTACCGATAATATGACGCAATCGGTTTGGAGGAAAAGATCCCGGGTAGCTGTATTTTCCAGAATCTATCCAGAAACATATATCTGGATATTGCAGTAACAATTCACCAATTATCTGGTTATTGTTCCCTTCATCTTTGATAGCATTCAGATCTGCAATATACAGTGTGGTGAAGGCGTACAAACTCAACAGGGCAGGGACCACGACCAAAGGATCTGATCCATGACATAATGGCGTCCGGATTTTTTCATAGGATTCACGCTGACCTTTGTAGGCATGAACAACGTTGCCGGAGTGCAGGTCGATAACAGGAATAATTAACATGATGGTTTTGATAAAAATTGCTGAAAAATGAAAAGAATTTTTATCTGTGAGTTTATCACTTGCGGTGGCATGCGTGATAGTGACTTACCAGTTTCTTTACTGGATGATGCAGAGTGTATGTTTCAGGCATTGTTGTCGGATTTAAGACAAATAGCTTGTCTCGATATTATTACTTGTAGAGATGATCGCTTGTCAGCCGTTGCGGAATCTGTCGCGAGAATCACCGAGGCGGACGATGTATGGCTGCAGTGGAAAAATTGTATGGATATGGCCGATATAGTCTGGATCATTGCGCCAGAAACCGATGGCATATTATTACGACTTAATAAACTGGCCCGACAAAGTGATTGTCTGCTTATTGCCTGTGATGATGACGCGGTTATCCTGACTTCAAGTAAATATGCGACGAACGAGCACCTGATTAAAAATGGTATTCCTGCATCGCTCAGCAAGAAACTGAATGAAGAATTAATTCCAGGTGATGGCGCCTGGGTTATTAAACCAGATGATGGGGTCGGCAGTGAGAGATGTCATTTTTTTGAAACAAATACTGAAATTTTATCCTGGATGCAAGAAATTGAGGATAACTCTCAATACCTTCAACAAAGATATATACCCGGTATACCTGCGAGTTTGTCCGTAGTATATGCTGATCATGAAACCTTGCTTCTTTCCTGTAATCGACAGGTAATGACATTAAAACAAGGTAAATTCTTTAATGAAGGCATTGTGCTTAACGATATGCACGAACATCACGCAGAATTTGAAACTTTAGCCAGAGAAATCGGGAAGCATATTCCCGGCTTGCGTGGCTATGTGGGAATTGATGTTGTAATGAGCGATACGGGGCCAATTGTTCTGGATATAAATCCCAGGTTGACCAAATCTTACGTCGGTTTATCTAAGCTGTTGGATGTAAATATCGCCGAACTGACTATCAATTTACTGCTTTATCCTGTCCGGGTAAAACCCGAGGGTAATCACCAAAAGTTTATGATGCAGTCGGAATTTTGAGCATGTCTGAGAATAAATATATTGGCTGGGATATTGGTGGTGCTCATTTAAAAATGGCGCTTGTTGATACTGATGGATTAGTGATACAGGTCGAACAGCATGCAACACCATTATGGCAAGGTCTCGAGAGCCTGCTATCAACTTTAGAAAATATAAAGGCCAGATTACCTAAATCCGAATTCTTTCATGCAATTACTACCACTGGCGAGCTGTCTGATTTATTTGAGGATAGACAGCGAGGAGTTCACACTCTGCTAAGAGAGTTCTCTAACATTTTTGAAGATGAGCAAGTGCTTGTTTATGCCGGTTCGCCGGGATTAGTTTCAATCAGTGAAGCCAATAGTCATTTTCACCAGGTGGCATCGGCAAACTGGCATGCTACAGCAAGTTATCTCGCTAGACAGAACATTGAAGGCGTACTGGTTGATATAGGAAGCAGTACTACTGATTTTATCTCCATAAAAGAGGGGAAAGTGTGTAATAAGGGCTACACAGATCAGGAACGTATGAGCCACGATGAATTGCTTTATACCGGTATTGCCCGCACCCCAATTATGGCCATAGTAAATCGTGTGCCTATATATGGTCAGTGGCAGTCAATTGCCGCGGAGCACTTTGCCACGATGGCCGATGTTTATCGTATTAGTGGTGAACTTGGCGAAGGCCATGATTTGATGCCCGCCGCTGACGGAGGCGAAAAGCAAATAGGGGACAGTGTTCGTCGCCTGGCGCGTATGCTGGGAAGTGATGCAAAGCCTGAGGACGCAAATGAGGGGTATCATCACTTGGCAAAGTTCATCGCTGAAGAGCAGCTTCAACAAATCAGTCGGGCTTTGCATAGAGTCATAAGCGCCGATCCTGTTAATCGACCACATTTAATAGGTGCTGGTGTTGGTCGCTTTCTTGCGACTAAACTGGCCCAAAGAAATAATTATCTGTACACAGACATTGGAAAGATGTTGAACGCTGAGGAAAATCAACTGGAAAAAGCAGCAGATTGCGCGACGGCTGTCTCAGTAGCACAATTAGCGAGATTAACGAGATGACCGCGAGGCTGACAGAAATTCCCTATCGACGTAACTCAGCTGATCTTTTTGATCCTGTCGCTGCTGAGCCCTGGAGTATGTTTCTCGATAGCGGTTATCCGAATACCGATAGAGGTCGATTTGACTTTATTTCTTCACGACCCTACAAAACCTTAACGACCTACGGTAGCAAGACATTTATAGATGACGGCATCAAAGTTCGTTGCTCAGAACAGGATCCTTTTGAACTGATCAAATCATCTCTTGGAAAGAAGCTACATAATCTCACTGATTTACCTTTTTGTGGCGGGGCCATGGGCTATTTTGCGTATGATCTGGGTCGCCGTATCGAATCAATACCAGACCTCGCTGAAAATGATTTAGCGATCCCGGATATGGCGATTGGACTCTACGACTGGGTAGTCGTTGTCGATCATCACAAACGACAATCATGGTTGGTGGGGCAGGATCGAGACGAACGATCTGAGCAGGAATGGAACGAATTAAGTGATTTGTTTCATTTGGAAGGTGATTCGCGCAAGCAAAAATTTTCGGTTTGTTCGGCGGTAAAGACAAATATGGATAAGAGCACCTATGCAAAGTGCTTCGATAAAATTAAACACTATATACATGAAGGTGACTGTTATCAGGTCAATCTTACTCAACGCTTCAGCGTGGATGTGCAAGGAGATCCATGGGATATATATTTGCAATTGCGGGAAAATAATCCGGCACCGTTTGCCGCTTTTTTTAATTCGCCCAAGGCATGTATATTGAGTTCATCACCGGAACGTTTTCTACGTGTTACTAACGGTAACGTGGAAACCAAACCCATAAAAGGAACGATTCGTCGTGCCGTCTATGCCAATGAAGACAAGGCACTGGCCGAGCAATTATTGGAAAGTGAAAAGGATCGTGCAGAGAATTTGATGATCGTAGATTTGATGCGTAATGATATCAGCAAAAACTGTGAAACGGGTTCGGTGGCCGTACCAAAATTGTTTGCCCTGGAAAGTTATGCGACTGTGCATCATTTAGTTAGTACAGTGACAGGGCGACTAAAATCGGGTCGGCATGCTTTGGATCTCTTGCGAGGTTGCTTCCCAGGTGGCTCTATTACCGGGGCGCCCAAGTTACGGGCAATGGAAATAATCGAGGAGCTGGAGCCAAACCGGCGAAATATTTACTGTGGCTCACTTGGGTATATCGGTTATGACGGCAATATGGATTCTAATATCGCCATTCGTACTATGGTGTACACAGAGGATAAAGTAAGTTGCTGGGCTGGTGGCGGTATAGTTGCGGATTCAAAAATGGAGTCGGAATATCAGGAATGTTTTGAAAAGGCAGCGGCTATGTTGAAGTTGTTTGAGGATAACAAAATCCATTCAGCCCTATCTGATGCAAATGAATAATATGCTGAACGCTTATGTGGGTAATTAAAATAGGCGGGAGTTTGCAAGACTCCCACTATCTATCAAACTGGATTGATATGCTGCTTGCAAACAGGAATAGCAAGGTGATTGTTGTTGCTGGTGGTGGAAAGTTTGCGGATGCCGTGCGTCACTCACAAAAACGCCTGGGATTTGACGATGCCTGTGCTCACAAAATGGCATTGCTCGCGATGGAACAGTATGCGCACTCACTTGCAGCACTGACTCCAGAATTACATCTGGCAGACAATATAAAATCAATACATCGCACGCTTGCAAATAATAAAATTGTACTTTGGTTACCTTATAAAATGCTTATGAGTAATGATGATATTCCGGCCAGTTGGGATGTTACATCTGACAGCCTGGCGGCCTGGCTGGCAATTCAAATGCAAATTCGCTCATTATTACTGGTGAAATCCATACCATTGCCAGCAAACTATTTGAATCTTGGAGATCTCGCCGATCGCGGTCTTGTCGATCCATTTTTGTTAAGTCTTATTGAGGATGCTGCGCTTGAAATAAGCTGGCTGCAAAAGGATGAGTCGACTTTGTTGGCAGACATACTTCAGCACAAGCCGCAAGTGGATGCTTACAAAGTTAAGCAGTGTTCCGTAGCTGAAATTAGCAGGACTTTATGTTCTGCCTGATGTGAGATTAAAATCAGAAAGATTTAATCAGAAACGTCTGGATGAGAATTTGCGTTTTTTGAGGATTGCATTTGTTGAGGTAAGGACATGGAAAAATTCTCGAGTGCCTGTTGCGCGGCAGGTAGACCAAAATCGAGTGCGACACGATAGCAATCAACTAGACTAATTTTATTTTCAATGTAATCAAATCCTGTCAGTGGCATTTGAGCCATGAATCTATCCCCCAATTACTCAATTATTATTATTTTGTAACACTCAATCCCCGTAGGGGCTGAGTTACGAATAAGAAGGCCTGGTATCTAGAAGAGGCTGGAGATACCAGGCAATGGCCAAGGTCCTTCTTGGCTCCCCGCTAAGGCGGTTTCGGTGATGAATACTTTATTCCCAGGTTAATGCACCACCGGTTTGGTATTCGGTGACACGGGTTTCAAAGAAATTCTTTTCTTTCTTTAAATCCATCAATTCACTCATCCATGGAAAAGGGTTTGTCGCGCCGGCATATTGTTCGGATAAACCTATCTGGGCACAACGACGATTAGCGATGAACTGCAGGTATTCCTCGAACATATTAGCGTTCAGTCCCAACACGCCACGTGGCATGGTGTCATGAGCATAACGGGTTTCCAGAACAATGGACTCGCGGATCATGGTGACAATTTCCTGCTGGAAATCTGGGGTCCATAAATGCGGGTTTTCAATCTTGATTTGATTAATGACGTCAATGCCAAAATTCATATGCATGGATTCGTCACGCAGGATGTATTGAAATTGTTCCGCGCATCCGGTCATCTTGTTACGACGTCCCATTGAGAGGACCTGTACAAAACCGACATAGAAGAATATGCCTTCAAATATAATGTAAAAAGCAATGAGATCACGCAGCAAGCGTTGATCATCTTCGGTGGTGCCTGTATGGAAATTTGGGTCCCCGAGGCTCTGGGTAAAGCGCATAGCCCAGGAGGCTTTTTCATGAATTGCCGGTACTTCACGATACATGTTAAAGACTTCAGCTTCATCCAGCCCCAGGGATTCGACACAATACTGATAGGCGTGGGTATGCAAGGCCTCTTCAAAGGCCTGCCTCAATAAATATTGACGACACTCAGGGTTAGTAATGTGTCGATACACTGCCAGTACCAGATTGTTTGCAACCAGGGAATCCGCTGATGCGAAGAAACCCAAATTGCGTTTAATTATTAAACGTTCATCGTCAGTCAGCCCTGTGGGGTTTTTCCACAGAGAGATATCAGCATTCATGTTCACTTCCTGTGGCATCCAGTGGTTAGCACATCCATCAAGATATTTTTGCCAGGCCCACTTGTACTTGAAAGGCACGAGCTGATTTAAGTCGGCTCGGCAATTGATCATTTGCTTATCATCTACACTGATGCGATCGGCACCAAAAGCAACATCTTCGAGGCCAGTTGCACCGTGATCGGCTTCTACCTTCGTTTTATTAACAGGTGCCAGCGCAGGAGCAGGAGGAACAGGAACCACACTTGCTTTCTTTGTAAGCTGAGGATCGTTTTCTTTCTGTAAAGCAGCCAGCGTGCTATCGACTACAGGTTGTGGCGTACTCACAGACACTTCAGGTTCAACTGATTGAAGACCTGGAATTGGATCATCCCAATTTGCTAGCATAAGTTTTCCCCGTTTTGACTTAGTTTATTATTCATACGTTTCATTTTATTACTGACAGGCTTCACAATCTGGATCATCAATAGCACAAGCTTGAGGTGCTGCTGAGCCTACTTCTCTTTCAACGCCTGCCAATTTGTTCACGCGATCATCACTCATAGTGCTCTTTTCTACATGAGTGGCACCCATACTGCGCAGATAGTATGTCGTTTTCAATCCACGAACCCAGGCCAGCTTGTAAAGATTATCGAGTTTCTTTCCATCAGGTTCGGCCATGTAAAGGTTCAGGGACTGCCCCTGGTCTATCCATTTCTGTCTACGTGATGCTGCTTCAACCAGCCAGCGCGCATCAATTTCAAATGCAGTGGAATAAAGCTTTTTCAGATCATTTGGAACTCGATCAATTGCCTGCACACTGCCATCAAAATATTTAAGATCGTTCACCATAACGTCGTCCCATAAATCTAGTGCCTTCAGGTCGTGTACCAGATAAGGATTGACGACAGTAAACTCGCCGGAGAGATTCGATTTCACAAACAGGTTTTGATAAGTCGGCTCAATGGATTGGGTGACACCACAGATATTAGAAATCGTTGCTGTCGGT